>JAEZDV010000147.1 GCA_023417985.1 Actinomycetes bacterium | reverse complement strand
GAAGAAAGGCAGCCGCCGTGTCGCCGATGGCGCCCGTCGCCAGCGGCGCCACGACCACACCGAGGGCGAGTACGAAGAGCAGGAAGAATGGGTCGGAGGCGGCCAGCAGGGACCGTGGGCTCGTGCGTCCGGCGCGGAGTGCGGACACCGCCAGTGCCAGCGCGCCCGCTACGGCCACCCAGACGGGGCCGACACCGACGAACTCGGACAGCACGAATCCGGCCAGCGTGAGGGCCAGCACGGCGAGTGCAGCGCGGGGCACCGGCACTGTTCGCACCGCCACCGGCTCGGCCGGTGGTTGCTCGGCCGGCCGTAGGTCACGCGCGAAGAAGACCCGTGCGATCACGAATTCGACTCCGATCGCGGCGACCCACGGCAGCGCCATCAAGACGGTGAAGTGAGCGAACCCGAGGCCGGTGGCGGAAAAGACGAGCAGGTTGGTGAGGTTGGAGACGGGCATGAGGGTCGAGGCGGAGTTGGCCAGGTGCGCGCAGGCATAACTCACCGGACGACGGGAGATGCCCATGGCCGCGGCTGCGGTGAGCACAGCGGGAGTGAGCAGCACGACGGTCGCGTCGAGGCTCAGCACCGCGGTCGTGGTGGCACATGCGACGAAGACCCACCCGAGCAACCGGACAGGATCTCCGCGTGCGCTGTGCCGCAGCATCGAGGCCGCCCACCGGAACACTCCGTGAGCGTCGGTCGCATGTGCCAGCACGAGGATTGCAGCGAGGAAACCGACGGTCGGGAGGAGTGCGCGAATCTGATCCAGCGCTTGTGCCGGTGTCAGCGCCCCGATCACCGGCAACAGGAGCGCGGCGGGACCGGCCACCGCCACCTCGGGCAATCCGCGCGGTCGCACGACGGCGGTGACGAGCACCAGCACGATCAGCGCAACCACGACGACGATCACCGCGCCATCATCCCCTCACGGCGGGGTCCGGAGAACGAACATTCGCCAGCATTCCTGCGCCGACGCTGCAATGATCGCGAGTGCGCCTGTCCGCCGACGCCGCACGGTCGACGCGGAAGAGCAACTGCGTTCGAAAGCACAGCGTTGGACGTCAAGGCTTCGAGATGAGCGAGATCATGCCGACCTCAGCGATAACGACGAGGGCGATCGTTGCCGAACGCGCCTGCGGGGCCGCGGCAGAGGCCGGAACCGTCGTGCCGGCGCAATGATCGGCGGCGGGCAGCAAGCACAGCACACGGCCGGGTCGTCCGGACTGACGATCGGCGAGGCTGCCGCGCTCCCCGTCGCCGAGGTGCTGTCACGTCTCGGATCCTCGTCTTCCGGACTGAGTGCCGCTGCTGCCGCGGAGCGGCTCGAGAGCGTCGGACCGAACGCACTGCGGAGTTACGGGGTGCGGGTGTGGGCGGTCCTCGCGCGACAGTTGCGGAGCGCCCTGCTGCTCCTGCTTGCCGTGACCGCGATCGCGTCGTTCTTTCTCGGTAACCGGAGCGACGCAGTCGTCATCGGCATCATCCTCGTCGCGAGTGTCGGGCTGGGGTTCGTCAACGAATATCGAGCCGAACGTGCGACCGCTGCGCTGCATTCACAGGTGCGGCACGTGACCGTCGTACTCCGGGAAGGGGAGGCCACCCGGGTCGATGTCACCGAACTCGTCCCAGGCGACGTGGTGCGCCTCGTTCTCGGGGACGTTGTGCCCGCGGACATCCGGCTGTCGGAGGTGGTCGATCTCGAGTGCGACGAAAGCGTGCTCACCGGTGAATCCGAACCGGCGGACAAGACCACCGACGTCGTTCCGGAGGGGACGGCAACGGCGGACATGACGGATTGCGCTTTCATGGGCACGATCGTCCACGCGGGGACCGGCACCGGTGTGGTGGTCTCGACGGGAGCGAACGCGGAGTTCGGTCGGATCGCCCGCGGGCTCGGTGACAGGGAACCGGAAACGGACTTCCAGCGCGGACTACGGAGCTTCTCGGTGCTGCTGCTGCAGGTGGCGCTGGTTCTGACGTCGCTGATCGTCCTCATCAATCTGCTGCTCGATCGCCCGCTCATCGAATCGCTGCTGTTCGCACTCGCGATCGCGGTGGGCATCACGCCCCAGTTGCTCCCCGCTGTGGTCAGTACCGCTCTGGCGTCCGGATCCCGCCGTCTGGCAGCACAAAAGGTGCTGGTCAAACGACTCGTGTGCATCGAAGATCTGGGCGATGTCGACATCCTCATCACGGACAAGACCGGCACCCTCACCACCGGGCGGATCGCATTCGTCGAAGCCGTACCTCTCGACGGCAGCAGCGCCGAGCACACCATGCTGCACGGCTTGCTCGCCACCGAGACGGAAAGCAGCGGTTCCGGGAACCGGATCGCGACCAATGCGATGGACACGGCACTTTGGGAGGCGGCGGGGGAGAGCGGCCGGCAGGCCGAGAGGTACCGGCGTATCGACGGCGTACCGTTCGACCACAGTCGTCGCATGACCTCGACGCTGACCGCCGATCCCGACGGCCATGCGACGTTTCTGGTGGTCAAGGGCGCACCCGAATCGGTGCTGGCGCGCTGCGTGGAGGAGAGTGCCGGAGCACGCGAGCGGCTGGCACAGCTGTTCGACCAGGGACGGCGCGTCGTTGCGGTGGCCACGAAGAACCTCGACGGGTCGCGGACCGGGGTCGGAGCCGACGACGAGCACGACCTCCACCTGACGGGGTTCCTCGTGTTCTCGGACGAGCCGAAGGAGTCGGCACGACAGTCGCTCGAGCGGCTCGCGGAACTCGGTATCACCGTCAAGGTCGCCACAGGCGACAATTCCCGGGTGGCGGAGAGGATCTGCGCCGAGCTGGGACTCGATTCCGGCGGCAGCGTGACAGGATCCGAACTCGGACCGCTGGACGACGATCAGTTTGCCGAAATCGCGCGACGGGCCACGGTCTTCGCCCGGGTTTCCCCGGAACAGAAGGCTCGGCTGGTGCGGTCGCTGCGCGGGCAGGGACGCTCGATCGGGTTCCTCGGCGACGGCGTCAACGACGCTCTGGCGCTCCATGCCGCAGATGTGGGGATCTCCGTCGATTCGGGCACGGATGTGGCGAAGGATGCCGCAGACGTGGTTCTGCTGGAAAAGGATCTCGGCGTGCTCGCCGATGGCGTCACCGAGGGCAGGCGCACGTTCGCCAACACGATCAAGTACGTCCTGATGAGCACGTCGAGCAACTTCGGCAACATGTTCAGCGCCGCTGCCGCGTCGGCCGTGCTCACCTTCCTGCCGATGCTGCCGAGTCAGATCCTCCTCAACAACCTGCTCTACGACTCGAGTCAGCTCGCGCTTCCCGGTGACCGGGTCGACCCGGAAGAACTGCGCGCGCCGTCGCATTGGGACATCGCGTTCATCCGCCGGTTCATGCTCTTCTTCGGCCCGCTGAGTTCGTTGTTCGACTTCGTGACGTTCGGGCTCATGCTCGGGGTGTTCCATGCCGGACCCGAGCTGTTCCGCACGGGATGGTTCGTCGAATCGCTCGCCACCCAGATCCTGATCGTCTTCGCGATCCGCACGCGCCGTACCCCATTCATCCGTAGCCGGCCGAGCCGCACCCTGATGGTGACCGTGGCGGTGGTCCTCGCCGTGGGGATCGGCGTGACCTATTCCCCGTTCGCCGGGGACCTCGGGTTCACGAGCCTGCCGCTCGGGTTCTTCGCCTTGCTCGTCGTGCTGATCGTCGGATATCTGGTTCTGATCGAATTCGCCAAACGGTTGTTCTACGCAGAGCCGTTGCACCATCCTCCGCCCTCGCCCCGACGCGGGCGACGCCGACGTCTGCACCGGCGGGCGGCACGCTTCGGTACCGGCGCCAGGCTTCCGGCTGTCGTTGCCCGCGTATCGAATTCCACGTCGGGTCATGCGGCGATCACGGGCGGAGGATGAGCGGCGACGAGTCGTGTCGTCAGGACGCAGGACTCCAGCTGTCCGGCCCGAACACTTCGTAGCGGATGTTCTCGGCCGGCACGTTCCGCGCGATGAGTGCCTCACGGAGCGAAAGCATGAACGGCAACGGACCGCACAGGTACGCCTGCGTGGTGGGGTCGAGCGGAAGATCCGAGATGTCGGCACGTCCGATCCGGATGGTCTCCAACGGCTGCCGCACGCCGAGATCCTCGTACCAGCGGTGCACCGAGGCGGACGGGAGCCGTTCGACAAGCGTTTCGAGTTCACGGCGGTGGGCGTGGCTCGCGGGAGACCGGTCGGCGTGCAGGATCGAGATCCGGCGTTCGTCGCCCGTTTCGGCGAGGTGGTCGAGCATGCCGATCATCGGTGTGCATCCGATGCCGGCAGAGGCGAGGAAGATCGGACTGTCGTCCTCCGGAAGCACCAGATCTCCGAACGGTGTGGTCACCTCGAGGGTATCGCCTTCGAAGACGTTGTCGAACAGGAAGTTCGAGACCTCACCGGCGGGGAGTGCTGTTCCGTCGAGGTCCGTGGTGGCGAGGACGCGCTTGATGGTGATGCGCCAATGGTCTTGCGAGGGAGCGCTGGACAGGCTGTACTGCCGGATCTGACGCGCTCCGTCGGGAAGCTGGACTGCTACCGAAAGGTATTGCCCGGGGCGGAAAGCCGGAAGCGGGGAGCCGTCCTTCGACGCGAGGGTGAAGGACACCGTGTCGGGGGACTGATGATTTCTGCCGATCACCTGCACGGTCCGCCACACGTCACCGGTCTCGACGCCGGCAGCGGCATAGAGGTCGGCTTCGAGCGCGATGAGGGTGTTCGCCATCAGCCAGTACACCTCGTCCCACGCCGACGCGACCTCGGGTGTGACAGCCTCGCCGAGAACTTCGACGATTGCTTCGAACAGGTGCTTGTGAACGATCCAGTACTCGTCGGGCTCGATCCCGAGCGATGCGTGCTTGTGTGCGATACGGGAGAGGATCGACTCGACGCGTGCCCGGTCCGGATCGAGTTGCAGGGTTGCGAACGCGGCGATGGAATTGGCGAGTGCCTTCTGCTGCTCGCCGCGACTCTGGTTGCCGCGGTTGAACAGGTCGCGTTCGAGGTCGGGATGAGCGTCGAACATCTTTCGGTAGAACAGCGGCGTGATGTCGCCGATGGCGGCGCCGACAGCGGGCAGCGTCGCGGCGATCACTTTTCCGGATTCGGGTGAGAGCGGCATGTGTTCTCCTCGTGGTGGTCGGGCGGCGAGGTTCGCAACCCGGGAAGGGGGAGTGCGGCAACGTTCCCGCGGGTGGTCAGATCTGCGACGGTGAGCGTGTCGAGCGCAGAGTAGAACGCGTCCTGCGCTGCGCGCAGTGCGCCACGGAGCGCGCAGTTCCCCCGGAGCGGACACGGCGTCGGCCCCTCGCAGTTCACGACGTCGCCTTGCCCTTCGAGCTGACGTGTGAGCCATCCGATCGTCGCCGTCCGGCCGAGTTCGGTGATGGCGAGGCCGCCACCGCGTCCGCGACGGCTGCTGACGACGCCGAGCTCGCCCAGCCGGGCGACGACCTTGGTGGTGTGTGCGTACGACATCTCGAGTCGTTCGGCGACGAGGGCGGTGCTCGGCAGGTCCGTCGGAGGGGTTGCAGCCAGGTAGGTGACAACTCGGAGTCCGAGATCGGTGAACCGGGTGAGTTGCATTCTCCGGACGATATAAATCGGCATCCGAAATGACAATTAAATTGTGATGCGAGTCGCGGTTGGAATCCGTTGTGCTGACCAATTTCTCGAATCGGGGGGACCAAAGTCCCCGTCGGCTGCATATGAATGCGTCTACGCTCGACGTGTGACGACTCCGAGCGCAGCAACCCACGATCGCAACCGGGTGACGGTGGGGGTCGACGGTTCCCCGCCGTCGGAAGGTGCTGTGCGCTGGGCAGCCACGACCGCTGCGGGGCGCGGCCTCACCCTCCATCTCGTGCACGCCGTCGATTTCTCCCCGGCCTCGCTGCTCACGCCGACGCCGTCGTCGGAACTCCCCTTCTTCCGGCCCTCGGAGGCGTTCGAATGGGCAGAGGAAGATGCCAACGCGTTGTTGACGGCCGCGGCGGAGACCGCGCGTGCGGCGGCTCCCGACGTGCACACCACCACCGACATCGCCCTCACGGGGAGCGCGAAGTGGCTGGTAGAGCTGTCGCACCGGTCTGCGATGGTCGTGCTCGGCGCCACCGGCAGCACCCGCCTCGGCGAATTGCTGGTGGGATCGACACCCACCGCGGTGGTCGGCCACTCGGCCTGCCCGGTCGTCGTCGTGCGCGGCGCGGCGCCCCCGGTACCGGACGATCGGCCCGTCGTGGTCGGGGTCGACGGCAGCGCGCTGAGCGAAATGGCCGTGGAGGCGGCGTTCCAGGAGGCGTCGTGGCGCGGGGTCGACCTCGTCGCGGTACACGTGTGGACCGACATGCGGCCGGGTGACGTCGAAGCGTCGCCGCACTGGTTCGATCCGGTGGCGTTCGAGGAGAGCGAGCACGCGCTGGTGTCCGAATGTCTCGCCGGATTCGGCGACCGGTTCCCGGACGTCACGGTGCACCGTAAGACCTACGTGGACGGCCCGCGGGCGCATCTGAAGGCATGGAGTGAGAAGGCGCAACTCGTCGTGGTCGGCAGCCGTGGTCGCGGCGGTTTCGCCGGGCTCCTCATGGGTTCGACGAGCAATGCACTTCTTCGGGAGGCATCCTGCCCCGTGATGGTCGTGCGACCCGGGGCAACGTGACGGCGGTAGTGTGCGATGCACTATCGACGAGCGTCCGCGCGGCTGCGCGGCAGGAGTGAGGGTGGCGCATGCGCATCGGAATGGGGCTGAACTACAGCGGTGGATTCGCTGAGACCGCGGCGGAGGTCGCGGACCTCGAGCGGGCCGGGCTCGACATCGTGTTCGTCCCCGAGGCCTATTCGTTCGACGCGGTGAGCCAACTCGGTTACCTCGCTGCGAAGACCACCCGCGTGGAACTCGCCTCCGGCATCCTGCAGCTGTTCACCCGTACGCCTACGCTCACGGCGATGACGGCGGCGGGTCTCGACTACGTCTCCGGTGGCCGGTTCGTCCTCGGCATCGGTGCGTCCGGGCCGCAGGTGATGGAAGGGTTCCACGGCGTCCCCTACAACGCACCCCTCGGCCGCACCCGCGAGATCGTCGACATCTGCCGCCAGGTGTGGCGTCGCGAGAAGGTCGATCACCAGGGCAAGTACTACCAGATCCCGCTTCCCGCGGAGAAGGGCACCGGCCTCGGTAAGCCGCTGAAGCTCATCAATGAGCCTGTGCGCGAACGGATTCCGGTCGTCATCGCCTCGCTCGGGCCGAAGAACGTCGAGATGACCGCAGAGATCGCAGAGGGCTGGCAGCCGATCTTCTACTTCCCCGAGAAGGCCGCGGGCGTGTGGGGAGACTCCATCGCCAAGGGCAAGGCCAAGCGCGATCCCGCCCTGGGGGAGCTGCAGATCTACGCGCAGGCTCCGCTCGCCATCGGTGACGACGTCGAGTACATGCTCGACTGGGTCCGGCCGATGGTCGCGCTGTACGTCGGAGGCATGGGCGCCAAGGGCAAGAACTTCTACAACGACCTCGCGATCCGCTACGGGTACGAGAAAGAAGCCGCGGTCATCCAGGATCTGTACCTGTCCGGCAAGAAGGAAGAAGCCGCGGCGGCGGTGCCCGTCGAACTGATCCGCGCGGTGTCGCTGATCGGGTCGGAGGGCTTTGTGCGCGAGCGGGTGGCCGCGTTCGCGGAATCGGGCGTCACGACCCTCAACGTCACCCCGCTCGCACCCGACACCGCCGGGCGCGTGCGACTGATCGAACAGCTGCGGCAGATCTGCGGCTGAACCAACCCGAGAAAGGTCCCCGCCACAGATGAGCGAACCCAACCCGATCGTCGTCGCCGTCGACGGATCCGAGGCGTCCACCGCCGCGGTGATCTGGGCGGCACGGTCCGCAGCGGCTCGTGCGCTGCCGCTGCGCATCGTCACCGTCGTCCACATCCCCGCGTTCTACTACTCGGAGCCCTACCTCGCGCAGAGTTTCCACGAGGAGATGAAGGCGACGGCACACGATCGCCTCGAGAGCGCCGCCATGATGGCCCGGCAGATCGTCGACGAATCGGGCCGCGTCGAGGTCACCACCGAACAGCTCGAAGGCAAGGTGGCATCCACCTTGGTTGCGGCCTCGGCGAATGCCGATCGTCTCGTCGTCGGGTCGCGGGGACTCGGAGAGGTCAAAGGACTGCTCGCAGGGTCGGTCTCCACAGCGGTGGCATCTCACGCGGTGTCGCCGGTGGTCGTTGTGCGCGGGCGCACCCTCGACGGGGCGCCGCCGGCCGAGGGCCCGGTCGTCGTCGGTATCGACGGGTCCGAGTCGTGCAAGGCAGCCGTCGAGGCAGCGTTCGCCGAAGCGTCCGCCCGCGGTGCGACCCTCGTGGCCGTCAACGTGTGGAGCGACGTGAGCGTGCAGCCGTCACTCGGCGCGGTGCCGGAAGATCCGCACTGGAGCCGCATCCAGACGGGGGAGGAAATCGTTCTCGCCGAACGCCTCGCGGGGTACCGGGAGCGCTACCCGGACGTGGTGGTCGAGCGCGTCGTCGCCCGTGACCGGCCGGTGCGGGTGCTCAGCGAGTACGCCGAACGCGCTCAGTTGCTCGTCGTCGGTACCCGTGGCAGGGGTGGCTTCAAGGGCCTGCTGCTCGGTTCCACGAGCAACGCACTGATTCAGACCGCGGACTGCCCGGTCATGGTCGTGCGGTCCGCGGTCGAGGACTGAGGGCTCGGGACGCAGTACAGCGACAACGCGAGCAGGGTGTCAGCCGAATTCGTCGACACCCTGCTCGCGTAGTTCGTTCCACGCGTCCGCGGGATGGACACCGCGGGCTATCGCGCCGTTCTCGATGAGGACGCCGAGCATCTGGGACATGAGGAACGCGACGTCGTCGAAGCGGCCGCAGCTGTAGCGGGACGCGAGCCAGCCGGAGACGTTACCGGCCTTCGCTGCCTGCGCCATGTCCAGCGCCGCGTGGAACAGTTCTGTTGTGGGGGCCTGAACGGGATCGCCCGTGGGTGCGCTCACCGCCTCCTCCTGTCTGTGTCGAGTCGTCGTGCAGGATCGGTTTCCGATCAATCGGACTGTAATCGCTTGTCGGGCATGTCAAAAGCCGACCCGCATGATCAGCTGGGGCGGTGCGGGGAGTTCGAGCAGTTCGGCGAGCCGGGAGGCCGCATCGTCGACGCGTAACGGGTGCGTCAGCACCGAAGCGGACAGACGCGCATCCACCGCCGCGAGCCACGCTCGCTGGGCCGCTATTCCGACGCGCACCAGGTCCGCGGGCTCGGGCGAGACGGGTGTGAACAGCAGGACGGTCTCCCGGGCGATGCGCTCGGCGAGGGTGGACGGGTCGGGCACACCCGTGGTGATCAGTGCCGAACCGGCGGCGCCGCGCTCGTCGAGGCTCGTGTTCCACAACGCGACCTCTTCGGAGTTCCCGTCGGGCTGCCAATGTGAGGTCCACGAGAACATTTCCCGCTGATAGTGCTGATTACGACGCTTGGCCTCGGCCGCGTAGGTGAGCGTGTCGGCCAGCGCGATCGCCTCGTCCGAGGCGAGCAGTTGAACCTGGATTCCCGGCACTTCGGCGGCCGCGGAGATCACGTCGGCAATGGTCTCGGGCGGCACCGGGATGTCGGCGAACGATTCGCGGTGGCTGCGCCGGTGCGATATCCCGGCGTAGAGCCGAAGATCCCAGTTCGACGGTGTGGCCGCGTCGATCGCATCGACCCTCGCGACGAGCGAGGGGCGGTCGGCATCGGGAAACAGGACCGTGCGGGTCCGGTACCCGAGCACGCGCACCGCGAGTTCGAGGTTCGCCACGGCGGTGCCGCAGGAGATCGTCCGGTCGGGCCGGAGGGAATCCGTGCCGACCCCGGCGAATTCACTGCGCTCTTCGAGTTCGGCGGACTGCCCGGGAAGGTACAGGTTCCACGGCTGGGTGTCGTGCACGCTCGGGGCAGCGACGACCGCGCGTGCGATGATGTCCGTGCCACCGGCGGTCCAGGTTTCGAAATCGACAGACACCGTCGCCTCCTCGTTTCACTGTCACCCGCTCTCGGATGCGGTGCCGACACCTATGTCTGCATACGTAGCGTCGCTCACGAGACACCTGTCGCGCGTGGGGCGAAGGTCCCGGACTTGCTCGTCGAACGGCCCGGAGACCGGTTGGGGACGCCACACCTGGGAGAATGGGGCGAATGCCAAGGAAAGGTGCGTGACATGCCCCGCGTATTTCTCGTCGACGACCACGAGATCGTCAGGCGCGGTCTGGTCGATCTGCTGAGCAGCGTCGACGACTTCACGGTCGTCGGCGAGGCGGCATCCGTCGGAGAAGCCCTGGCCCGAGTGCCCGGCAGCGGCGCCGACGTCGTGGTGCTCGACGTGCGACTGCCCGACGGCAACGGCGTGGAGTTGTGCCGCGAACTGCGCAACCGGATGCCCGGCCTTCGCGCGCTGATGCTCACCTCCTACGCGGACGACGAAGCGCTGTTCGACGCGATCATGGCGGGTGCGTCCGGCTTCGTGCTCAAGCAGATCCTCGGCACCGACCTGGTTTCCGCGATCCGCACGGTGGGCGAGGGTGGCTCCCTGCTCGACAGTCGCGCGACCACGGCGCTCATGGAGCGGATCAGGGCCTCGCGCAACGCCGACCCGCTCTCGGGACTGTCGGAGCAGGAGCGCGCGGTGTTCGAACTGATCGGTGAGGGCATGACCAACCGCGAGATCGCCGAACGCCTGTTCCTCGCGGAGAAGACCGTGAAGAACTACGTCTCACGCCTGTTGTCGAAACTGGGTATGCAGCGACGCACGCAGGCTGCCGTGCTCGCCACCGAACTCCGCAAGGAACGCGGGAACGACAACACCTGACCACCCCCGCCGCGGATCAGAGCGGGGCCCTCCACACGAGCCGGGTGCCTCTGCTCTCGTTGGACTCGATGCGGAACGAACCGCCGCACTGCTCGGCTCGACGCTCCAGGTTGACGAGGCCGCTGCGCCGCACGGTGGCCGGCAGCCCGGTCCCGTCGTCGACGATCTCGATCCGGAAGTCCTCGAGCGCCGACACCGAGACGGAGATGTTCTCGGACTGCGAGTGCCGCAGCGCATTGCTCAACCCTTCGCGCAACACCGCTTCGGCCTGGGGGTGGATGCGGGCGGGCACGAGAGTGTCGATCGGACCGCGGAACTGGATGTTCGGCGACACGGGGGAGTGCACGCTCAGATCTCCGACCAC
The DNA here is from genome assembly GCA_023417985.1 of Actinomycetes bacterium. GTDB lineage: Bacteria > Actinomycetota > Actinomycetes > Mycobacteriales > Mycobacteriaceae > Rhodococcus. The sequence continues at coordinate 4,649 of JAEZDV010000147.1, read as the reverse complement.
GTCGAGCAGCCGCCGACGCAAACTCGTCGAGGCTGCGGCGCCCGTGGTGTGGAGATCGAAGATGGTCGTGCGGATCTCACGTACCGTCCGGTCGAGTTGTTCGACGGCGTGCTGCACCACCTCCGCCATCCGCTCGTTGCCGACACCCGAGGCCGTCGTGCTCTGCAAGCTCATGCCTGTGGCAAACAAACGCTGAATCACGTTGTCGTGCAAGTCCTGTGCGATGCGGTCGCGATCGGCGAGCACATCGAGCAATCGTTGTTTGCGTTGCTGTTCCGCGAACTCGAGGGCGACGGCCGCGAGGTTGGACATCGACTCGAGGCGGAGGACGTCTTCGTCTCCCCACGGTTCACTCCCCGCTTCCCGGGTCGCGACGAGGGCGCCGGTGACCGCGGAGGTCGCGGAGAGCGGAAGCACAACCGCGTGACCGGGTCCGCTCGACTCCGCCGACGGGAGAAGCCATGTCGGGCGCGTGTGCACCGGCTTCCGGGTTCTGAGGGCCCGCATGATCGGTGACCCGGTGAGGTCGACGCGCATCGAGGTCACGGCGGGCCGGGACGGGGCCGCTGCCCGAACACAGCCCTGCACTCCGTCGGCCAGGACGACGTAGACCTCGGAACACACGGCGAGTTCCCGGACCTGTCCGACGAGCAACGACAGGGTGTCGTCCACCGAGCCGCCGACGAGCAACCGGGCGTTGATCGACGCCATTGCGGTGAGCCACCGCTCACGGGTGAGGGATCCCTCGAACAGCCACGCGTTCTCGACGGCCATGCCGGCAGAGGTCGCGAGGACTTTCAGAAGGATCTCGTCCTCCTCGGTGAACTCGGGTGCGCCGATCTTCTCGGTGAGATAGATGCTTCCGAACACCTTGCCACGCACCATGATCGGAGTTCCGAGGAAGCTCCCCATCGGGGGATGGTTGGGAGGGAAGCCGATCGACCCGGGGTGCGTGGACAGGTCTGCGAGGCGGACCGGCCGGGGGTCGTTGATGAGCAGGCCGAGCAGGCCACGTCCCTCGGGCAGGTGACCCATGGTTTCACGCTGGGTGGGATCGATGCCGACGTAGACGAATTCCGACAGTCCGCCGTCCGCGGCGCGCACGCCGAGAGCACCGTACCGGGCACCGAGCAGAGAGGTCGCCGCCGACACGATGCGCTGGAGCATCGAATCCAGCTCGAGGCCGGATCCGACGACGAGCACGGCCTCGAGCAGGCCCCTCAACGTCGCGGGGGAGACCGTCTCGTCCAGCCGCTCACGCATCTCGGACAGCAGGGTGTCGATCACGGCATCGGTGAGTTCGCTCATCAGGCCCCGCCGTCTGCAAGGGCTAGGACCGCGCGGACGGCCACGTCGGACGGATCCGCTTTCGAGCGGCTCAGGTCGTGCGCGGCACCTTCGACTGCGAGGAGACGGGTCGGCGCCGGGACGAGCGTGAGTGCGTCGCGCAGTTCGTCGAGCGTGCCGAACGGATCCCGGTCCCCGTGCACGAACACCGACGGCACGATCAACGAGGGAAGATGCCCGGTGCGCGGCTTGTCGGGCTTGCCCGGCGGGTGCAACGGGTAGGACATCAGCAACAGTCCGTCCGCGACCTCGGGTTGTGCGGCGGCGAGCATCGTCACCTGGCGTCCGCCGTAGGAGACCCCGCCGAGAACGAGCGGACCGTCGCCGCGTTCGCGGAGCACAGCCGCCGCCGCGGCGATGCCTGCCCGGTCTTCCTCGGCGCGTGACGGCTGTGGCGGGCCCTTCGGGCGACGTCGCCGGAACGGCAGGTCGTACCGCAACGCGAGAAACCCGGTCGCGGCGAAGCGGCTGCACATGAGGCGGAGGATCCTGGTCTCGCAGTTTCCTCCGGCACCGTGAGTCAGTGCGACGAGGCCGCGCGGTGACCCCGCAGGAAGATGCAGACGACCGAACACGTGCTCGGTGTCCACGTGCTCGGTGTCCGCGTGTTCGGCGTCTTCGGGTGCGGGCGTCACACGGATACGGTAACCGCATGCTGCGAGTCCGCCCCCCGGAGCGGCCAGGGCTGTCAGCCGACGACCGCGGTGGCTTCGACTTCCAATAGCAGTCCCTCGCCCGCGAGGGCGGCCACGCCGATACCGGTGAAGGGCGGAAGCGGGGTGTCGATTCCGAGGTGCGCGGCTGCCCGCGCCACGCCTTCCAGGAAAGGTCCCATTTTCTCGGGTGCCCAATCGACGACGTAGACCGTCAGCTTCGCGACGTCGTCGAACGTAGCGCCGGCCTCGGCCAGAGCGGTGGCGACGTTGAGGTAGCACTGTTCGGCCTGGGCGGCGAGGTCGCCGGCACCCACGAGAGTGCCGTGCGCGTCCACAGACACCTGGCCCGCCGTGAAGACGAGTTTCGAGCCGGTTGCGACCGATACCTGCCGGTAGAGATCGACCTCGGGCAAGCCTTGGGGGTTGAGCAGGGTGACGGGCATGGTGCTCCTCTCTCCGGGGCGTCCGGGTCTGCGGCCGCCGAGAGACTTAATATAGCAGTGCAATGTTATGTATCGTTTCGGGCATGGTCAGGCCCAGAGATCCCGCGGTGCGCGCGCTGCTTCTCGAGCGGGCAGCGCACATGCTCCGCACTCGGCAACCGATCACCCTGCGTGCACTCGTGGCGGGTACCGGGGTCTCGACGATGGCCGTGTACACCTATTTCGGCAGCATGGACGGTTTATGGAGGGCCCTGCGGCAGGAGGGCTTCACCCGCCTGGAGACCAGCTTTTCGACCGTGGAGATCACAGACGATCCGGTGCGGGACCTGACCGCCCTCGTGGTCGCGTACCTGCGCAACGCCCTCGACCAACCGGACCTGTACCGGGTGATGTTCGACGCGAGCGTCGACCTCGAGGACCTTCCGGCTGCCGACGCCACGCTCGAATACCTGGTGGAGGCGGTCCGCCGGGGCGAGGACGACGGCCGGTTCACCGCCGGCACCGTCCCGCTGGATCTTGCGATCCAGAGTTGGGCGATCGCCCACGGGCTGGTCTCGCTCGTCGCGAACGGGCCGTTGCCCGAGGACACCCTCGAACACTGTGTCCCGATGCTCACGGCGCTGTTCGTCGGAGCGGGTGACGAGCCCGACCGGTGCCGCGCGTCGGTCGCACGCGGCTGGACTCGACCCACGGTGGCTTTGCGAGCAACCCCGATTACTTGAGCAGTCGCGACAATCGGCGGTCGGCCAGGATCTTGCCTCCGGTCTGGCAGGTCGGGCAGTACTGGAACGAACGCTCCGCGTACGAGACCTCCCGGACGGTGTCTCCGCACACCGGACACGGCTGACCGGTGCGGCCGTGCACCCGCATACCCGAGCGCTTCTCGCTCTTGAGCCGTGCCGCGTCCTGTCCGACGGAGCGTGCGACGGCGTCCTCGAGTACCGACCTCATCGCGTCGTACAGCCTCGCGACCGCTGTCTCGTCGAGACGGCCCGCCGTCGCGAACGGTGACAACCTGGCGACGTGGAGGATTTCGTCGGAGTACGCATTACCGATGCCCGCGAGCACCGACTGGTCGGTGAGGAACGTCTTGAGGCGGGCCGTGCTTCCGGCGACCAGCGCGGCGAACTCGTCCGCGGTGAGTGCGAGCGCGTCCGGGCCGAGGCGGGCGAGACCGGGAATCCTTCGGAGGTCGTCGACCACCCAGACGGCGAGCCTCTTCTTGGTGCCGGCCTCCGTGAGATCGAAGGCCGGGGTGGTCGCATCGGGCGCGAACAGGTGAACCCGCAGGGCCAGCGGGCCCTTTCCCAGTTTCGGCGGCGACTGCGACGGTTCGTCCAGCCACCGCAGCCATCCGGCCCGGGAGAGATGAGTGACCATCTGCAGGTCCGAACACTCGATCGAGAGGAACTTGCCGTACCGCGCGGCGCCGGTGATATCGCGGCCCTGCAACGAGGTGATCGGCGGATCGGCCGTCTGCAACACACTCAGGGCGGCCACATCGATCCTGCCCACCACGGATCCGACGGCGTGCTCACGCAGGAACACGGCAAGTGCTTCCACTTCGGGCAGCTCCGGCATGGCTCTCAGGTTACGGCGCGAGCGCGCTCGCCGAGGCTCCGGCGAGCGAACCGGTGAACGGACGACGCCGTAGACTGCCCTCGTGACTGTGCCGACCCCTTACGAAGATCTCTTGCGTCTCGTCCTCGAGACAGGTGCCGAGAAGGACGACCGTACCGGGACCGGCACTCGGAGCCTTTTCGGCCACCAGATGCGTTTCGATCTCGCCGAAGGCTTTCCGCTGATCACGACGAAGAAAGTGCATCTGAAGTCGATCGTCTACGAGCTGCTGTGGTTTCTGCGCGGCGACTCCAACGTCGGGTGGCTCCGTGACCACGGCGTGACGATCTGGGACGAGTGGGCTCAGCCGGACGGCGACCTCGGTCCTGTCTACGGGGTGCAGTGGCGTTCGTGGCCGACGCCCGACGGACAGCACATCGACCAGATCTCGCAGGTCCTCGAGACTCTCCGCAGCAACCCCGACTCGCGCCGGATGATCGTCTCCGCGTGGAACGTCGCCGACCTGGACAAGATGGCGTTGATGCCCTGCCACGCGTTCTTCCAGTTCTACGTCGCCGACGGCAAGCTCAGCTGCCAGCTCTACCAGCGCAGCGCCGACCTGTTCCTCGGAGTGCCGTTCAAC
>JAEZDV010000333.1 GCA_023417985.1 Actinomycetes bacterium | reverse complement strand
GCAGTACGCGGGGCACCCCGGTCTCGCCGTGTGCGCTGGGTAAGAGCTCAGATCTTGCGGATGACCGTGACGACCTTGCCGAGGATCACGGCGTCGTTACCCGGAATGGGTTCGAACACCGGGTTGTGGGGCATGAGCCATACGTCGTTCTTCACCCGCTTGAAGGTCTTGACGGTGGCCTCGCCGTCGAGCATGGCCGCGACGATGTCGCCGTTGTCGGCAACGTTCTGCTGACGCACGACCACCCAGTCGCCGTCGCAGATCGCCGCGTCGACCATCGACTGACCCACGACCTTGAGCAGGAACAGCGAACCCTGCCCGACGAGTTCCCGGGGGAGTGGGAAGACATCTTCCACCGACTCCTCGGCGAGGATCGGCCCGCCCGCGGCAATCCGGCCGACCACCGGAACCATCGCGGCCGAGGACATGAGGTCGGGGTCGGAGGTCGCGACGACCGTGGTGGACGCGGCGGTGCCGGCGCCGTTCGGGGCCGAACCGTTGTCGTCGAGTCCGCGGATGTCGACTGCACGGGGACGGTTGGGGTCGCGGCGCAGGAAGCCTTTGCGTTCGAGCGTGCGCAGCTGGTGGGCCACCGAAGAGGTGGAGTTCAGTCCGACCGCGTCGCCGATCTCCCGGATGCTCGGGGGATAGCCCCTGGCCGTGAGCGAATCCCGGATCACCTCGAGGACGCGGCGCTGGCGCTCGGTGAGGCCGGGTGTCGTGTCGTCGGCCGCCTTCCGGCTCCGGCCTTCCGCGGAGTTGCCGTCCGCCATGGTCGTGACCTCCGTGGGTCGAGTGTCGGATGCGATTGGTGTTGTCTACGAATCTATCGAGATCGCGCGCGTATATCAAACATCTGTTCGAGATTCGTCCGGTGAAGTCGGGACGCGCAACACGCCGCCGTGGTAGAAATTCGAACAGACTTTCGTTCGAACGGATGATCGAATACTCTGAGTGTTCGAACGCATGATCGAAGAAGCGAACGCACACGGAGGTTCCGATGGGTGCAACAACGATTCGGCGGGGCAGTGCATACACGCGACAGACCGGGGACACTCGGTCGCGGACTCCACGCCCGCGCCCGCGTTCGCCACAGGTGTCCTCGGCGCCGGTCGTCGACGGTGGGACGAGCAGAGGCGCACACGACCACGGGGGTGGGCAGGATCGGCTGCTCTGCCGCCGTACCCTCCGGGCCGAACCGGTCTACCGCCGTGCCTCGATCGTGCCGACGCGCCCCGCACAGGAAGCGGTGTCCGACGGTGCCGGGTGGCGCCAGATGGTCGCCGCCGTGCTGTTCACTGCGCTCGCAACTGCCGGGCTGCTGACGACGGCGCACATCCGCACCACTCAGGTCGCCGCCGGAGTCGGCGCGTCCGTCGTCACGGTGGTGCGAGAAGGGGAGACACCTGCTGCGCTTGCCGTCCGGGTCGATCCGGATGCCCCGGTGGATGTCACTCTCGCGCGGATCGCCGAGATGAACGCGGACGGACTGGGGGGACTGACAGCGGGGCACCGTCTTCTGGTGCCCGCGCCCGGCCGAGGGTGATCGCCGTGACAACGGGGCCCGGGAACCCGCGTCACACGACCGAATCGGACATGCGGGTATTGTCGTGGACTGTCAGTCATACCACCCCGTGTGGTCGCGTCGGCATCGCTACACCCGAGGGTGGCAACGATTCCGGGAAGACGGCATCGGTTCGACGCCGGCGTCGCGGCCCTCACGGCAGCGACGAAGGAACCTACATGCATTGCCCGTATTGCCGCCATCCCGACTCTCGGGTGGTCGATTCGCGCGAGGCAGACGAGGGTGCCGCGATCCGTCGCCGCCGGGCTTGCCCCGAATGCGGTCGCCGCTTCACCACCGTGGAGACCGCCGTGCTGTCGGTCGTCAAGCGCAGCGGTGTCACCGAGCCCTTCAGTCGCGAAAAGGTCGTCCGGGGTGTGGCCCGCGCCTGTCAGGGACGTGATGTCGACAACGACGCGCTCAACAAGCTTGCCCAGCAGGTGGAAGACGCGATTCGCGCCAAAGGTTCACCCGAGGTGCCCAGCCACGAGGTCGGTCTCGCGATCCTCGGTCCGTTGCGCGATCTCGACGAGGTCGCGTACCTGCGTTTCGCGTCGGTGTACCGATCGTTCAGCTCAGCAGAGGATTTCGAGCGCGAGATCAGCGAACTTCGCCAGCACCAGAGCCGGCGCGTCCCCGACGCCGACTGAGACCCGTAGCCCTGCCGTAGGCGACGATCAGCGAACGGCCTCGATCGCCTTGAGGACTCGCTTCTCCGACACGGGGATGCGAGTTCCCAGACCCTGTGCGAACAGGCTCACGCGCAATTCTTCGATCATCCAGTAGATGTCGACGACATCGGTTGCCGTCCGGCGTTCCTCGGGGAGCCGCGCGAGCAACCGGTCGTAAGCCGCGTACACGCGGTCGAGTACGTCCATTCCCTGGGCGTCGCGTTGCGCGCCTGCGGGAAGCGCATCGAGGCGTTGCACGGCTGCCGTGAGGTAGCGCGGCAACTCGGCAAGCCGGCGGGAACCCAGATCGGTCACGAATCCCGGGAAGATCAGCGACGACAACTGCTCGCGCACATCGTCGGCCGCCTCACCATGGGATCGCTCGAGTGCGACGGCCAGCTCGTGAGCGCGCGACAGGACCGGGACGACCGCCCTGAGCAGTCGTGCGACGGCGCCGGGAAGCCGGCTTCGGACCGTCTTCGCGAGTTCTTCGAACTCCGCTGGGGTGCGGACCGGTTTGCCGTGTGCGGCGATCATTTCGTCCACCGCACATGCCCGGCAGTCCTCGACGAGCGCGTCGAAGGAACCGTCGGGGTTGCGGCCGAGGGCGAGGCGCTCGACGTTCGTCAGCCCCGAGGTCACCGCCTTGGCCTTCGTCGGGGCGGCGGCGAGGAGCAGGGTGCGCAGGCCGAGCCGGTTCGCGGCAGCCTGGGCGGGCGCGGTGCTCAACACGCGCACGGCCACGCCCGAACCCTCTGCGACGAGGGCCGGGTAGCCGGTGACCTGCTGGCCACCGACTTTGCGCGTAACCGTGGGTTCGAGTGTGCCGAGCGTCTCCGCTGTCCACACCACCGCGGGTGCCCGTTCGGTTCCCGACGCGGCGCGCGACACCTCGGCGTCAACCCTCGAGGACAATCGGGCCCGGAGTTCGGTGAGGCTCTTGCTGCGCGCGAGAACCTTCCCGTCTTCGTCCACCGCCGCGAACGTCATGCGGAGATGGTCGGGCAGTGCGGTGAGGTCGAAATCTCCCGGTTCGATACGGCAGTTGCCGAGCCGGGAGCATTCCCGGGCAACCGCGTTGACGAGAGGTTCGGACCGGGGAGTGACGGACGCCAGTGCCGCGGCCGCGTAGTCGGGCGCCGGAACGACCTGTCGCCGAAGATTTTTCGGGAGAGTCTTGATCAGAGCCGTGACCAGGTCCTGCCGCATCCCTGGTACGAGCCAGTCGAACCCGACGGGGCGGACGTTCGCGAGCAGCGCGACCGGGATCCGTGCGGTCACCCCGTCGTCGTCGGTCCCCGGCTCGAACTGGTACGTGAGCGGGAACTGCATCTCGCCCTGCCGCCACGCATCGGGATAGTCGCCTTCGAGAACCGCGGCGGCGTCCTGGTTGACCACCGTTTCGGGCGTGAAGGTCAGCAGGTCGGGCTGCGACTGCCGAGTCTTCTTCCACCACGTGTCGAAGTGACGGGCCGACACGACATCCGGCCCGACCCGCTCGTCGTAGAACTCGTAGAGGGTCTCGTCGTCGACGACGATGTCGCGACGGCGCGCGCGGTGTTCGAGTTCTTCCACGTCGTCGAGCAGTGCTCGGTTCGCGTGGAAGAACTTGTGCCGGGTTCGCCATTCGCCCTGGACGAGAGCATGCCGAATGAACAGTTCGCGCGAGACTTCGGGATCGATGCGTCCGTACTGGACGGGCCGCTGGGCCACCAGTGGGATGCCGTACAGGGTGACCCGCTCGTACGCCATCGCCGACTCGTGCTTGATGGACCAGTGCGGCTCGGAATAGGTGCGCTTGACCAGGTGGGGAGCGAGTTTCTCGACCCATTCCGGTTCGATACGCGCCACCATCCGCGCCCACAGGCGGGAGGTCTCCACGAGTTCGGCGGCCATCACCCACCGTGGGGGCTTCTTGAACAGAGACGACCCCGGGAAGATTGCGAAGCGGGCACCCCGGGCGCCGAGGAAATCGCGTTTGTCGCCTTCCCGGAGCCCGACGTGCGACAACAGACCGGCGAGGAGCGAGCGGTGGATCGCATCCTCGCTCACTTCCCGATGATGCGTCTCCCAGCCGAGCGAGACGGTGATCTGGCGCAACTGCCCCTGCAGGTCCTGCCACTCCCGGATGCGGAGCCAGTGCAGGAACTCGTCACGGCACATTCTGCGGAACCGATTGGAGGACAGCTCTTTCCGCTGTTCCTTCAGGTAGTCCCAGAGTCGCAGGAATGCCAGGAAGTCCGACCCGTCCACTGCGAAACGAGCATGTTTCTCGTCGGCGGCCTGCTGGAACTCCGAGGGCCGCTCCCGCACGTCCTGGATCGACAGTGCCGAGACGATGATGAGCACTTCGCGCAGGCACCCGTTGCGGTGGCCTTCGACAATCATCCGGGCCATGCGCGGATCCACGGGGAGCCGCGAGATTTCGCGCCCGGTGGCGGTCAGACGCGGAGCCTGCCCGCTCTTCGCCGGTTCGAGCGCACCCAGTTCCTCGAGCAACGCGATACCGTCGCGGATCGCCCGCGGGTCGGGCGGTTCGACGAAGGGGAACGATTCGATCTCGCCGAGACCGAGCGCCGTCATCTGCAAAACGACCGACGCCAGGTTGGTGCGGAGGATCTCCGGCTCGGTGAACTCGGGCCGGCTGTCGAAGTCCTCTTCCGAATAGAGCCGGATGCAGATGCCGTCGGCGACACGTCCGCATCGGCCCGCACGCTGGCGCGCGGAAGCCTGGGAGATCTCCTCGATCGGAAGTCGTTGCACCTTGGTGCGTACCGAATAGCGGGAGATGCGCGCCGTGCCCGGATCCACGACGTAACGGATCCCCGGCACCGTCAGCGACGTCTCGGCGACGTTGGTCGACAGGACGACCCGGCGTCCGGTGTGCGGCGCGAACACCCGATGTTGCTCGGCGGCGGAAAGCCTGCCGTACAACGGCAGGATCTCGGTGTTGCGAAGCTTGCGGTCGTGCAACGCGTCTGCGGTGTCCCGGATCTCACGCTCACCGGAGAGGAACACCAGGATGTCGCCGTCTCCGGCCGACTGGAGTTCTTCGACGGCCTCGCACACCGCGTCGACGGGATCGCGGTCGACGAGTTGGTCGCCCACCTCCACGGTGAGCGGCCGGTACCGCACCTCCACGGGGTAGGTCCGTCCCGACACCTCCACGATCGGCGCCGGCGTCCCGTTTGCGTCCGCGAAGTGGCGGGCGAACCGCTCGGGGTCGATGGTCGCCGAAGTGATGATCACCTTCAGATCGGGGCGTCGCGGCAGCAACTGACGCAGGTAACCCAGAAGGAAATCGATGTTGAGGCTGCGTTCGTGCGCTTCGTCGATGATCAGGGTGTCGTACTGACGGAGCATGCGGTCGCGCTGGATTTCGGCGAGCAGGATGCCGTCGGTCATGAGTTTGACCAGCGTCGAGCCGGACACCTCATCGGTGAAGCGCACCGTGTACCCGACGGTGTCGCCCACCTCCGAACCGAGTTCCTCCGCGAGGCGTTCCGCCACCGCGCGGGCCGCGATCCGGCGCGGCTGGGTGTGGCCGATCAGACCGCGGACTCCGCGGCCGAGTTCGAGACAGATCTTCGGGATCTGTGTGGTCTTGCCCGAACCCGTCTCACCGGCGACTACCACGACCTGATGGTCGCGGATCGCCGCAGCGATGTCGTCCTTGCGCTGGGAGACCGGAAGGTCCTCGGGATAGGTGATCGCCGGGACTTCCGCGGCCCGCTCGGTGAGACGCACCCGGGCGCGTTCGACCTCGACGGCGATCGCCGCGAGCGCGTCCTCACCGCGTGCGCGATCGAGACGGCGGCGGAGGCGATGTTCGTCGCGAAGCGACACTTCGGCGAGTGCCGACTTCAGCTCGCGGCGGTTCGGGGCGGGGGATATGGACATGCTGAGTAGACAGCCTAGCGAAATGCCTGCCCCCGGGGCTCGCGCAGGCCCGCGCCGAACCGGGCGAACCCCGGCAGACGGATCGCTCCGCGCCCGATGGGCCGTCTGCGCCGCCGCGATGGCCTCGCATACGATGACCGGGGTCAATCATGGTTGTGGACAGGAGCTGGTCGTGGGCGCGTTGTGGCACGGATTTGCCGATATGGGCATGGTCGAGCGTGACGGCGCGTTCGTCGTCGCTCGTGGCGAGGGCGCCTACATCTGGGACGACGCGGGAACTCGCTACCTGGACGCCACCGCGGGCCTGTGGTTCACCAACGTCGGGCACGGACGCACCGAGATCGCTGATGCCGTCGCGGAACAGATCGGAAAGATCGCCCACTATTCGAACTTCGGCGACCTCACCGCCGAGCCCACCGTCGCCCTCGCCGAACGTCTTGCGGCGATCGCTCCGGTGCCCGGCAGCAAGATCTTCTTCACCTCCGGCGGGTCCGACTCGGTGGACACTGCCGCGAAACTGGCGCGTCGCTACTGGCAAGAGGTGGGTAAGCCCACCAAGACTCTGCTCGTCGGTCGCGAAAAGGCCTACCACGGAATGCACGTGGGCGGCACCTCGTTGGCGGGCATCCCTGTCAACGGCGACGGATACGGCCGGCTGTGGGACGACACCCGCACGGTGGCCTGGGACGACGCGAAGGCGCTCCTGGCTCTGATCGAGAAGGTGGGCGCCGACAACATCGCGGCGTTCTTCTGTGAGCCGATCATCGGCGCCGGCGGGGTGTACCTCCCGCCGGACGGCTACCTGGCCGAGATCCGCGACATCTGCCGGGACCACGACATCCTGTTCGTCGTCGACGAGGTCGTCACCGGCTTCGGCCGGATCGGCGGCGAGTGGTTCGCGTCCTCGCGGTTCGATCTGCAGCCGGACATGGTCACCACCGCGAAGGGGCTGACGTCGGGTTACCTTCCGATGGGTGCGGTGTTCATTGCACCCCGCGTCGCCGAACCGTTCTTCGCGGGTGGCGTCTGGTGGCGTCACGGGTACACGTACGGAGGGCACGCCGCTGCAGCGGCCGCGGCGCTGGCGAACCTCGACATCATCGAGAGGGAGAATCTGCTCGCCGAGTCGGCTCGCCTCGAGAAGACCCTGCACGAGGCACTGGCACCGCTCGCCGATCACCCGCGCGTCGCGGAGGTCCGCAGTGGCCTCGGCGCTGTCGCGGCCGTGCAGCTCGCCGACCCCGCAGCCGCGCCCGGATTCGTCAAAGACCTCCGCGCACACGGAATCTCGGGCCGGGCAGCCGGGCAGGGCGCACTGCAGATCTCACCGTCGTTCGTCATGACCGACGAGCAGGTTCGCGAGCTCGCAGACGGATTCGCTGCTGCGCTGGGCTGATTCGTTACTGCTGGGCTGATTCGCTCAGCCGCGTCCCCGGATCCGCCGCAACGTACGGCGGATCCGGGCCGACACGCCGGCCGGGACGTGCGTGAGCGGGACGTCGCCACGACCGTCGTGTTCGGCGACGGCCCGGGCATACCGCTGGTGCAGGCGCGCGCGCACTTCGTCGGGGGTGTAATTGCGGCGCTTGCGTTCCGCGCGCAGGGTCACCGCTCCGGTCGCAGCCACGCCGACGACGCCCGCCAGGCCGAGAAGCTTCCACCACTGTCTGCCGCGAAGTGCCATGTCTCGACCCTAGCGGCGTGCGCTTCCGAGGCGTGGAAGGCTGTCCGGTATGCACCGGTACCCGGCTCGTTCGCAGATCACCCTCGACGATGCGGTGTCGATCGCCCGCACCGGCGATCTCTGGATCTTCCGAGGCAGCAGCGGCCCGGATCGTGCTATCCAGGCACTGACCAACGCACCGGTCAATCATGTCGGGATGGCAGTGGTCCTCGACGACCTGCCCCCGCTGATGTGGCACGCGGAACTCGGAAAGAGCCTGCCCGACATGTGGACCGGACGACACCAGCGGGGCGTCCAGTTGCACGACCTTCGCAGTGCCGTCCAGGTGTGGAGCGCCCGTTACGGCCAGCGGGCGTGGCTCCGGCAGATCTCGGTGCCGGTGAGCGCCGAGCAGGAAGACCAATTGCTGCGGGTCGTCGCCCGGCTCGACGGCACTCCGTTCCCGTCGACAGCCAGACTCACCGGGCGCTGGTTCGCTGGGCGCCTACCGCTGAGCCGGAAGACGGCACGAGACCGCGTGGCCGGGGGAGCGGGGCTCGAGAGCGCGTACTGCGCCGAGGTGGTGGCGGTGACGATGGAAGAAATGGGGTTGCTCGAGCAGCGACGGCGCGGCAGCAACTGGTACGACCCGGGCCGGTTCTGGAGCGGTGACCGTCTTCCCCTCGCGCCCGGGGTGGACTTCGGTGGCGAGATCGAGGTACTGCTTACCGACGAGGATCTCGCCGCCGGCAGTGCGCTCGGCGGCGGTGCCGCGACGCCTGCCGAGTGACGGGCGGAAGTCATGGACGCGAAAGGGACCCCTCCGAAGAGGGGTCCCTTTGCTCGAACAGTGTGAAACGGATCAGACGCCGGCGAGAAGCTCGGCGGCGGTGAGCGCCTGGGCGACACCCTGGAGGGTTGCCGCGATCTTGACGGCCTCCCAGACCTGCTCCTTGGTGAGGCCCTCCTTGCGGACGACGTTGTCGTGCGCAGCAGTGCAGTCGTGGCAGCCGTTGATCGTGGACACCGCGAGCGACCACAGTTCGAAGTCGGACTTCTCGACGCCGGGGTTACCGATGATGTTCATCCGCAGACCCATTCGCACCTGGGCGTAGTCGTCGCCGAGGAAACCCTTGGCGCGGTAGGCGACATTGTTCATGCCCATGATGGATGCGGCACCGAGAGCGGCGTTGTACGCCTCGGCCGACAGCACGTCGGCAGCTTCCTCGGAGATCTCCTTGAGCACGGTCGCCGACTTGGTGGCGGCCGCGGCGGCGAGGAACGTGCCCCACAGCTGCTGCTCGTTGAGTTCCGTCGAGCGCGCAAGGGAACCGAGGTTGAGCTTGAGGTCCTTGGCGTACTCGGGCAGAGCGTTCTTCAGGTTTTCGACACTCACTGCAGAGCCGCCTTGACGAGCTCACCCGCGTTGAGGGTCGGGTCGTTCTTCTTCCAGTTGCAGGCGCACAGCTCGTCGGACTGCAGGGCGTCGAGGACGCGGAGGACCTCGTCGACGTTGCGGCCCACGGAACCGGCGGTGACGGACACGAATTGGATCTCGTTGTTCGGGTCGACGATGAAGGTCGCGCGGTCGGCGACGCCGTCCTTGTTCAGAACGCCGGTGGCCGAGACGAGTTCACGGTTGAGGTCCGAGAGCATCGGGAACGGGAGGGTCTTGAGATCCTCGTGCTGTGCGCGCCACTGGAAGTGGACGAACTCGTTGTCGACGGACGCGCCGAGCACCTGTGCGTCACGATCGGCGAACTCGTCGTTCAGCTTGCCGAACGCGGCGATCTCGGTGGGGCAGACGAAGGTGAAGTCCTTCGGCCAGAAGAAGATGATCTTCCACTTACCGGCGTAGTCGTCGCTGGTGATGGTGGTGAAGTAATCATCCGGCTGGGTGGCGTCGACCTGGGTCAGGTCTCCGCCGACGAGGGCCTTCAGGTTGAAAGCGGGGAACTGATCGCCAATGGTCAGCAGTGCCATTCTCGGTCCTCTCGATAAGTCGTGAACAAGCGAGTCGATCACGCGCTTCCGCGCCGGCCGGCGCGGAATCATGCGTTACCGGACGATCCTGTCGGACCGTTCTCCGGTATGAAAACCATCTTGCCGGAAACCATTCAAAAGGTAAAGGTGATCGGTGGCACTAGACTGATAGGCGTGTCCGATCAGAGTTATCAGCCCACCCTGTCGCAGCTGCGTGCCTTCGTCGCAGTCGCAAAGTATCGCCACTTCGGTACTGCCGCTACCAGATTGAATGTGAGCCAACCCACTTTGTCGCAGGGGCTGGCGGCGCTCGAGAACGGCCTCGGGGTCCATCTGATCGAGCGGAGCACCCGTCGTGTGCTCGTGACTCCGGCCGGCGCCCGGCTACTCCCACAGGCCCAGGCGATCCTCGACGCGGCCGACGGATTCGTTGCCGCGGCGGCCGGTGCCTCCGACGGACTGTCCGGCCCGCTCCGCCTCGGCTTCATTCCCACTGTGGCGCCCTACGTCCTGCCCGACCTGCTTCCCGCACTGGGTGTGACGATGCCGAACCTCGTGCTTCACGTGGTCGAGGACCAGACCGCGCGACTCCTCGGTGCACTGCGCGCCGGAACCCTCGACGCGGCAGTGGTGGCCCTGCCCTCCGAGATCTCCGGCGTGGTCGAGATGCCGTTGTATTCGGAGGATTTCGTGCTCGTCGTGCCCCCGGGACACGAATTGGCAGGTCGGATGGATGTGCCGATCTCCGCGCTCGACAATGCGCCGTTGCTGCTGCTCGACGAGGGGCACTGCCTGCGCGACCAGACGCTCGACCTGTGCCGGTCGGTCGATGCTCGTCCGATGGCGGGCGACACCCGCGCGACGTCACTGGCAACGGTGGTGAGGTGCGTCGCGGGGGGACTGGGCATCACGCTCGTGCCTGCGTCGTCGATACCGGTGGAGACCGCGCGCGGGGATCTCGCGATGGCACACTTCGTCTCGCCCGCCCCCAGCCGGACCATCGGGCTCGTCGTCCGGTCCTCCACGGCCCGCGCAGCCGACTATCGCGCGCTGGCCGACCTCATCAGGACACAACTGCCCGCACAGGTGCGCCCCGTCGGGTGAGTCAGCCTCTGCCCTTGCGGGCCCTGCCGGACCCCTTCGGGCGGCTGGTGTTTCCGCGTCGTGCCTTGGGCTTCTTGTCTCCGACCACGCGTTTGGGCTGGGAACCTTGACGTTCCCCGCGCCGCGGACCCTTACGATCCTTTGCGCCCTCCGTAGGGGTCTCCGAATCCTGTCGGCGTCCCCTCGAACTGTTGGCGGTCCGGCCGCGGACGATACCGACGAACGTGTCGACGAGATCGGTGGTGCGGTCGGTCACCCACACGAGACCCACCTGCGAGGCGGGTGCATCGGTGACCGGCCGGTAGGTGAGGTCCTTGCGATGGTGCAGGCGGGCCAGTGACTGAGCCGTGACCAGCACACCCACCTCGGACGCGACATGGGAGACCGCCGTCTCCGTATCGGCGGGACGCTCGAACGCGTCCTCGCCCGGAATGGTCGCCCAGTCGAGGACATCGTCGAGCGGATGCAGCACCGTCTCGTCCGCGAGGTCGGCCACCGAGATCCGGTCGACGGCCGCGATCGCGTGCTCCTTCGGGACCACCACCACGGAGGCTTCCGTGTAGAGGTTGATCACCGACAAGCCGTCCCGCTCGAGCGGCAACCGCAACAGGGCGATGTCGGCGGTCCCGTTGCGCAGTGGCTCGGCGCCCGACGTGGATTCGACGGGCACGAGTTCGATCGGGACGTCCGGCATACGTTCCGTCCACACCCGGACCCACTTGGCGGGGGTTACCCCGGGGACATAGGCCAGCCGGAACGCCTGCGCGGACTCTTCGTTCACCTGGTCAGGCTACCGGTACCGCCTCGAGCCGGATCGATTCAGCCCTCCGCCACCTCGAACTCGTCGAACACCACCTCACCCGCAGCATCCGACTCGGCCAGGTTGACCTCGCCGAGCAGCGCCCAGCCGTGATCACCTTGGGGGTCGTGCAACGTCTGACGCACTCGCCACACCTCGGTGTCCATTTCGACCGAGAAGAGTTGCGGTCCGCGGGCGTCGGGGCCGGTCCCGATTTCGGAGTACTCGTCGAAGTACAGCTCGAGCAGATCCTCCCAGTCGTCCGCGTCGAGCCCGTCACCGAGCTGCGCGAGCTCGTCCCAACGGCGCCGTGCCGCGAGTTCCACGCGCTTGAACATCGCGTTGCGCACCATGACCTTGAAGGCGCGCGTGTTCGCGGACAGCGGCCGGGGGACATCCGCGCCGAACGCGACCTGCTGGTCGTCGGATTCGACGCCCGGGTTCGTCAGCGACTCCCACTCGTCGAGCAGGGACGAGTCCACCTGGCGGATGAGCTCACCGAGCCACTCGATGATGTCCTCGAGGTCCTCCGTGCGCGCCACGTCCGGCACGGTCTGCCGCAGTGCACGGTAGGCGTCGGCGAGATACCGCAGCACGAGCCCTTCCGACCGCGCGAGCCCGTAATGGCTCACCAGTTCCGAGAAGGTCATCGCGCGCTCGATCATGTCGCGCACCACCGATTTCGGGGACAACGGTGTCTCCGCGACCCACGGGTGTCCACCGCGGTACGTCTCGAACGCCGGGCCGAGAAGATCGGCGAGCGGCTTCGGCCAGGTGATCTCTTCGAGCAGTTCCATGCGCTCGTCGTATTCGATCCCGTCGGCCTTCATCTGCGAGACGGCTTCGCCCCGTGCCGCGTGCTGCTGTGCCATGAGGATCTGGCGGGGATCGTCGAGCGTCGACTCGATCACCGACACGACGTCGAGCGCGTAATCGGGAGCGTCGATGTCGAGGAGTTCGATGGCGGCGAGCGCGAAGGGCGACAACGGCTGATTCAGCGCGAAATCGCGCTGGAGATCGACGGTCAGTCGCGCCATGCGACCGTATTCGTCGGGCTCGTCGAGTTGCTGCACGACGCCGGCCTGCAGCAGACCGCGGTAGAGCGAGATCGCCTTGAGGATGTGCTTGCGCTGGGCCGGACGGGGTTCGTGGTTGTCCTCGAGGAGATGTCGCATCGCCTGGAAGCAATTGCCCGGGCGGGCGATGACGTTGAGCAGCATCGAGTTGCTCACCGAGAATCGCGACTGCATCGGTTCCGGGGACGCGACGATGAGCTTCTCGAAGGTGCCCTCGCCCCACGAGACGAACCCTTCGGGCGCCTTCTTCCGCTGTACCTTGCGCCGCTTCTTCGGGTCCTCCCCGGCCTTGGCCAGTGCCCGGACGTTCTCGATCTCGTGTTCGGGCGCCTGCACGACGACCGTGCCCATGGTGTCGTATCCGGCGCGACCGGCGCGTCCCGCGATCTGGTGGAATTCGCGTGCCTTGAGCTGACGGGTGCGGGTGCCGTCGTACTTGGTCAGACCGGTCAGCAGCACCGTGCGGATCGGCACGTTGATGCCGACGCCGAGGGTGTCGGTGCCGCAGATGACCCGCAGCACGCCGCTCTGCGCGAGCTGCTCGACCAGG
>JAEZDV010000042.1 GCA_023417985.1 Actinomycetes bacterium | reverse complement strand
GCCGCCGGCCACGACTCGCAACCGCCGGCATCCTAGTGGTGGAACAGGACGGGCTGACCCTCGCGAGGGATCGGGGACTCGAGGCGGTCGAGGAAGTCGACCTCCGTCTTTATTTCGGCCAGCAGTGCTGTGGCGAGGTCGTGACTCAAACCGTTGCGGACGACGATTCGCTGCACTGTCACGTCGGGGAGGTCGTCCGGCATGGGGTAGGCGGGCACGAGCCAGCCCTTCATCCGCAACCTGTCGGACAGGTCGTAGAGGGTCCACCGGTCCGTGTAACCCTTCTTCAGCATCCACGCGAACACCGGAATATCGCTGCCGTCGTTCCACAACTCGAATGCCGGAATCTTTGCAAGTTCGGTGGCGAGGTACTGCGCGACGTTCAACGAGTCCTGCTGAACTCGCTTGTAACCGTCGACACCCAACCGCAGGAACATGTAGTACTGCAGGAGGACCTGCGCTCCGGGTCTCGAGAAGTTGAGCGCAAAGGTGGGCATGCTGCCACCCAGGTAACTGACGTAGAAAACCAGTTCGTCGGGCAGCGCAGCTTTGTCACGCCACACCACCCAACCCACACCGGGATACACGAGACCGTATTTGTGGCCGGACGTGCTGATCGACGCGACCCGTTCGAGCCGGAAGTCCCATGCGATCTCCGGTTGACAGAACGGCGCGATCATTGCTCCGGACGCACCGTCCACGTGGATCGGGACGTCGACACCGGTGTCGTCGGCGATTCGGTCGAGCGCCGCGCTGATCTCCGCGACAGGTTCGTATGCTCCCGTGTACGTCACACCCATGATGGCGACGACGCCGATGGTGTTCTCGTCGACATACTTGTCGAGGTCGTGCCCGTCCAGTGTTCTGTGCTCGAGGGTGATCGGCACATATCTCGCCTCGACTTCGAAGTAGTTGCAGAACTTCTCCCAGCACACCTGGACAGCACTCGAAAGCACGATGTTCGGGGAGTCTGTGGATTTGCCTTCGGAACGCCGGAGCTTCTGCCACCTCCGCTTGAGCGCCAGGCCACCGAGCATGCAGGCCTCGGAAGAGCCGATCGTGGACGTTCCGATGGAATTCTCCGGATCGGGTGCGTTCCACAGGTCGGCAAGCATTGTCCAGCAACGTGTTTCGATCGCCGCAGTCTGCGGATACTCGTCCTTGTCGATCATGTTCTTGTCGGCGGCCTCCGTGTAGAGACGCGTGGCATGCTCGTCCATCCACGTTCCGACGAACGTTGCGAGATTCAGCCTCGCGTTGCCGTCCAGCATCGCCTCGTCGTGCACGATTTGATATGCCGTCTCGGGATACGACTCCGACTGCGGCAACCGTGTTTTCGGAAGATCGGTTGCCTCTCCGGGCCGCGCGAATACCGGGTTGAGCGACACCGAGTCGCTGGTGCCGACGCCGCGTCCGCGGAACTTCGTCGGATGTTTCGGTTCGGACATGATTCTCCCTCGGCAACCGGATCGGACAGCAGATGTGCATCGGCATTCGACAAACAGGTCAAGCCTCCGAGAAGGAGGAAACAGACCGGACTCAGGCCGGAAGTCGCGAATGTCGGGGACTCGTACAATGTCTCCGGAGGCGCCTCGAGGACCCGCGGACGTGCCTTCGGAGCAGTCATGACTGTGCCTCACGTGCAGAATCAGCGACGGCAGGTGGTCGGACCTTCGGAAACTCGATCGTACTCGCTCATACCAGCGTGCACTGAAGAACCCACGAGATCGACCCTGTGGAAGCAACCGAAACGGTAATACGCCTTCGCCTTACAGACATCGGATGTCCGCCCGCTCACCCCCGAGTCGTCACAGCTTGCACCATTTCCTTCCAGTGCCTCAACGGGAGAAGATGACCTTCGTCCCGGAAGCACACCAGTTCGGCGTCGGGCAGTTCTCCCGCGAGCCACTCGCCGTGAGCAGACGGCACCATCTGGTCTCTGCCGCCGTACCAGAGGTGAACCCGCGAGCGCACGTCGCCGAGATCGAACCCCCACGGACCGACGAAAGCGACGTTGTCCCAATTGATGCCCGTCGGTCCTTGTCGCAACGACTCCCGGAGGGAGACGAACAGAGCGCGCCTCGCCCCGGGATCGACAACAACCTCGGGATCACTTGCCGCCCAGAGCCAGTCGATCCACGGCGCCTGCTCGTCGTCCCTTACCGCGACCATGGCATCGAGTAGCGCGCGGTTGCCGGCCCCGAATTGTTCCGCCGCGCGGACAGGCTGGTCGGGAAGATAAGACAGCGCCTCGAGATCATTGTCGGTCAGGCTATCTCGTGCGCCGGGCATCTCCTGCGCCGGAGCGATGCCCCCCGATACTCCGACTCGGGTGACCCTGCCGCCGAGCGCGGCAGCTGTCGCCAGCGCGAACGGCCCGCCGCCCGACCAGCCGAAAACAGCGAAACGACCCAGACCGATCTCGTCGGCGATGGCCTCCACATCCGAGACCACCAGGCCGAGGGAACTCGAAGCGGCATCGGACCGACCGTATCCGGGGCGGTCGAAACTGATGACCCGAGCACCCACCTGACGAGAGATCTCGTCGCCGAAACGGGACTCGAGCCGAGACCCCGGAGTTCCGTGGAAGTACACAACCGGGACAGAGTTCGCATCTCCGGTGTCCCGCACCATGACCGACCTGCCACGGACGAGAATCTCGAACTCGCTCACACGGCGAGGATACGTAATGCCGGCCGTGGGAGGCGGAGGCGCCGATCGGCTTCTGCCGGCGCCTCCCGCCTGCCTGTAACTGCTACCAGTAACTGCTACCAGCGGTAGTCCAGGAACTTTCCGTCGAAGGTGACGACCACGCGGTCGCCGTCCGGATCGGGGCGCCGCGTGATGTCGACGGTGAAGTTGATCGCGCTCATGATGCCGTCGCCGAACTCTTCGTGGATCAACGCCTTGAGAGCCGGTCCGTACACCGAGAGCGCTTCGGAGAAGCGGTAGATCGTGGGATCACGCATGACCTCGGGAGATGACCCACGATGGGGTTGCAACGCAAGGCTTTCTGCGACCGTCTCGTCCAAGTCGAGTCGCTCACATACACTGCTCGCCTGCTCTGTGCTGAGTGGATGCTGCCCCAGGAGGGCCGCCGTCGTCCACACCAGCGGGGTGCCGAGGTGTTCGGCGAGGTCCGCCCACGTGAGTCCCTGGCGGATCCTCGCCGCATCGACAAGTGCCGCGGCGTCTGCCTTCGGAAGGATGGGGTTCATGGGTACTGCCTTTCTATCTGGTTGCCGGAGCAGCGGACGCGGATCAGCTGTTGTCGGGGACGGACGCCTGCTCACGCGGGCGTGAGTTCCGATTCCGTCGTCTCCGTGTCGGCTTCTGCTCCCCTCTTCGGAGCAGTGCGCATGTGCGTTGCATAGATCACAGCGCCGACGAAAACGATGCCGCCCACCAGATTCCCGAGGACGGTCGGGATTTCGTTCCACACGAGGTAATCCCCCAGCGAGAATTCACCGCCGAGCAACAGCCCGGACGGGAACAGGAACATGTTGACAACGGAATGCTCGAAACCCATGTAGAAGAACAACATGATCGGCATCCACATCACCAGAACCTTGCCGGGGACGCTCTTGGACATCAGCGCCGCCACGACAGCGGTGGAGACCATCCAGTTGCACAGGACGCCACGCAGGAACAGAGTCATCATGCCCGCCGCGCCGTGCTCGGCGTAGCCGACGGTGCGTGCTTCCCCGATGTGCATCAGTTGCTGTGCCACGTCGTTCGGCGGGATGGAGTACCCGTAGGTGAGAATGAAGGTGATCATGACGGCGACAGTGAAAGCACCTGCAAAGTTGCCGAGGAACACCAAGCCCCAATTGCGGAGTATCGCACCGACGGTTACCCCTGGACGTTTATCGACGTAGGCGACCGGAGCAAGGGTGAAGACCCCGGTGAGTAGGTCGAACCCGAGCAGGTAGAGCATGCAGAAGCCCACGGGGAAGAGAACCGCGCCGAGCAGTGCGTTGCCGGTCTGCACAGTGACCGTGACAGCGAATGCAGCGGCGAGCGCAAGAATTGCGCCACCCATGAAGGACCGGATGAGGGTGTCCCGGGTGGACATGAGGACCTTGCTCTGGCCGGCATCGACCATCGAGCGGGCGAGTTCGGCTGGGGGAACGTATGACACATCGACCTCCTGGTGGGTAGAGCCCGGCCAGTGTTTCGAGATCGCATGTCCGGCACGTTGCCGAGCAGTAACAGGGGTCGTTACGTTCTCCTCGCACGGTGGTCCGCCGCGCGGTGAGGCGGTTCGGCGCGCAAGTCTGCGGCTGAGCGGCCGGACTTCGACCGAGGGTCGCGACGAGGGCTGTATTCGCGGTGAGGAACGAATTCGAAGGTCAGCATGGCGAATGCTGCAGGCAGGAGGTAGCGCAGTTTGAAGAGGACGAACCGCCGATCCGCTCCGGCGTGAAACTTGTCCAGATACCGATACAACGACTCGAGCGCGATGATCGAGTCGCCGAGGCGGAGCGCCATGCGCACGGCGGATCGCCACCGGCCTGTGCCGTTCCGGCCGAGAAGATCCGGAAACGGGGCGAATGCCAGCGACACGGACGTACCACCGATGCTGTGTACGTGGTCGATGACGGCGACGGCCATTCGCTCGTCGGTGCCGTTCGGCGCCCTGGGGCTGCGCCACGGTACGTCAAGGCTCCATTCGTCACCGTGATGCGCGAGGCCGTATCGCTGAAAGCCGACGGGAATCATGTCCCGGTCACGTGCGATGACGATCATCATGTCCGGGAACGTCCCATCGAGGAGATGGTCGAGGATCATGGAAAAACCCCGGCGCTGGTGGCCGGAGCGAGTGCGAGCCACGATCTCGCGCAGTTGGCTCCGCACCTCGGGGGACAGATCCCTCTCGGCGACGATCTCGGTGGTGACTCCGGCATTCTCCGCGCGGTGCACCGCCTGGCGCAGATTACGGAAACGCCGGCCGACGAGAGTGAAGTGCTCTACGTCGACGATGACGTCGCACCCGATGCACACCGATCTCATCCGTGGGCGACCCCGACCGCCCGACCGCCACAACTGAACCGTGTGCTCACCGGCCCCGAGGACAGCCACCCGCCAGCCCCTGCCGGAGGCGAAGCACGCGAAGTCCGACAGCAGGTCCTCGAAAGCCGGCGGGTGGCCCACGGGGTCGCCCGACACCACTGCGATGCCGGCGCGCGTGCGATACCCGATCGCGGCGGTGCGACCGGAATTGTAGAAGTACGACTTGGTCGAGTTCAGCGCAAACGGCGCCAACGGGTCACCGCTGGACTCCCGCACGAGCGAAGCGATGTGCGCTTCCTCCTCCGGTTCCGGCCTGCTCCCCACGGGAAGCACCAACACCGGTCCCGACACCGCGATAGCGACGAACGCGACATGGCTGTGTCCCCAGGCGTAGGCGAACCCGGCCACCAGCAGACACACCAGGGCCGCTACCGCATGCACACGGGTCAAGGGACGGCGCAGCCACACCCCGCGGGCGACGAACGCGATCGCCACAGCGAGCGCGAGGATCAGTTTTGTGTCCCTCCCCGACCGGAATGCCGCGATTTCCAGCACGATCATCGCAAGCAAGTACAAACGGAGTGCCACTCGCTGCACGCCGGGTGTCGCCGAGGCTGCGGCGGATTGCAGGGTCGTCATGGCTCACTCTCGATTCTCCGCGACATCGGGCGCCCTACAACCGTATGCCCGTTGAATCGCCCACCCTGCGGTTTCGGAGGAAGAGCGAGCAGTCAAGGGAAACGAACACGATTTATCCGGCATTACGTCGCCCGCCTTCGCCAGAGGCGCGGCGACGACCCGCTCGAACCGTGTCCCATTCGAGCGGGCCGCAGTCTCCGTGGTTCAGGCGGCGATCAGATCGTCGATCTGGCCGATCGCCAACGAGGAGCCTTCGATGATTCCCATCCCCAGCACCTTCTCGAGCGCTTCCGCGGACTCGTAGGTGGACACGTAGGTGGCTCGTGTGCCACCGGCATGTTCGGTGAAGCTGTAGACGTTGGCCGAGACCGGGAATCTGGGGTCCGGATTCATATCCTGATCGGCGAAACCGTCGGAAAAGGAGAAGCTCGTCGGTTCGTCGACTGCGGAGATCTCCCAGTATCCGGCGTATTTGTCACCCTCGGGGCCCTGCATGTAGTAGGTGGCTCGACCACCGGGCGACAGGTCGTGTTCCACAAAGGTCGCCGGGTAATCCGGTGGACCCCAGACCTTTTCCAGTTGGCGCGGATCGGCGTAGATCTGCCAGATCCGCTCCACCGGTGCCGCGAAATCCGCGGTGATCGTAAGAGTCAGGTTCTCGATGTCCTTGCGGACGTCTGTCACAGGCATGGTTCAGTCCTTGTCGGTCGAGTCGGACGCGATCAGTTCGTCGATACGTGCGATGCGGCCCCGCCAGATCTGCTCGAGTTCGGTGAGCATGGATGCCACCGACCGCACCGCTTCCACGTCGCCACTGGCAAGTTGCTCCCGACCGCTGCGACGCTTGGTCAGCAGACCCGCCTTTTCCAGCACGGCAACGTGCTTCTGAACCGCGGCGAAGCTCATGTCGTACTGCGCCGCGAGTGCGGAAACCGAATACTCCCCTGCCAGCACTCGGCGCATGATATCGCGTCGAGTGCGGTCTGCGAGGGCTTGGAACAGGGCGTCGGCCCGGTCCTCGTCGTTCCCGTCCACAGAGCCAACGTACAACCACACGGTTGTACGTGCAAGGGTTCGGTGGCCGCATTCGCAGGGGAATCGGAACGAAGGGTCGAACAGTACGTGGCGTTCAGCAACGCCCGAGCGTCCGTCGATGCTCGATCCTCGATGTACCAGACATTGTGGCCGAACAGGATTCGGGAACGAGAGCTCGGCGAGGTTTGATCGGCCAAGCCAAAGACATGATCATGGAACGCTTTGCCGTCGGCGCCGGGCGCGCGTTCGACATGAGGGTCGCCCTGTCACAGGAGCCCGATACGCCCGTTGCCGAGATCGCCAGGAGGGTCGTCGAATACGGCTCAGAGCCGTATTCGACGGTCGATGCCCCTTTGCTGGTCGATGCCCCTTTTCTGCGGTGACGCGATCAATCGCCGAAGCGGGCGACGAGACGACCGGCAACTTCGTTGCGGCGCAACCGTTCCAGACCCTCTCCGATCTCGTCGAACGCGACGACGGTATACGTCGGCTCGATCTCACGGTCGAGCAGCAGTGCGAAGACCTCCTCGATGTCCTGAACAGTTCCGCCGAGGGACCCGACGATGGTCTTGCCGAGGATCGACGGGGAAGAGATCGTGAACGTCGGGAGGCCCAGACCGACTTGGACGACCGTACCGGTCCCGCGCTTGACGGCGTCCACGGCACGCTGGGTTGTGTCGAAGCCCGCGTAGTCGACGACGAGGTCGAACCCCTGACCGGCCCATTCCGCCGCATCGCGCACGACGTCGGTGACACCGGCCTCTCGCGCGAGATCCCACACGGCCTCCTTCGTCTCGGCCACATGCACTTCGGCGCCCGCGAGTACCGCTGCGCGAGTGCCGATCTGGCCGAGGCCACCGTAACCGATGACGCCGACCCTCATTCCGGTCGTCGCGCCCCCGACCTTGATCATCGCGTGGTACGAGGTCATCCCCGCATCGGTCGCGAGTGCGGCAAGCGACAGGTCGAGCCCCTCCGGCACACGGGCGAGATCACGCGCGTCGGCAACAAGTTTGTCGGCGAAACCACCCGGCGTGAACATGCCGAGCGGCGGGCGCACTCCGGAGGAACAGACGCCCACGACGTCGCCGACCTTCCACCCTTCGACACCGTCACCGATAGCGCTGATGACACCGGCATTCTCGTGCCCCTGGGTCATCGGCAGGAAGGGCATTGTCCCTTCGCCCACCTCCATGTACATGAGGTCGCTGTGGCACAAGCCGGCCGCCTTGACGTCGATGACGACCTCGCCGGGCCCCGGCGTCGGTTCCGGTACCTCGTTCAAGGCGATCGGTCGACCGGATCCCTCGAACTGCCATGCCCTCATTGCCACACCTTCCGTTGATTCAGCCCGGTCGTTGATTCAGCCCGGTCGTTGATTCAGCCGAGCCACTCGGTCCGACCTTTTCCACCGTAGTCACCCGTTCGCCGGCGCAGCGACGGTCGCAGTGATGGCAGAGTGGACTTCGACGGCTTCATCTATGAAAGGCAACAATGGCGTTCTGGGATCAGCTCAAGGCCAAGACAACCGAACTGAGCTCTCAGCTCAAGACCAAGACCGATCAGTTCCGCAACAAGGAGTTCGCGAACGCGAGCATGGCCATGTGCGCGCTGATCGCGGCTGCCGACGGCAGCATCGACCCGAGGGAGCGGCAGAAGACCGCCGCGCTCATCATGAGCAACGACGTGCTGTCGGTGTTCCCTCCGGACGAGCTTCGGGAGAAGTTCGACTGGTACTGCAGCAAGCTCGAGTCCGACTTCGACTTCGGAAAGGTCGAGGCCACGGCCACGATCGCGAAACTGAAGGCGAAGCAGGATCAGGCCCGCGCGGTGATCCAGATCGGGATCATCATCGGCGGTGCCGACGGGTTCTTCGACGATGACGAGAAGGCGGCAGTGCGAGGCGCCGCTCATGCCGTCGGAATCAACCCCGCCGAATTCGACCTCTGACCGGCGACGGTCGGTAGGCACCTGCGAGACCTGCCCCGACTCCGTACAGCAGAACGCTCGACCGGGATACCCGGTCGAGCGTTCTTGTCCGAGGCGACTCGCGCCGCCGCGTGCATGCGTCACATCTTGGCGTCGCGTGCCCGGACGAAGCTGTAGAGCCCGTACATGATCAGACCCAGGCCGACCGCGATGAGCAGGAACACGCCGAACGGCTGTGCACCGAGGGTCTTCAGTGCGGCGTCGAGACCCGATGCCTTCTCCGGATCGGCCTTGGACACCGCGGCGATCACGAGACCACCGATCACGGTGACAGCGACGCCCTTGGCGATGTAGCCGGCCATCCCGAGTCCGCGTACGAGCGGACTCGGGTTGCCCTTCAGGTCTTCGACGAACTTCTTCGTTGCACCCTTGTGGATGTGGTAGATGCCGACACCGATGATCACCAGAGCCGCAACGACGAGCAGGACCTTTCCGCCACCGGATTCGAGAAGACGTGCGGTGATCCCGGTGCTCTTGTCACCGGTCGACTTGCCGCTGCCGCGCGCGTATCCGAAAGCCGTGAAGGCCAGGCTGAAGTACACGAAAGACGTGCCGATGGCCTTGACCCGATCCAGGGTCTCGTCCTTCTTGTCCTCGCTCCCGGTCGACGAGTGTGCCGCCCTACCGAGCACTCCTTCGGCGAGACGCCACAGAGCCAGCACGAAGAGCACGAAGCACAGGACCGACAGCAGGAACTTTCCGCCGGGCTTGGCCGCGATTTCGGCCAGAGCGCCCGATTGGGATGCTTCCTCGTTGCTTCCCAGGGCGACTCGGATCGCGAGGTAGCCCACCAGCAGGTGGACCAGCCCACTACCGACGTAACCCGCACGAGCGAGCTTCTCGAACCATTGATTCCGTGAGAGTCGGCCCGTTACCGAAGAGCCGCTCGAAGTCGAAATTTGCCGCGTCACTTGTCCACCCATCCTCCGGCATCGCGGGGTCGGCTCAGCTCGCCCACCCGATGCTGATCAACCTGCGGTCGTTGTCCCGCCCGGTATGCCCGAAGTGCTCGGGAATCAAACGCATTCGTCTCACAGTCGGTAGATTGACCAGAAGCATCGAAGCCGACCAACGGAGGTTCGTCGTGCGCATCGCCCATATCCCGCTCCGAGTTGCGACGGGCGCGTTCATCCTCAATTCGGGTCTTGGTAAACGAAATCTTCCCGCGGAGAATGCCGAAGCCCTGCAGGGCATGGCCGCCAGGGCGTTCCCCTTCGTCAAGCAGTGGCAACCGACGACTTTCGGTACCGCACTGTCGACGGCCGAAATCGGGATCGGAGCGGCGCTGCTGGCTCCGATCGTTCCGTCGTTCCTCGCGGGAGCCGCACTGACGGCGTTCGGTGGCGGCATGATGACCATGTACTGGAAGACGCCGGGCATGCACGAGGAAGGCGACCCGCGCCCCACCCAGGACGGCATCGCGATCGCGAAGGACGTCTGGATGCTGGGCGGCGGACTGACCCTGATGCTCGACGGGTTCCGGAAACGCTAGGCACCGGCAGTCGGTCCGCAGACCGTCACGTCGAGGCAGACGTGACGACGGCCGGACAGTCATGACGACGGGAGCACAGTCATGACGGGAAGCGCGCACACACCACACCCGCCTCGCACGATCACCGACGATGCGGTCGATCTGGCTCGACGGTGGCTCGAGGAGTCCGCTGCGTTGTCTCCCGACCGGGCAGGACGGCAACTCGCCGGCGTGTTGAGAGACCCGCACGGACTCGACTTCACGGTGCGCTTCGTCGACGGAGTGATACGGCCGGAGGATCCGCTGGTCGCGGCGCGCAATCTGGCCGAACTGTCCAGGAATGTCCCGTCCTTCCTCCCGCGGCCGCTCCGACTCGCGCTGCGGGCCGGGGGCGCCCTCGGTCCCGAATTCCCGAATCTGGTCGTCCCCGCTGCACGTCGCGCACTCCGCGCGATGGTGGGGCACCTCCTCGTCGATGCGAGCGACGAACACCTCGGGCGTGCGCTCGCCGCGATCCGGCGGCGTCACGTCAGGCTGAACCTCAACCTGCTCGGAGAAGCGGTACTCGGAGAGAAGGAAGCCACGCGCCGCTTCGAGGGCACGCGCGCACTCCTCGCGCGCGACGACGTGGACTACGTCTCGATCAAGGTATCGGCCACCGTCGCCCCGCACCCCGCGTGGGCGTTCGACGAAGCCGTCGCCGATATCGTCGAAAGGCTCTCGCCGCTGTATCGGCTGGCCGCGCAGTCACCCACACCGAAGTTCGTCAATCTGGACATGGAGGAATACCGGGACCTCGAACCGACTGTCGCCGCGTTCACGCGACTGCTCGACCTTCCCGAGTTCCTGCACCTCGAGGCCGGAATCGTGATCCAGGCCTATCTTCCCGATGCGCTCGGTGCGTTGATCCGGCTCCAGAAGTGGGCCGCGGCGCGCCGCGCTCGTGGTGGTGCGCCCATCAAGGTTCGCGTCGTCAAAGGCGCGAACCTGCCGATGGAACAGGTCGAGGCGTCGCTGCGCGGTTGGCCGCTCGCCACGTGGAGCACGAAGCGGGACACCGATACGAACTACAAACGGTTGCTCGGCTACGCGTTCACACCCGAGCGGATCGAAAACGTCAGGATCGGGGTTGCCGGACACAACCTCTTCGACATCGCCTACGCCTGGCTGTCGGCGGGACGGCGCGGCGTACGCCACGGCGTCGACTTCGAGATGCTGCTGGGCATGGCCCAGAACCAGGCCGAGGTGGTGCGTCGCAGCGTCGGCAGCCTGCTGCTCTACACACCGGTGGTCCACCCGGAGGAGTTCGACGTCGCGCTCGCTTACCTGGTGCGCAGACTCGAAGAAGGCGCGGGCCGGGACAACTACATGTCGGCAGTTTTCGACCTGCGCAGCGATCCGTCGCTGTTCGAGCGCGAGGCCCAGCGGTTCCGGGACTCCGTCGCCGCGCTCGACGACGAGATTCCGCCGCCGAACCGGCAACAGAACCGCAACGAGACTCCGGAACCGGAGACCGTGCGCGACTTCGCCAACACGGCGGATACCGACCCGTCGCTGCCACAGAATGTGGCCTGGGGTCGTGCGACCCTCGCCCGAGTTCCCGACTCCGACCTGGGCTCGGACCTCGTCCGCGCACATACCGTGCGATCGACGAACCAACTCGACCACATCGTCGGCACCGCAGTGGAAGCCGGACGCCGTTGGGGCGCACGCAGTGCCGAAGACAGAGCAGAGGTGCTCGAACGCGTGGCGTGGAGCCTCGAGGTGCGCCGCGCCGATCTCCTGGAGATCATGGCCGCCGAGGGCGGCAAGACGCTCGACGAATCCGATCCTGAAGTCTCCGAAGCCATCGACTTCGCCCGGTACTACGCCGTCCGCGCGCGCGACCTCGCGACGATGGACGGAGCACGCTTCGTGCCGTCGGCGCTCACTGTGGTCACGCCGCCGTGGAACTTTCCGGTGGCGATTCCGGCGGGGTCGACGCTGGCGGCACTGGCGGCAGGTTCAGCCGTCGTGCTCAAACCGGCGGCGCTGACCGCGCGATGCGGATCGGTCCTCGCCGAGACGCTGTGGGCAGCCGGAGTGCCGCGCGACGTGCTGCAACTCGTCCACCTCGAGGAACGTTCCCTCGGTAAGCAGCTCATCGCCGATCCCCGGGTCGAGCGCGTGGTTCTCACCGGCTCCTACGAGACCGCCGAGAAGTTCCGCTCCTTCCGTCCCGGACTACCGTTGATGGCGGAAACGAGCGGGAAGAACGCGATCGTGGTGACACCGAGCGCCGATCCCGACGCGGCGGTCCGCGACATCGTGCAGTCCGCGTTCGGCCACGCCGGGCAGAAGTGCTCGGCAGCCTCGCTGGTCGTGCTCGTCGGATCGATGGCGTCGTCGCGGCGTTTCCTCAACCAGCTGGTGGACGCGGTCACCTCGCTGACCGTCGGCCCGGCGCACGACCCGCGCACCCGGATGGGGCCACTGATCGAACCCGCGCAGGGGAAGTTGCTCGACGCACTCACCACCCTCGAACCGGGCGAATCCTGGTTGACGGAACCACGGCAGCTCGACGACAAGGGCAGGTTGTGGACTCCGGGTGTGCGCCTCGGGGTGCAGCGCCGGTCCCGCACCCACCTCGTCGAATTCTTCGGACCCGTCCTGGGGATCATGACCGCCGCCGATCTCGAGGAGGCCGTCGACATCCAGAACGAGGTCGAATACGGACTGACCGCGGGGCTGCACTCCCTCGACACCATCGAGATCGCCCACTGGCTCGAGCGCGTCGAAGCCGGGAATGTCTACATCGATCGTGGGATCACCGGCGCTGTCGTGCGCAGGCAGCCGTTCGGCGGGTGGAAGAAGTCGTCGGTCGGTTCGGGTTTCAAGGCCGGTGGTCCCAATTATCTGTTCGGCTTCGGAACGTGGGAGTCCCAGCGCAACAAGGATTTCGACAAGAGCGGCGCCGACGCGGCCGAGGACGATGCGGCGGCGAGCGCGGGGTCCGATCGTCTCCTCACCGCCGCGCGCGAATGGACCGGGACCGATTCGGAGATGTTGCAGAGGTGCTTCGCCGACGACGCGCGCGCCTGGAGGACGGAGTTCGGGGTTGCGAGAGATGTCAGCGGCCTCGTCGTGGAGCGGAACCTGCTCCGATATCTTCCGGCACGGGTCTGCGTCCGCCTCGGTGAAAACGGGCGTCCCGGGGATCTCGTCAGGGTGCTCGGTGCTGCTGCACGCGCCGGTGCGCGCGTGGAAGTGTCCTCGGCTCTTGCAATTCCGTGCGCCGTCCTGTCGGCGGTCGAAGGCGTGGTGGACAGATCCGTCATCGAGAACGACGGGGAGTGGCTGGACCGGATCTCGTCGGCCGGTCCGATGCGTGTCCGGATGATCGGCGGTGACCCGCACGCCCTCACCGAACGCCTCGGAACGCGCTGCGACCTGGTGCTGTGGGATCACCCCGTCACCGAGTCGGGGCGCGTGGAAATGCTTCCCTTCCTGCGTGAACAGTCGGTTTCCATCACCGCACACCGGTTCGGCACCCTCCATCACCTGACGGACGAGATCATCCGAGATCGGCCGTCCCCGTTTACCCCGAAGCCGTGTGCAAAAAGTCGAACTGAGGTGCAATAGGAGCATGGACATCGCCACAACATCCCCGACCGAACGCCGGAAACTGGCGTTGGCCGCGGTGAAGGAACTCGGTCCCAATCGCACGGAAAAGGCGGCCCTGAAGGTCCGGTGTCCTGCCGGACACACCATCGCAGCCGTGTACAAAACTTCCGAGGGGCCGGTGATCGTGTCCAAGAGCGGTCCGGGTGGGCGTGGCAATCGCGACCGGGAATCGACCGGTCACCACGGCGACAAGCTCAACTCCGAATTCGTCGACACCCTCGAGGCGACACAGTTCGAAGACGACGGCATTCCGTCCGGGTGTGCGTGCGGCCCGAAAGGGTTGTCGCGCAAGAAGTTACAGGCCGCGTTCGAAGCTCAGGAACACGTGGTGAACCTGACCTGAGCGTCACAGCCGCAGGGTCCATCCGATCCGGAACAGATCGAGAACCTGGTCCGCCCACCCGAGAACGGCCAGCGAAGAGTCGAGGTTCTGCGGAGGGGTCTGCACCAACGTGTCGTTTCGGAGCAACCGGGCGAAATCCACCTCGATTCGGCCGTCGCGTACGACACCGCTCGGGTGCCGGAACTCGACGCCGGCACCCATCATGATGTCGGCAATTTCCTGGGCGAGGATGCCGTAGGCCACGGTCGTCGGGTGCACGCCGTCCAGGGAGAACAAGCCTCCCGCGGCGCGCCCACCCTCCCCGTCCGCGGCGAGGAATCGTGTGTCCGGAACGGGCCGGAGTTCCGCCAATGCAGGTGGCAACGGGTAGGGAGTCCACCACTCGGGACGCGCCGCGGGATCTTCGACGTAGCGGCGGACGGCGAGACGGTCGAGGATTCCGGCGGTGTCGAGCAGGTACCAGTCGAGTCCGTCCCGGCGTGCGCCCGCGACCGCGCGCGTGATGGTGATGTTGTAGAGGTCGATCGCGGTGTCGACTGCCTGCGCCTGGGCGCCGGTCAGATGCTCGTCGCGGGCCGGGTCGAAGTGCCGCTCGCCGATCCAGGGCCGGGTGTAGTACGGAAAGTACGGTGAACCCGATTTGGTGCCGATGCCGCGTGCTATCGGGGCGATGGTGACGTGCGGGACGGTGCACAAGATCACGTGCCGTGCCTCGACAGCACGCAGTCGCGCAACGACTTCCGCGAACTCGGCGTCGAAGTGTTCGGGCGTCCAGATGGTGTAGGCGCGCGACCGCCCGGGTCCGCGGAAGTCGTCTCCGCTCCATGCGACCCGCAGTTCGGTCGCGGTCCGCAGAGCATTGTTGGCCCCTAGGAACACCACCAGCGTCTCGATCCCGGCATCGGTTCCGGCGTCGTGCTCGGCGCCGAGAGCACGGGCGGCATCGAACAAGGTCTCGTGGCGCCGTTGCTCGTCCCAGTGCGGATAGACGCGGAGGGCCGCGCGTTCGCCGTTGTTCTCCACGATCTGGTCGACGAGGTTGTCGCGTGGCGTCGTGAGGGCCGCTTCGCACTGCGCCGCGGTGTTCTCGAGCGCGTCCCGCAGGTCCCAGCCGTAGCACGAGAGGTTGTGATTGTAACCCGCGACCATCGGCACCTCGGCGCCCGGGCCGCGCTCCCAGTAGTCCTCCACCTCGTCCATGAACCCCCGGACGGTGAACAGCGCCGTCGGGAGTTCCCACACGTCGAGGCGCGGCCCGTATCGCTCTTCGAGCCGGCGCAACAGGTATTCGATGTTGAGTGGAAGCCCGCCCGGCCCGCCGAAACGCGGATACCGGAAGGTCGGGAAGATGCCGAGTTCGTAAGCGAGCACGGCGGGAACGGACACTTCGGTGCGGTAGACCGCACCGCTCTGGAATCCCTGGAGCAGAGAGTCGCCGACGGCGACGAGGCGGTGCGTGGGGACTCCACCGAAGCGGGATCGGTCGACGCCTATCGCCAGGGTCGGATCGAACACGGGCACGCGTGGACCGGCCGCGGCCTGTTCCACAACGGCTTCCGGCGTCCCTTCCGGAAGCGCACTCGGCGTGGACACGGCGCCACCCCCTCGGTGTGTCGTCCATCGAGCGTGGGCCCAGCGCGCGAGGTCTGTCAAGGACGCACGGACTCTCTGCGGTGCGCGAGAATATGCAGAACGGAACGGAAACCTCGCGGCCCCGCGGGCCATCGACACAGGAAGCAGGAGGGGCGGATGACCAGCGCCGACTTCGCCCACACCGATCGCGCGGAGAAGAACCGGCGAGAGAAGGCGATCGCGCTCGCGCGGTACACGTGGCACCGGAGCATCACCGGCGCGGAGTTGCTCGCGATGTCGGACGACACCCGCAGGCGGCTGGCACGAGCCGCCGACGCCCACCCGCCGCGCACGATGGAAACGTGGGCGCTCGTGGCGCAGTTGCTGGACGAGAAGACCGCGTGGGCGGACGAGCACCCGGACCATCCTGCGGCGACGCGCGAGCATCCCGACGAAAAGATCATGTGGGTCAAACCGGCGGTTCGGTCGTGGTTCGAATAATGCCGGCGTGCGCTCCGCATCCATAAGTGGTAGAAATGCACTCTGTGTCTCAGAGTGCAATTTCTTCCGATGGCAGCGCTCGGACCCGTCGTATGCAGCGCACCCGCACCGCGCTCGTCGACCACGCCCGCACTCTGACTGCACGGCACGGACTCGCCGGGTTCACCGTCGAGGAACTGTGCGAGCACGTCGGGGTGTCGCGGCGAACCTTTTTCAACTACTTCGCGTCGAAAGAAGATGCAGTGCTCGGCAGCCCGCCCGCAGCACTCACCCCGGAAGACCGAGACGAGTTCGTGGCGGGAGGCGACCGGACCGAGCCCGGCCCCTCTCCGACCCTGCTGCGCGATATCGCCCGGCTCGCCGCTGCTCTGTTCGAACGCAACGATTTCACTCGGGAACAGCATCGACTGCACTGCGAAATCGTGCGCAGCGAACCTCGGCTGCTCGCCCGCATGATGTCGTTGGGCGAGTCCCACCAGCAGGACTTCGCCGAACTGATCGCCAGGCGTGAGGGGGTGTCACCCGACGATCCCTTCGTTCGGGTCACCGTGCGATTCGTCACCGGGCTCGTCCACGACGCCGTCGACGAGTTCTTCCTCACGCCTGACAGCCCACCGTTCCGGGACCTGCTCGAGCGCGACATCGCGTGCGCCCGGCAGCTTCTCGAACCCCACCTCGGCCCCCAGCTCCACCACCAGGAATACGACCCGACAGGATTACGGTGACCACCAACGCAGAACCGCTGGTTCTCTCCCAGCGCCGAATCTGGATCATCTTCTCGGCGCTGATCGCCGGCATGTTGCTCGCAAGCCTCGACCAGACGATCGTCGCCACCGCGATGCCCACCATCGTGGGCCAGCTCGGCGGCGTCGAACACCAGGCGTGGATCACCACCGCGTACCTGCTCGCCACCACGATCGTCATGCCGATCTACGGCAAGTTCGGTGACGTCTTCGGCCGGCGGTACCTGTTCATGATCGCGATCGCGATCTTCACACTCGCGTCGGCGGGGTGCGCCTTCACCGACGACTTCTGGACGTTCGTGGTGTTCCGCGCACTCCAGGGAGCCGGGGGCGGCGGCCTGATGATCCTGTCGCAGGCCATCATCGCGGACATCGTCCCGGCCAGCGAACGCGGCAAGTACATGGGCCCGCTCGGAGCAATCTTCGGTCTCTCCGCCGTGGGTGGCCCGCTGCTCGGCGGCTTCTTCGTCGACCACCTGACATGGGAGTGGTGCTTCTACATCAACATTCCCGTCGGCATCATCGCCCTGCTGATCTCCTGGTTCATGCTGACGCTGCCCACCAAGAGGCCGACCAAGCGCATCGACGTGGCCGGCGTGGTCACCCTGTCGATCGCGACGACCTGCCTGATCTTCTTCACCGATTTCGGTGGCGACGCCGACCGCGGCTGGAGCGACCCGATGACCTGGGCCTTCGGGGTGGGATTGCTCGTCGCGGTATGCCTGTTCGTGCTCGTCGAATCGCGTGCGCAGGATCCGATCATCCCGCTGTCGCTGTTCCGCAATTCGATCTTCGTCAACGCCACCGCGATCGGGTTCGTGCTCGGGCTCGGCATGTTCGCGGCGCTCGCATTCATGCCGACGTTCCTGCAGATGTCGTCGGGCACCTCCGCGGCGGTATCGGGTCTGCTGCTGCTGCCGATGATGGCCGGTCTCATGATCACCGCGATCGGCTCCGGCCTCGCGATCACCAAGACGCAGCGCTACAAGATGTATCCGATCGCCGGTGCCACGATCACCGCGCTCGCGATGCTGTGGCTGACCACCCTGCAGGGCAACACGCCGCTGTGGCTGATCTGCTCGATGCTGTTCGTCTTCGGTCTCGGCCTCGGTTTGATCATGCAGGTGGTGATCCTGGTCGTACAGAATGCCGTGCCCGTCGACGAGATCGGCACCGCGACGAGTTCGAACAACTACTTCCGCGAGGTCGGTGCCGCGCTGGGCGTGGCCATCTTCGGCACGATCTTCACCAACCAGCTCTCCGTGAAACTCACCGACGTGTTCACCGCCGCGGGTGCCGATCCGGAGCAGGCCGGGCAGGCCACCGCGAGCCTCGATCCCGCGATCCTGAAGACGCTGCCCGACGAGGTCCAGCAGGGCGTCGTCGACGCGTACGCCGACTCGCTTGCACCCGTGTTCTGGTACCTCATCCCGTTCCTCGTGGTCGCCATCGTCCTGGCCTGCTTCTTGAAGGAGATCCCGCTCTCCGACGAGGCAGGCATGGTCGCGCGCGGCGAGGCGATCAGCGCGAAGGATGCGGATGCGCGCGTCGCACCCCTGGACGGCTCCACCGAAGACCACGCCGGGCACGACACGGTCGTGGTAACCGGTGATCGGACGGAACCGCCGGGATCCCGGAACGCGTAGCCACCGGTTCCACGCGCTGCGGGGATCGAGGTCTCCGGAGCGCGGGGAACCGCGCGTGATCGAATGGACGCGACAGGCACGTCGAGGGGACGGCCGGGCAACGGGAGGCGGCACATGGGTCGGATCATCACACCGGTCCGCGTCAAAGACGTCACGATCGGCGAAGGCGCACCCAAGATCATCGTGTCCGTCACGGGCCGCACCCCCGACGAACTGCGCGCGCAGGTCGACGCACTGTCGGGTCGCCCGGTGGACATCGTGGAGTGGCGAGTCGACTTCCTGGCCGCGCTCGACGACACACCCGGGGTGACAGATCAGGCTCGCGCCCTCGCCGCCCACCTCTGCGGCAGGCCGTTGCTCGCGACGTGCCGCACGTCCCACGAGGGCGGCGAGGCCACGATCGAGGATCACGCCTACGCCGACCTGGTCGTCGCACTGGCAGAGAGCGGCGTCGTGGATCTGGTCGACGTCGAGTACCGCAGGGACGAACGCGCGGTCGAACGGATCGTTGCGACAGCCCATGCCCGGAACGTCGCGGTGGTGGCGTCCAACCACGATTTCGACGGCACACCCCCGAAGGAAGAGATCGTCTCGCGGTTGCGCGCGATGCAAACGCTCGGCGCGGACATCTGCAAGATCGCCGTGATGCCCCGATCCTCCTCCGATGTACTCACGCTGCTCGACGCGACGCGCATCATGCACGAGGACCATGCGGAACGGCCGCTGATCACCATGTCGATGGGCGGACTCGGTGTGATCTCGCGAATCGCCGGGCAGGTCTTCGGTTCCGCCGCGACCTTCGGCATGGTGGGGGCGGCGTCCGCGCCCGGACAGGTCGACGCGTCGGAACTGCGAACGCTGCTCGACGTTCTCGCACGGTCGCAGTAGTCCGCCGTCCGGCGCCCTACATATCGGCGTCCGCGTCGTCCCACAGCTTCATCTGGGTCGTGAGAATCTGCTCAGCGGCCCCGAGACCGGCGAGGTGGCTCTCCCCCGGCAGATGATGGAACTCCGCGTCGGGAAGTAGGCGCACCATGTGCAGGCCGTGCTCGAACGGAATGATGTGGTCGCTGTCGCCGTGCCACCATCGCACCGGGACCCTCACGTCGGCCACGCGGAAACCCCAGTCGCGGGTGAAGACCACGATGTCGGCGAACGGCGCGGCGATGCGACGGCGACTGCCGTTGAGCAGGTCGTCGAGGAACATCGCCTTGAACTCCGGGCGAGCCAGCAGGCGCCGGTCGGCCTCCGGGGAGAGCCTCCCGTAGAGGTCGATGATCGGCGACGCGAAAGGCCGCACCACGCGGATACCGGCACTCAGCGCCGTACCGATCGGCACACCCGCCACCTGCAGGACCGGCGCCGCGAACGTTCCCAGTTTCATCAGGGGACTGCTGATCGCCTCGGGGCCGACGACGGGCGCGACACCGCCGAGCACCGCAGCCGCCACCACGCGGTCCGGCATCGCGTACGCGGCGGCCAACGTGAACGGGCCGCCCCCGGACAGCCCGACGACCGCCATCCGGTCGACGCCCAGGGTGTCGGCGACGATTTCCAGATCGTCGCTGAACGCGAGGACATTCTCGTACACGTGCGGGGTCGACGAACCGATACCCGGCCGGTCGATCCCGATGAGCCGAATGTTCTCGCGTAGGGCGAAGGCTCTCGCTTCGACGGGGATCTGGCGCCGGGCGCCCGGGGTGCCGTGCAGCCAGAACACCGCTCGTCCCTGCGCCGATCCGAATTCGGCGAAACCGAGGCGGCGGCCGTTTCCGACCGCGACCGTACCTTCGAGCTTCGGTCTTTCGACATCCATAGCGCCAGCATCGCATGTGTCGCCGGTCACGTACATCTCCGTTCCGGACGAGTTCGGGATGGGTATTCGCCGGACCCGGCGGCCCGGACGGTGGTCTGATGGAGGCGTCACCCCACGAAGGGAGCAATCCATGACCGACGCCTCGACTTCGGACCGCGTCGCGGTCGTCACCGGCGCGTCGTCCGGCATCGGCGCCGCGACCGCACGTGCCCTCGCGACCGCCGGTTTTCGTGTCGCTCTCCTGGCACGTCGCCTCAACCGGATCGAAGCACTCGCGGCAGACCTCGGCGGTGGCGTCATCCCGATCCGGGCGGATGTGACGGACCGCGATTCCGTCCTCGCCGCCGCACAGCGGGTGCGCGACGAGTTCGGCGGCACCGATGTGCTTGTCAACAACGCCGGAGTGATGCTGCTGGGGCCGTTCTCGGCGAAGCTCCACTCCGACTACCGCGCGATGATCGAGGTGAACCTGCTCGGCGCCATCACCGTCACAGAAGTCTTCCTCGATCAACTGCGGGACGGCGGAGGGGACCTCGTCAACATCTCCTCGGTGGCCGGACGCACCGCGCATCCGAACAACGGCGTGTACGCCGCGACGAAATGGGGACTCAACGGCTGGTCCGAATCGCTCCGCCAGGAACTGCACCCCGATGTGCGCGTCACACTGATCGAGCCCGGCACCGTCGACACCGAACTGCCCAGCCACATCACCGACAACGCGACGCGCCAGGCGGTGCAGGCAGGCTACGACACCGCCTCGGTCGAGCCGCACGAGATCGCGGACGTCATCCTCTTCGCGCTGACGCGGCCCCGGCACCTCACCATCAACGAGATCCTTCTGCGCCCGTCCGACCAGCCCGGGTGAGCACCCTCCGGCGTAACCCCGCTCGAGCCTTCCCTGCTTGATGTGACCGGGATTACAGTAATCTGACTACAGACAGAGTCAGATTCCGACGGACGGAGATGTGTCCCCGTGACGAAGATGCTCGCACCCCCGCCACCCGGCCTGGAACCCGTCCCCGGCGACGCCGGTCTGCCCTACATCGGATACGCCCTGGACTACATGCGAGATCCGATCAAGGCCTACGACAAGCGCTTCCAGGAACACGGCCCGGTGTCGTGGTTCCGGTTCGCAGGCCGGCCCTGGGTGGTGCTCATCGGACCGGACGCCGTGGGCGCGGCACTCCAGAATCGTGATCGCGCCCTGCTGAGCGGCCCCGGATGGCGCGCGCTGATCGGGCCGTTCTTCGACCGCGGCCTGATGCTGATGGACGGCGACGAGCACACCGCACACCGCCGGATCATGGCCCAGGCATTCACCCGCAACCGTCTCGCGCTCTACACCGACGCGATGCACCCGTCGATCGAGCGGACCCTCGACACCTGGGTGCCGAAGGCCGGCTTCCGCGCCTACCCCGCGATCAAGGAACTCACCTTGAGCCTGGCCACCGAAATCTTCATGGGCGGCGCCGAGGGGTCGTCGGCCCAGGAGATGCGCGAGGTCAACCACGCCTTCATCGGATGCGTGCAGGCGGCGACGGCAATCATCCGTTACCCCCTGCCGGGCACGCGGTGGCGCAGGGGAATCCAGGGCCGCAAGCGGCTCGAGGCGTTCTTCCGCCGATACTTGGCCGCACGACGCGCGACAGAGGGCAACGACATCTTCTCCGTCTTCTGCCACGTGGAATCCGAAGACGGAGAACGGTTCTCGGACGACGATGTCGTCAACCACATGATCTTCCTGATGATGGCGGCACACGACACCTCGACCATCACATTGTCGACCGCGATGCAATATCTCGGGCAGTTCCCCGAGTGGCAGCAGCGGTGCCGCGCAGAATCCGAAGCGCTCGGGACTCCGACGCCCGGTTTCTCGCAACTCGACGAACTCTCCTCACTCGACCTGGTCATCAAGGAATGCCAGCGTCTGGTCACGCCCGTCCCCGGCGTGGTGCGCCGGGCAGGGACCGACACG
The DNA here is from genome assembly GCA_023417985.1 of Actinomycetes bacterium. Taxonomy (GTDB): domain Bacteria; phylum Actinomycetota; class Actinomycetes; order Mycobacteriales; family Mycobacteriaceae; genus Rhodococcus. The sequence goes on along the minus strand of JAEZDV010000042.1, from coordinate 3,982 downwards.
GAGATCCTCGGGCATTTCATCCCCAAGGGCACGCTCGTCAACGTCGGCGTGCACTACAGCCACCACATGGCCGAGTTGTGGCCGGACCCCGAGCGTTTCGACCCCGAGCGCTTCTCCCCCGAACGGCGGGAGGACCGTGTGCATCCACACGCGTGGACGCCGTTCGGCGGCGGGGTGCACCGCTGTCTCGGCCAGCACTTCTCCGGCGCGGAGATCAAGACCGTGCTCCACCACCTGCTGCTCCGGTACGAGTGGGACGTACCGGCCGACTACGTCGCGCCGATGAACTTCACGTCACTGCCGTACCCGGACGACGGTGGACCGATCGACCTCCGAGCCCGGTAACGGCCGACGGGAAATCGAGCCACCGCCTGTGCGAGTCGGGATCACCCATCCGACGTCGCGAAGTTTCCGCGAATGACATTCGCGGGATCCCGTCCGCCTTGAGTCGACGCAGCCGCTGTAGGGACGGGGAACTCAGCGCGGCGGAGAGCTTCTCGGACGGATTCAGGAATGTGATCGGTTTGCGACCACTGACAGGCAGTGAGTGCGCCAGCGCCGCTTGCTTCGACACGATGGCATCTCCGACCGCGTCGGTCGACGGCACCCCGAACATGTATGCGGCGTACGGCTCCGTGAGTGCCCCGTGGGGGGAGTCGCTGGGGCGTGCCAGCGCTCCTCCGAGGTGTCGGAGTTGCACGGTCAGTAGAGGAGCGATCGGTTCGTCGAGCAAGGAAGCGAACACGTCGTCGTCGAACGCGGTGAGGAGTTCACCGCGTGCCAGCCCGGGACTCGGGGTTACAGGCTCCGCCGTGATCGTTCCCAGATCCGCGGCGCTCATCGGCGAACGGGTGTCCACAATCGGCGCGGGTAAGCGGTCGACCTCGGTCATGAGCCGGCGGGCGTCGGTTTCACTCCCCAGGAACGTCACGTCGATGGCGACCATCGGGTCGGCTCCGGGAAAGTTCAGCACCTCGAACCAGAGCGTGAGTGCGTCCGGTGCAGTCTCCGTCATAGATCGATAGACCTCGGCCACCTGCCGTGCCAGATCGGCCGACCACAGTTGCCGCCCACCGAAAACCCGGGGCGCAGAATGCAACTGCAATTCCATCGCGGTGACGATGACAAGGTCGCCTCCGCCTCCTCGCAACGCCCAGAACAGTTCCGGGTCGGTTTCGGGAGTGACATGTTGTCTCGTGCCGTCTGCCGCGACGATCTCGAACGCGAGAACACTGTCGGCCATCCATCCGAACGAGCGTCCGAACCAGCTCAGACCACCCCCGAGTGCCGCCCCGGTCACTGTGACGACGGGAGAACTCCCCGGTAGTGCCGTGAGTCCGTGCGCGGCGGCGGCGCGCTGAAGATCACCGGCACGTACACCTGCTCCGACCCTCGCCGTCCTCCGCGCCGGATCGATATCGATGGATTCCAGCCGAGTCGTGCGCAACAGGACGGAACCGCCGGCCCGACCGGTCGCGCCGTGACCGCTGGGTTGCACTGCGATGGACAAGCCCTGTGACTGCGCATATCTCACGAGTGCGACGATGTCGTCGGCATCGGCCGCCTCCACCACCGCACAGACGTCCTGCTCGACGGCAAGATTCCAGGGACGTCGCGCCGGTTCGAAGCCTGAATCGGCCGGAAGATGAACCCGGCCCCGAACACTTGCCCTCAACCTTTCGACGGTGGCAGCCCGCAGGATACTCATAGTGACTCCTCGCTCGATGTCGTAGACGTGAGGCAGGATCGGGTGTCGGCCTCACTATCGAGTCGAGCGTGACGATCGAAACGTGACGAGCAGCCCTGAGGAGCCCCCATGGAACAAGATCGGTCGGCACCGACTCTGGACGGGCTGGCAGCGCAATTCGTCGTGCAACGACCCAAGCTGCATGCCATCGCCCTGCGGACGCTCGGCTCTCCGTGGAACGCGGACGATGCCGTCCAAGAGGCGTGGTTACGCCTCCAGCAAGCCGATATCGGGAGTATCCGGAACCTCGAGGCATGGCTCACGACGGTCGTCTCCCGGGTGTGCATCGACATGATTCGACGGCGCGCCACGTGGCGGGAAGAACTGGGTCACGACCTCTCGGGCGAAGCCGGATCAGGGACCGGCGCCCCTGCGGAGCGCGAGCCCCCAAGCGCCGTACTGTTGTCCGAAGACCTCGCCTTGGCTGTACACGTCGTGCTGGACACACTCGGCCCCCTCGAGCGGCTGGCCCTGGTTCTGCACGACGTCTTTGCGCTGTCGTACGACGACATCGCACCTATCGTCGAACGCACCCCTGCAACTACCCGCCAGCTCGCGTCCCGTGCACGAGCGCGTGTCCGCACGGTCGACGTGGACAGTGTTCGGGAGAAGCGAGAATCGGCGATCGCCGCATTTCTCGACGCGGCGCGTAACGGAGAGTTCGGGGCACTCCTGCAACTCCTCGACTCCGACATCGAACTACGCAGCGACGACACGGCAGTAGACCTGGCAGCCGAAGGCGCCGATCACGGCGCACCGCTCCTCGGTCGCAGCATCTCGGGGGCAGACGCCGTAGCGAGAGTCTTCGCCGGGCGGGCCGAGCTCGCAACGCCGATCGACATCGGCGGAATCCCCGGCGCGGCTTACGTCTCGGACGGCGTCGTGCACGCCCTCTACCTGATCGAGTTCCGCGCCGACGCGATCCACCGAGTGAGCGTCATCGCCGATCCCGCCCGGTTGACCGGACTCCTGGCCGACGGCTCCCGGTAACCCTGCAGGCCGGGACGGAGCGTTATCTGCCGGCGAATTCTCCAGGACCCTGACGGTTTCTCAACACGACGAGAGAACGCGGGCCATGGCCTCGCGCTCGTCCGGGGTAACCCACAGCCGGTACTCGACTTTCACCTCGACCTGCCGCGACACGTAGTCGCAGTGATAGTCGACGTTGGGCGGCAGCCACTCCGAGGCGTCGGAGTCGCCCTTGGCCTGGTTGGTGCGCCCGTCGACCGCCTGCAGGTTGCGCGGATCATTGGCGAGATTGCGTCGCTCCTGATCGTCGAGGTAGCGGGCGCCCTTCTTCCACGCGTCGGACAACGCCACGATGTGGTCGATCTGGACCGCGGTCGACGTGTCGCTGCCGCGCCGGAAGAAGATCTCCAGGTTGGTGTACGTGTCGCGCAGGGTGCCGGTCCGGACGGTGCATTCCTTCGTCGCCGGTTCGAGCGAGATGTCGACGAGGTCGCGCTTGAGGATGTCGTTGCGGGTGTCGCAGCCGTTGCGGCCGAACCCGACGGTCACATTGTCGGTCCAGGCGGGCCCGAAGAGGTCACGACTGTAACCGTCCTGCGGATCGGGGGCACGCACCGGCAGCGCCGAGAGCGACGCGAGAGCGGCCGAGGGGTTGCCTCCCGTGGCAACCCCCGGCTGCTCAGCAGCCCCCGACTCGTCGGTGACGGGTTCGAGGACGACGACCGCGATCGAGACCGCGATGAAGCACAGAATCCACAGCCATCGAGGGATCGACGGCTTTGCTGCACCGGCCATGGACTTACTGCGCCAGCGGAGGCATCTTCACAATCTGGCCGGCATAGGACAGGCCGGCACCGAAGGCGAGGAGAAGAGCGGTGTCGCCCGGCTGAACCTGACCGGTGCGCAGCATCTTCTCCATGGCCAGCGGAATCGACGCCGCCGAGGTGTTGCCGGTCTCGATGATGTCGTCGGCGACCTGAACGGTCTCGGGAAGGTCGAGCTGCTTGACGATGACGTCGTTGATGCGCAGGTTCGCCTGGTGCGGGACGAACGCGTCGAGATCGCTGAGAGCGACCCCGGACCTCTCCGCGATCTGGCGGGCGTACTTGCTCATCTCGAAGGCCGCCCAGCGGAAGACCGCGGTGCCTTCCATGATGATCCACGGGCGCTTCTGCTGCGGGTTCTGGGCGAAGTCCACCCAGTCGGGCTCCTGGCGGATGGCGTTGCCCTGGGAGCCGTCGGATCCCCACACCGTCGGGCCCACGC
>JAEZDV010000017.1 GCA_023417985.1 Actinomycetes bacterium | reverse complement strand
ACCTCGGACTGGGTCTGCTCGAGCCATGCGCGGCGCGACAGGACCACGTTGTTGCGGTTCTTGTCGAGCTCGATGATCTTGGCCTCGATCTCCTTGCCGACGTACGGCTGGAGGTCGCGGACGCGACGCATCTCGACGAGCGACGCGGGCAGGAAGCCGCGCAGGCCGATGTCGAGGATCAGGCCGCCCTTGACGACCTCGATGACGGTGCCCTTGACGGCCTCGTCCTTCTCCTTGAGCTCCTCGATCGTGCCCCAGGCGCGCTCGTACTGCGCACGCTTCTTGGACAGGATCAGGCGGCCTTCCTTGTCCTCCTTGGTGAGGACCAGGGCTTCGACCTCATCGCCCACGGAGACGACCTCGTTGGGGTCGACGTCGTGCTTGATGGAGAGCTCGCGGGAAGGGATGACGCCTTCGGTCTTGTAACCGATGTCGAGCAGCACCTCGTCGCGGTCGACCTTGACGATCGTGCCTTCGACGATGTCGCCATCGTTGAAGTACTTGATCGTGGCGTCGATGGCGGCGAGGAAATCCTCGGCGGAGCCGATGTCGTTTACGGCTACCTGCGGCGAGGTGACGGTGGTGGAGGCCATGTGTTGAGTTGCTCCGGACGGGTTGATAGTCGGTTGATGGAACTTCGGTCGGGCATGCGAATCGGGCACTGCGATGAAGCGGTGATCGAATCACGGCGAGCGTCCCCGTCCGACCGATGAAGCCGAGCAGCGGACACTCGCTTCACCAGGCTACGCGCCCCTATGGGAGCTGGGCAAACCAGGGCGGCCCCTCACGCGCGCCCGCGCACCGGGCCCCTCTACGCTCGCATCCATGGCCAGCTCCGAAAACCCCTCCGGCACAGCACCTCACCAGTCCCAACTGTCACCCGAGGAACGGCACGCCACCGCCAATGCGCTGCTCGGAACGTCGAAGGTGGGCCGCATCCGGCTCGGGTCCCGGGACAGCGAGCGAGCCAGCCGAGCGTGGTGGGACGCGGACGCCGAGGACTACCACCGCACACACGGCGAGTTCCTCGGCGTCGACTCGGCTGCGGGCGAGTTCGTCTGGTGCCCCGAAGGACTCCACGAGGGCGACGTCCACCTGCTCGGCGACATCGCGGGCCGCGACGTGCTCGAGATCGGCTGCGGCTCCGCTCCGTGTGCGCGCTGGTTGGCCGAGCACGGCGCCCGTCCCGTCGGTCTCGACATTTCCATGGCGATGCTCGAGCGCGGACTCGCCGCGATGGACGCGGCCGGCACGCCTGCCGCGCGCCGGGTGCCGCTCGTCCAGGCGGGGGCCGAGAATCTGCCGTTCGCGGACGAGAGTTTCGACGTGGTGTGTTCCGCGTTCGGTGCGGTGCCGTTCGTGGCGGATTCGGCGCAGGTCATGCGGGAGGTCGCGCGGGTGTTGCGCCCGGGCGGCCGGTGGGTGTTCTCCGTCAACCATCCGATGCGCTGGATCTTCCCCGACGATCCGAGCGAAAAGGGACTGGTCGCGATGTTCCCGTACTTCGACCGCACCCCGTATGTGGAACTCGACGATGACGGCACCGCCACGTACGTCGAGCATCACCGCACCGTCGGCGACCGGGTGCGCGAACTCGTCGCGGCGGGACTCGAGGTGTACGACATCATCGAACCGGAGTGGCCCGAGCACCTGGACCGCGAGTGGGGCCAGTGGAGCCCGCTGCGCGGCGAGCACTTCCCCGGTACTGCGATCTTCTGCAGCCGTAAACCCGCCTGATCCGGCGGGTTCACGGCCGGGAACTGCGCGCTACAGAAGACGTGACAGGAAGCCGCGGGTGCGCTCGTGCTGCGGGTTCGACAGCACCTCACGCGGGTTGCCGGCTTCGACGACGACACCGTCGTCCATGAAGACGAGTTCGTCGGCGACTTCGCGCGCGAAGCCCATCTCGTGGGTGACCACGACCATCGTCATGCCGCCGGCAGCGAGGTCACGCATCACGGCGAGGACCTCGCCCACGAGTTCCGGGTCGAGGGCGGAGGTGGGCTCGTCGAACAGCATGAGCTTGGGATCCATCGCGAGAGCCCGGGCGATCGCCACGCGTTGCTGCTGCCCGCCCGACAACTGAGCCGGATAGGCGTCGGCCTTGTCGGAAAGCCCCACCCGGGCGAGAAGTTCGCGGCCCCGATCGAGTGCTTCCGCGCGTTTGATCTTCTTCACCAGCACCGGCGCCTCGACGATGTTCTCGAGCGCCGTGCGATGCGGGAAGAGGTTGAAGTGCTGGAACACCATGCCGATGTCGCGGCGCTGCCGCGCGGCGACCTTGGGCTGGAGTTCATGGAGCTTGGAGCCACGTTCGGCGTAGCCGATGAGTTCACCGTCGACGTAGAGGCGCCCGGCGTCGACCCGTTCGAGGTGGTTGATGCACCGCAGGAAGGTGGACTTACCGGAACCGGACGGTCCGATCATGCACGCGACCTGGCCGCGTCCCACCTCGAGGGAGATGCCCTTGAGGACCTTGACGGCCCCGAAGTTCTTGCACACGCGGTCCGCGCGAACCATCGGCGTTTCGGTCGAGGTCATGCGGGGCCACCTTCCGAGTGATTCGTGTTCTTCGGCCCGGCGGCCGGGGGCACCTGCGCGTCGGCGAGTGCCTGCAACTGGCGGTTCGTCAACTGGCGGCTGAGGCCCTTCGAGTAGTGCCGTTCGATGAAGTACTGCCCGACCATCAGCACGCTTGTGATGGCGAGGTACCAGGTCGCGGCGACCAGCAGCAGCGGGATGGGCTGGAAGTTCGCGCCCGAGATGTCGCGTGCCCGCCCGTACAACTCGAGGCTGTAGGGCACCGCCGCCACCAGCGACGTGGTCTTGAGCATGCTGATCAGTTCGTTGCCGGTCGGCGGGATGATCACGCGCATCGCCTGGGGCAGCACGGTGCGGCGAATGGTCTGCGACCAGGACATCCCGAGCGCGGTCGACGCCTCGACCTGACCTTCCGGCACCGATCCGATGCCGGCGCGGACGATCTCCGCCATGTAGGCGGCTTCGTTGAGTGCGAGGCCGATCACGGCGAACAGGAATGCGGCGTTGAGCCCCTGGACGTCGATGTGGACGAACTGGTGAACGAACGGGATTCCGAGGTCGATCTGCTTGTAGATCGACGGGAACAGGCCCCACAGGACGAGTTGCACGTAGACCGGGGTGCCGCGGAAGACCCACAGGTAGAGCCACGACACCGATTTGAGCACCGGGTTCGGAGACAGGCGCATCACGGCGAGGACGACGCCGAGCAACACGGCGATGAGCATCGCGAGAGCCGTCAGCTGGACCGTCTTCCAGGCGGCTGCGGTGATGCGGCTGTCGAACAGGTACTGGCCGTACACATCCCAGCGGTAGGCCTCGTTGGTGGCCGCACCCCACAGGAACAGACCCAGGCCGATCAGCACCAGCGCCCCGGAGATCCATCGTCCGGGATGCCGTAGCGGCACCGCCTGGATCGGTTCCGGTTCGGTCGCAGGCGCACCGCTGCTCGGATGCGTGTGCTCGCTCATCGGTTCCCTCTCAGCTCGTTGCCGCATTGATCTGTGACGTGGTGACCGCCCCGGAAGACATGTTCCAGCGCTCGAGGATCTGGGCGTAGACGCCCGTGTCGATGAGGTGCTGGACGGCCTGTTGCAGTACGGGACCCAGCGGTGACCCCTTCGCGACGACGAACCCGTACGGTGCCGCGTCGAACACTGGTCCCGCGGCCTCGAGTCGGCCCTCGCTCCGCGCGATGACGTAGGCGGTGACCGGCGAGTCGGCCGAGAGCGCGTCGACGCGCCCGAGGATGAGCGCGTTCGCTGCTTCGTCCTGGCTGTCGTACTTGACCTTGTCGATCGGCGGAAGCCCGGCGGCGACACATGCCTCGCTCTTGGCGGGAACTTCCTCGATGTCCTCGACGGTGTTGGTCTGCACCGCGACACGCAGGCCGCAGGCGTTGTCGGGGTCGACGGACTCGCCGGTCCGTTCCGCCCACTGCACCCCGGCGCTGTAGTAGGTCACGAAGTCGACCGTTTCCTCGCGTTCCAACGTGTCGGTGAACGACGACGACCCGAGATCGAACGTGCGGGCCTGCACCGCCGGGATGATCCGGTCGAAGTCGGCCTCGTTGAACACTGTCTGCACACCCAGCACGTCGCCGATCGCCTGCACGAGTTCGACACCGAAGCCGACGATCGTGCCGCCGTCGTCCCGGAACTCGTTGGGGGCATAAGGCACGTTGACGCCGACCTGGAGGTCGGGGTCGGAGGCCCACTCGGGTAGCTGCGCGGCGATGCTGTCGACCCGCTCGGCGCGGATCCGCTCGCCTGCGGGCACGGTCGATTCCGAGTTCTCGACACAGCCCGTCGCGGTACACAGCACCACGAGCGACCCGATGAAGGCTGCCGCGAACCGTCGGTAGCGGCGTAGCCCGAGAGCCCGGTGCCCGGTGGGCCGGGAGCCTTCGGTGTGCCCCCAGCCATGGGTGCGCACTGTTTCATTCACAGAAAAACAGTATCCAACCTGTGGCCGCGCGACCGAATCCCACGCCTGAGGGAAAGGATGAAGACGCGACGACAGAGCCGCCGAATTCGGGGCCTCCAAGGTTGTGCCGGCCGATCGGGACTGCTGAGCGACGCGGCGGGAGCCGGACGGGACCCGGACATGTTTTCCATCACCCCGGCCTCGGTACATACCGGATTGTGTCAGGCGCCACCGTGCGCCGGGTCGTCCCACTCGATCCGGTAGTCCTGAATCCAGTCCGGTCGGTCGGTCGCGTTCCGTGCGGACCGGGCCACCAGTGGCATGACGAGGCGGTCGCGAACGACCCTCGTCATCGGGTTCGCGATCTTCATATCGCTGGTTCGCTTGGCCCGGGCGATCAGCTTCTGGACGCGCCCCCGCCGCAGCCGTTCGAAGGTCCGAAGCGCCGAGGGGATGTCCGAGTCCCGCAGGCACCGGGCCAGCATCACGCCGTCCTCGACGGCCAGTGAGGCACCTTGACCCGAGGACGGAGAGATGGCGTGGGCGGCATCTCCGATCAGCACCGTCGAACGGGAACTCCAGCGGTCCACGTGTGGAAGGTCGCAGGTGTTCCACGGCAGGACGATATGTTCGGTGGCGGAAATGATGTCGGTGGCGGGGCCGGCATCGCCGGCAAATCGATCGGTCAGTTCGGCCCGCCACCGGTCCGGCGTATGTCCGGCGAGATCCGTCGATGACAACGGCTTCTTTGCGGGTATGTTCGCGAACCACCAGACGTCGCCGGGGCGACGCTGAAGGTAGCCGAAGAACGCCTTTTTGCCGAACATCATCGTGAACTGGCCGTCGGGTTCCGTGACGGTGATGCCCTGGGCATATCCGCCGGTATTGAGCAACCCGGTGTAACGCGGCTCCGGACATGAAGGGTCGATCAATATCCTTGTCCGCGAGTGCAACCCGTCTGCTCCGATGAGAACGTTGCCTTCTGCGGATGTGCCGTCGGCGAACTCGGCCCACACCGCACCGACCGGGGTGCTGTGCGAATCCACGAGTTGCTTGCCGTACTCGATGCGGATGCCCCGCGCGACAGCCTCGTCCCGTAGGCGGGCGTAGAGATCCGAGCGGCTGAGGGTCCGGCTGACGAAGGGACTGCCCGGCCGCCCGGAGGCGAAGGTTGCCAGTCGGCGGCCGGTGCAGCTGCGGATCGACATCGCCGGTGTGTCGAATCCACCGAGTGTCGCGGGGCCGATACCGACGTGCCCGAGGGCGTGCAATCCGTTGATCGCCAGCGTAAGGAACGCGCCGACACCGTCAGCGGTGCGGTCGTGGGCTTCGTACACGGTCGATTCGATCCCGGCCCGCTGCAGAGCCATGGCGGTCACGGGCCCGGCGATACCCGCTCCGGCGATCAATGCGCGCGTCATTCACTAACCATAATATGGATACCCATAACATGGCTAGCATGAATCTGCGCCCGAGATCTCCCCTGGCGATGGTGTTGCTGGCGTTGCTCGCCGAGCGGCCGATGCACCCGTACCGAATGCAGCAGTTGATCAAATCCAGGCGCAAGGACGACGTGGTGAACGTGGCACGCAGCAACAGCGTCTACCAGGTGATCGACCGACTCCTGCGCGATGCACTGATCCGGGTACGCGAGACGGATCCGGCGGGGACCGGCCCCAGTCGGACGGTGTACGAGATCACCCCGAAAGGACGCACGACATTCGACGACTGGATGGGCGTCGTACTGGCCGAGCCCGCACGCGAGTTCCCCGAGTTCAGGGCCGCAGTGGCCATCTCCGGGATCCTCCCCCCGGAGGTTGTACGCGGCCATCTTGCGCGCCGGATCCCGATCCTGGAGCAGCAGTTGACGGACGCGGACGAGACGTCCGAGGTCACCACGCAACTCGGCCTGCCGCGCGTGCTCACCCTGGAGAACGAGCACAAGGCCGCACTCGCCCGGGCCGAACTCGACTGGCTCCGCAGGGTCGTCGCCGACCTCGAATCCGGCACCCTCACATGGTCTCCTGACGAATTGGTGGCACTGAGCGATCACCTGGAACCCGAGTCGCAGACCGGCCACGTCGCTCAGTCCGGGCAATGACGCACACTCGCGAGGGAATGGAACTCCACTTCGGCGCCTCGGCGCCGATCGGCGACAGCGCCCGGACGACGGCCTGCACGCGAACCGCAGCAGCCACCGCCGCCTCGCCGGGCGTTGCGGTCCGGCCGGTCACCCGGTCATCATTGCTCACCATGGTGCAGTCGGTGGAACTGTTGCTCGACGAGAGCCTCGACGCGGCAGTGCGTGACGAGTGGACGCGCATGCTCGACGGTGGAATCGACAGTCAGGGCCGTATCCGCTCCCCGACCAATCGCCCGCATGTAACCCTGTTCGTCTCGGCCCAGATCCCGCCCGAGGTCGAGGAGGCGGCGCGTAGGGCTATCAGCGACACTCCCCTGTCGGTACGACTCGGTGGCGTCGTGGTGTTCGGGGACCGTCACGCGACGCTCGCCCGGCTCGTCGTACCGTCGTCCGCTCTTCTCGATCTGCACGCGCGGCTGTTCGGCCTGCTGGCGGCATGCCCCGGCGTGCCGGCGCACATCCGCCCCGGGGAATGGACGCCGCACGTGACCTTGGCTCGCCGAGTGCCTGCCGACCGCATCGGCGCCGCCCTGATCGCGGCCCACGTCGGCGGACGCGACCTCGTCGGGACGAGCGGCGGAATCCGCCGGTGGGACGGCACGGCCAAGCGCGAGTGGCGGCTGGCCTGACCGCACTCCCAGCCGGGTGCTCAGAATTTGTAATCCCCGAATTGTGTTGTCTCCATGTGGGTATCGGGCGTCTTACCCATGAGGGCGAGCACGTCCAGGATCAGCAGTACGACGAGGAGCAGAAGCAGTAGCGCGATCATGATTGCAAGCGTCGCGCGGCCCCACACCGCACAACAGTGGCAGAAATGACATGATTGCTCATATTTCTGCCACTGGGCTGTCACACTGGTGTCCATGCCCGACAAACTCGAAACGGTGGTGGTCCCGGTCCTTCCCCGGACCGAGATGTTCGAACTCGGCGTGGCGTGTGAGGTCTTCGGTTTCGACCGCTCCGACGACGGCCTGCCCACCTATGATTTCTCGTTGATCGCCGGGAGCCCGACTCCGTCCCGGACCCGGTTCGGGTTCACGGTCGACGCGCCCTACGACCTGGCCAAGATCGACGAGGCAGACCTGGTGGTGCTTCCCGCCGGCGGCACCGACATGGCCTCCCTCGACGACCCGTCCTTCCTCTGCGGGAAAGGCGCCGACGCAGACGACCTCGAACCGCTGTTCGAGCGACTCCGCGCGGCAGTCGACCGCGGTGCCCGCGTCGCGAGCCTGTGTACCGGCGCATTCCTCCTGGGTGCGGCGGGATTGCTCGACGGCCGTCGCTGCACCACCCACTGGCGACATGCCGATCGTCTCGCCACCATGTACCCGGAGGCCCTCGTCGACCCGAACGTCCTCTACGTCGACGACGGCGCGGTCCTGACCAGCGCGGGCACCGCCGCGGGCATCGATCTGTGCCTGCACATCGTGCGTACGGTGCAGGGCTCCCAAGTCGCCAACGCGATCGCTCGCAGGATGGTCGTACCCCCGCACCGCGACGGTGGCCAGGCGCAGTACGTCGCGATGCCCCTGCCGGAATGCGAGTCCGAGGCCCTCGGCCCGCTTCTCGACTGGATGACCGAGAATCTGGACCGAGACCTGCCCGTACCGGCACTCGCCGCCAAGGTGCACATGTCGCCCCGCACCTTCGCGCGGCGCTTCACCGCCGAAACCGGCACCACCCCGGCGCGTTGGCTGCGCGACCAGCGCGTTCTCGGCGCGCAGCGCCTTCTCGAGAACACCGATCTACCGGTCGACGTGGTGGCCGACCGCGTCGGCTTCGGCACCGCGGCGGTGCTTCGGCAGCACTTTCTGCGGCTTCGGCACACCACACCCC
>JAEZDV010000366.1 GCA_023417985.1 Actinomycetes bacterium | reverse complement strand
GATCTTGCCGGCATCAGAGGAAAGATTGAAACACTACCTTGTGTTCGGATGTTTTCAGCAGCTTCGTCAATCCCGGGTGAAGAATTGCATTGGGGGCGGAGCTTCCACAGAAAAGACCGACCCGATGAAAGGGTAGGCTGCTCAATTGTAGGTATTGATGAAAACTATTTCCCGGCTTTTGGAGTGACGCTGGCCGCCGGACAGAATTATCCGGATGATGAAGAGGTGTGGCAGGACGCGATTATAATAAACGAGGCTGCTGCACGCGAACTAGGATTCAGCGACCCTGCGACCGCCGTGCATGAGACCATCGTATGGAATGAGGGAGATGGTCAATTTCCAAAGAAAGTTATCGGCGTCGTTGCCGACTTTAACCAGCAGTCGTTGCATAAACACGTTGAGCCGATAGTCTTTACGTTGCGCAAGTATGTGTACGCCCCCTGGGCAGGGGAGTTCTTCGCGGTAAGTCTGGATGCCAGGCATGTTCACGGTGCGGTAGACCAAATGCGTGGTGCTTGGCATAGCGTGTTTTTGGAAAATCCCTTCGATTTCTTTTTTATGGATCAATATTACGACATGCAGTACCGTAACGAGGAACGACTTGGCAGCGTGATCGGTGTATTTTCGGTAATTGCCATCCTTGTGGCCTCGCTGGGCTTATTTGGGTTGACTGCTTATATGACGATGTTGCGAACGAAAGAGATCGGCATAAGAAAAGTTCTTGGTTCGTCATCCATCCAACTTGTGAAGTTACTAACATCGGGATACTTGTGGTTGATCATATTCGGATTTTTAATTGCATGTCCGATCGCGTATTATTTCATGCAGGCATGGCTTACCAATTTCGCGTATCAAATATCCCTGGATGCCTGGATTTTTGTAATCGCCGGAGTAGTTTGTTTTGGTACAGGATTGTTGGCCGTAGGAATTCGCAGCTGGCAATCAGCGCGGCTAAATCCGGCTGACGCGATTAAGTACGAGTAAGCGCGCATAGAGACGTTATTTTAAGGAGGCTTTGAATAGGTGGCAATAGTGCCTGCCTTTTTTATCTTGAGGACGCCAGGATGCATTGGCGCATACACCGTTTATTCTTTTGATTTTCAACTATCGTTTTCAATCTGCCTTTTCGTAGGCTAACCTGATCCAATTGATGACTTCCTTGTCGATGTCGTTTACTTTGTTCATAGTTCAAGGTGGAATCTGTGACATCAAGTCAGGAAATCGATTGCGAATCAGCGTTGATTGGAGGTTTAACCAAAGAAGAAAAAAACGGTTTGAACGGGAAGGTAGCTTGCGGAATTAATGAGGAAGCATTCGGTCGGGTTAAGCGCCAGGCTCCCGCCACGCCGCGGGCGGATTCTGCGCCGTTGAAGTTGTATAATTCCGGCGCTCAGCAAAAAAAACTTCCCAGGATGAAACTCAAACCCGGCTTACGTGTGTTGACGCATAAATGAGGGCATTCGAATGGTGCCTTTTTTTTTAAGGCTCTTGTACCGCGTCTCAAAACCGTTTACCTTAGGAGCCCCCACACTTGTGGCCCAATTTCACTGAGATCGTAATCGAAAAAAAAGGATGAATTTAACAATCGAGAACATTATATTGGTCGGTTCGCTATTGCTGTTTATAAGTATTGTCGCGGGTAAAACCTCTTATAAATTCGGCGTCCCTACGTTGTTACTCTTCCTTGCGATCGGCATGCTGGCGGGCACCGACGGAATCGGTGGAATCAATTTTGATAACCCCAAGCTTGCTCAATTCATTGGTGTTATTTCTCTTAATTTTATATTGTTTTCCGGTGGTCTTGATACGAACTGGGCATCCGTCAAGCCGATCCTGAGGGAAGGCCTTGTACTGTCGACAGCGGGCGTTTTACTGACCGCGATTTCCCTCGGTATTTTTGTTTATTACGTTACTGATTTTACTATCTACGAGAGTATGCTGCTGGGGTCCATTGTTTCGTCAACGGATGCGGCAGCGGTTTTCTCGATCCTTCGTTCAAAAAGCCTGGCGTTGAAGTCCAATTTGCGTCCAACCCTTGAGTTGGAGAGTGGTAGTAACGACCCGATGGCTTATGTATTGACTATTGCCTGCCTCAGCCTTGTGGTGAATCAGGACCAAAGTGCCTGGTCCATTGTGCCGGTTTTCTTCAAACAAATGGTTATCGGTGGGATTGCAGGATTCGGCTTCGGAAAATTAAGTAAGATCATCATCAATAAGATCAGGCTTGATTTTGAAGGTCTCTATCCGGTGCTTGTTATCGCGTTGATGTACATAACGTTCTCGGCAACAGATTTTGTGGGCGGTAACGGATTCCTTGCCATCTACATTTGTGCGGTTTATCTCGGCAATCAGGACCTGATTCACAAGAATACGATTCTTAAAATGTTCGACGGATTGGCGTGGCTGATGCAGATTGTGCTGTTCCTTACATTGGGACTGCTCGTGTTCCCGTCGCAAATGGTGCCGTACATCGGTATCGGATTGCTGATTTCGCTGTTCCTGATTATTGTGGCTCGTCCCTTCAGCGTTTTTATTTCCCTGATGTTTTTCAAGATGAAACTAAGGAGGAGGTTATATATTTCGTGGGTGGGTCTGCGTGGTGCTGTTCCCATCGTGTTTGCCACATACCCGCTGCTGGCAGGAATTGACAAAGCAAACATTATTTTCAATATCGTATTCTTCATCTCTGTAACATCTGTAATTATCCAGGGGACGACCTTGTCAGTGGTAGCAAAATGGCTTAATGTGGCACTGCCTGAAAAAGTGAAACCGATAACTGAGATCGATAAACTTATTCTTGACCTTCCCAAATCGTCACTGCAGGAGTTTCAGGTTATGCCTGATTTTCACGCAGTAAGCAAGAGGATTGTTGACCTGCATTTCCCAAAATCCACATTTATCATCATGATCAAAAGAGAAGAGAAGTATCTCCGTCCTGGTGGATCTACTGTATTACAATCCGGTGACACCTTGATGGTACTCGCAGACCGCCCGGAAGATATTGCCAAGGTGAACGAGTGCCTCCAGAAACC
>JAEZDV010000358.1 GCA_023417985.1 Actinomycetes bacterium | reverse complement strand
AAACTACCCTCCCGTTGTGCGGGAGACGGACATCACATCGGTGCGCCGGTTCCTGATCCTGGTCACTGTGCGACGGGCGAGTTGTCGCGATCAGCCGACCAGGAGGCACCGTGGGTTCCACAGACACTGAAGATCAGGTCCGCACCATCGATGCCGGTACGCCGCCGACGCGGTATGCGCGAGGATGGCACTGCCTGGGACTTGTGCGGGATTTCGCAGACGGCAAACCTCATCGGGTCGATGCGTTCGGGACTTCACTCGTGGTGTTCGCCGGCGAGGACGGCAAGATCAACATCCTCGACGCCTTCTGCAGGCACATGGGCGGAAACCTGGCACAGGGCTCCGTGAAGGGCAACACCATCGCCTGTCCGTTCCACGACTGGCGCTGGCGCGGTGACGGTAAGTGTGCCGCGATCCCCTATGCGCGTCGCGTCCCACCGCTTGCCCGCACTCGGACGTGGCCGGTTGCGGAAGTCAGCGGTCAGCTCTTCGTGTGGCACGACCCGCAGGGTGGCAAGCCCACTGCGGAAGTAGCTATTCCGGAGATTCCCACCTACGGCGACCCCGGCTGGACGGACTGGGTGTGGAACTCGATCGACGTGACCGGATCCCACTGTCGCGAGATCGTGGACAACGTTGTCGACATGGCGCACTTCTTCTACGTCCACTACGGAATGCCGACCTACTTCCGAAACGTGTTCGAAGGTCATACGGCTACCCAGGTGATGCGCTCCCGGCCACGGGAGGACGCTGCCGGCGTCAGCCAGAGCACCAACTACAGTGCCGAAAATAAGTCCGATGCAACATATTACGGTCCTTCGTACATGATCGACAAGCTGTGGAGCGCCGGCCGTGATCCTGAATCGACGCCGAACATCTACCTGATCAACTGCCACTACCCCATCTCTCCGACCGACTTCAGGCTGCAGTACGGCGTGATCGTCGAAAGGCCGGCCGGAATGCCTCCGGAGCAGGCGGAGCAGATCGCTCAGGCCGTCGCCCAGGGCATCGCGATCGGATTCGAGCAAGACGTCGAGATCTGGAAGAACAAGTCTCGGATCGACAATCCCCTGCTGTGCGAGGAGGACGGTCCTGTCTACCAACTACGGCGGTGGTACGAACAGTTCTACGTCGACGTCGAGGACATTCGACCCGAGATGGTCAACCGGTTCGAGTACGAGATCGACACCACGCGCGCACTGACGAGCTGGCAGGCCGAAGTCGACGAGAACGTCGCTGCCGGACGAAGTGCCTTCGCCCCGAACCTCACCCGGGCTGGTGAGAGAACCTCCGCCGAATCGGGATCCTGACCCGCAATTCCGCATCACTACATACTTTCCTGGAGAGATCATGAGTTACGAAGTGCTCGACAACATCGTCGCGATCGCAGACGAGATCCGGGCCGAGGCCGACGATTCCGACCAGCTCGGTCGGCTGACGGACGGCATGGCCGCCGGCCTCCGGCAGTCCGGGATCATCCGGCTTCTGCAGCGGAAGAAGTACAACGGGTACGAAGCACACCCCCGTGAGTTCGCCGAGACGGTGATGAAGACCGCGAGCATCTACGGTTCGGCGGGATGGGTCGGCGGCATCGTAGGTGTCCACCCTTGGCAGCTCGCTTTCGCCGACCCCAAGGTGCAGGACGAAGTGCTGGGCACGAATTCCGATACCTGGCAGGCGTCTCCGTACATGCCCGGGGGAATCGCGGTACCTGTCGACGGCGGGTACAGGATGTCCGGACGGTGGCAGTTCTCGTCCGGAACCGATCACTGCGATTGGATCTTCCTCGGGGCGATGGTCGGCGGTGACGACGGCAGACCGCTCATGCCCCCGGTCGGCCTGCACGTGATCCTTCCGCGCTCCGACTACGAGATCGTCGACGAGTCCTGGGATGTCGTCGGGCTGCGCGGCACCGGCAGCAAGGACATCGTCGTGAAGGACGCTTTCATTCCCGCGTACCGGGTGATGGACGGCGGAGCGGTCATCGACGGGACGGCGGCCAAGGAGTACGGCGTCACCGAGACCCTGTATCGGATGCCGTGGTCGACGATGTTTCCGCTCGGCATCACCTCCGCCACCATCGGCATCTGTGAGGGTGTACTCGCGGCCGGTATCGACTATCAGCGCGGGCGCGTGGGTGCGGCAGGAACGGCGATCAAGGACGATCCGTACGTCCTGCATGCCCTCGGTGAAGCGGCCGCGGAGATCGACGCGGCCCGCCAGCAACTTCTGGCGAACGTCGATCGCATCTGGGATCTCGTCGACTCCGGCAAGGAGGTCGACTTCGAAACCCGTGCCATGTCGCGCCGCAACCAGGTGCGCTCCGCATGGCGGGCCGTCCGCGCCGCGGACGAGATCTTCGATCGCTCCGGTGGAAATGCGCTCCGCGTCGACAATCCGTTGCAGCGGTTCTGGCGAGACGCGCACGCCGGCCTGCACCATGCCATCCACGTCACCAGCACCACCTATCACGCGTCGGCCATGGCTTCCCTCGGAATCGACGTTCCGGACGGACCCCTGCGCGTCATGATCTGACACTTTTTGTGTACTCGAAAGGAATTCTGTGACTGAGATCAAAAGCCTCGGCTACGTTCGCGTTCAGGCCACCGACATGGCGCGCTGGCGTGAACTCGGGTTCGACGTACTCGGCTTCGCGCCGGGCGCCGGGCCGGAGGAGGATGCACTGCACTTCCGCATGGACGAACGTCCGGCTCGGATCACCGTCGAACCAGGTGAGACCGACCGTGTCACCGCAGTGGGCTGGGAGGTTCGGGACGGTACCGCCCTGCGTTCCCTCGCGGACCGATTGACCACCGCGGGACACGATTTCGAGGCCATGCCGTTCGAGCTCTGTGAGCGCCGACGCGTCGAAGGCGGGCTGACAATGAAGGATCCGGGCGGTACTCCACTCGAATTCTTCTTCGGACCGGCTCTCGATCACAGTCCTGTGATCACGCGCTACGGCCAGAAATTCGTGACGGGTGCACAAGGCCTCGGGCACGTGGTCATGCCTACCACCGCGTTCGACGAGTCGTTCCATTTCTATTCGGACGTGCTGGAATTCCTTCCGCGAGGCGCCTTCCGGTTGCCGACGCCTCCCGGTATGGACCCGATGCGGATCCGGTTCCTCGGTGTCAACCAGCGTCATCACAGTCTGGCGCTCATGCCGAGCCCCGAAGATCGAGACCCGGGACTGGTTCACGTGATGGTGGAGGTCGACTCTCTCGATGCAGTCGGTCGTGCCCTCGATCAGGTGACCGCACGGGACTTTCCGGTGTCGTCCACTCTGGGGCGCCACACCAACGACAAGATGGTGTCCTTCTACGTTCAGGTCCCCGGCGGATGGGACATCGAATACGGCACCGAAGGCATGCTCGTCGACGAGACCTACTACACGGCCGAAGAAATCACCGCGGACAGCTACTGGGGCCACGAATGGTTGTGGGCCAAGCAGATGAAGGAAGCGACCGTATGATTCCCGCAATCCCCTCGAGTGATGTCGACGCGGTCGTGGTCGGTGCCGGCATCTCCGGGCTCTACGCCGTA
This sequence comes from Actinomycetes bacterium, assembly GCA_023417985.1. Taxonomy (GTDB): domain Bacteria; phylum Actinomycetota; class Actinomycetes; order Mycobacteriales; family Mycobacteriaceae; genus Rhodococcus. Next base: position 19,742 of record JAEZDV010000358.1, on the reverse strand, counting down.
TACAAGCTCCGCGAACGCGGGATGACCGTCCATGGTTTCGAATCCGCTGCGGGAGTGGGGGGAACCTGGTTCCACAATCGTTATCCGGGTGCCCGTTGCGACGTCGAGAGCATCGACTACTCGTACTCGTTCGACGAGGAACTGCAGCAGGAATGGACGTGGTCCGAGCGGTTCGCCACTCAGGAAGAAATCCTGGCATATCTCGAACACGTCGCCGACCGGCACGAACTGCGGAGCGCTTTCGAGTTCCTCACCCGGGTGGTGTCCACCGTGTACGACGAGGAGTCGGCGCTGTGGACGGTCACCACCGACACCGGACGATCGGTCACGGCGCGTTTCTGCATCATGGCCACGGGGGTGCTGTCGGCGACGAACCGGCCCGACATTCCCGGTCGCGACAGCTTCGCCGGCGAGTGCTACCACACCGGTGAATGGCCCCACGAACCGGTCGAGTTCGCCGGTAAGCGGGTCGGCGTCATCGGAACAGGCTCGTCGGGCATCCAATCGATTCCTTTGATCGCGAGGGAAGCCGACCACGTGTTCGTCTTCCAGCGCACCCCCAATTATTCGCTGCCGGCCGGCAACCGCGCGCTGACCGCCGAGCAGATCGCCGAGGTCAAGGCGGCGTATCCGGAGCGACGGCGCCTCGCCCGGATGAGCGGCGGAGGCACTCCGTTCACGCCGTACCCGAAGGGCGCAATGGAGGTCGACGAAGCCGAACGTCGGAGGGTCTACGACGAGTGGTGGCAGCGCGGAGGTTATCTCTTCGCGAAAGCCTTCCCGGACCAGATGACCGACCTTCAGGCGAACGACACGGCCCGCGAATACGTCGAAACGAAAATCCGGGAGATGGTGCAGGACCCGGAGATCGCGAACCAGCTGATTCCGAACGACCATCCCATCGGCACCAAGCGCATCGTCACCGACGACGGATACTTCGAGACGTTCAACCGCGACAACGTGACGTTGGTGAATCTGCGAACCACACCGATCGTCGAGATCACAAAAGACGGCGTGCGCACCAGCGAAGACCACTTCCCCCTCGACATGATCGTCTTCGCTACCGGGTTCGATGCGATGACGGGGGCGCTGGCACGCATCGATATCCGTGGCCGCGGGGGACGTACCCTCCGCGAGGAATGGTCCGCGGGACCGCGAACCTACCTGGGGCTCGCGTCCTGTGGGTTCCCCAACATGTTCTTCATGGTGGGTGCGGGCAGCCCGAGTGTCCTGGCGAACATGGTCCTGATGGCCGAACAGCAGGTGGACTGGATTTCGGACTGCCTCGACCATCTCGACGAGCACGACGCCGCCTCGATCGAAGCGACCGAGCAGGCCGTCGACGAGTGGGTGACCGAATGCAACCAGAAGGCCGCGGGCACCTTGTTCCCCTCGGCGAACTCCTGGTACATGGGCGCGAACATTCCCGGCAAACCACGAGTGTTCATGCCGTACATCGGTGGCTTCGCGAATTACGGCAACATCTGCGCCGAGATCGCGGCGGCCGGATACAAGGGATTCGAGATCGTGCGGCGAGGGGCGATCCGGACGCCCGCCGAACTCTCGGCGGAGAAGGGCTGATGATGACCGAGACGATGTCCCTCGGCTCGAGTGCCGAGCAGTTGGAAGACCGCCTGACCCTGATGCACGCCGCTATCGATGTGTGCGATCCGGCACCGCTCCTGATGTCCCTGGTCCACGCGATCGGCGACACCGGCCTGCTCGACGAGTTCGGTCCACGCCTGACGATCAGCGAGCCGGGCAACCACTACCGCACCGGGACGCGTCCGACGACTCCGCCGGGACAGTACCCGGAGGACGTGGTCGCAGATATCCGGGCGCGCGCCCACGAACTGCTCACGCCGGATGCGGAGGATCGGCTGGGTGAACTCGACCCGGAGTTGTTCCTCCGCATGGCAACGGTCGCGACCTCCGAGCGCGTCGACGAGGAATTCGTTCCGATTCTCCGTGAACAAGCGGGCTTCGTCCTTTCCCAGCGCTGCGTTCCGGTCACACGGGAACCGGCGCCGGAGTTCTCCGTGATCGTGATCGGTGCCGGAATCGTCGGTATCAACGCAGCGATCAAGCTCGGCCAGGCCGGATTCACCTACCGTGTATTCGAAGCACTCGACGAGATCGGCGGAACCTGGTCGCGCAACACCTATCCCGGTGCTGCCGTCGATACGCCCAGCCACTACTACTCGTATTCCTTCGAGCTCAATGCCGGGTGGTCCAAGTACTACCCGACGGGAACCGAATACCAGAAGTACCTGAAGGGTGTCGTGGACACCTACGGAATCGCGGAGAACATTTCCTTCCGTACGCGGGTGCAGTCGGCGCGGTGGCTCGAAGATCAGCACGTCTGGGAGGTCAACGTCGAGTCCGCCGACGGGACTCGCGAGGTGCACCGCGCGAAGGCCGTTGTGACAGCGCTCGGGATGCTCAACTCACCGAACATTCCGGATGTTGCGGGTATGGACACCTTCGGCGGCACCATCGTGCACACCGCCGAGTGGGACGAGAACCTCGACCTCACCGGTAAACGTGTCGTCGTTCTGGGGACAGGATGCACGTCCGTGCAGGTGGTCGCGAGCATCGTCGATCAGGTGGAAGCGCTCGACGTCGTCGTCAGGTCGCCGCATTGGATCGTCCCGGAGAAGGCTGTCGTAAACGAGGTCCCGGACGGGGAGAAGTGGGCGCTGGCGCATCTTCCCAAGTACAACGAATGGTTCCGGCTGCGTTCGTACTGGTTCGCATCGGACAACCTCTATGTGATGCCGCGCATCGATCCCGAATGGGCGAAGACGCATTTCTCCGCCTCCCCGGCGAACGAAATGGTTCTCCAGACGGCGTTGAACCACCTGAAGACGAGTTTCCCCGACCGACCGGATCTCATCGAGAAGCTGACGCCCGACTTCCGTCCCTACAGCAAGCGGATCGTCAAGGACCCCGGCTTCTTCGCGGCGCTTACCCGTGATCACGTGACCCTGCATCGCGCGTCGTTCCGGGAGGTGACGCCGGAAGGCGTGATCACGACCGATGGCACGTTCGTGCCGGCCGACGTCATCGTTCTCGCGACGGGCTTCAAGCTGGAGTTCACGACCTCGATCGACATCGTGGGGACAGAAGGACGCACCCTCGCCGAGCAGTGGAATGGGGGTGACGACCCTCGGGCATATCTCGGCATCCAGGTGTCCGGGTTCCCGAATCTCTTCGTCACCGCGGGACCGAATTCGGCGCCCAATCACGGTGCCGGCCACAACATCCTCAGTGAGGAACACGTCCACTACATCGTCGAGTGCCTGCAGTATCTCGTGGAAAACGGACACGAAGCGATGGACGTGCGGCAGGATGTGCTCGACGAGTACAACCGCACCGTCGACGAGGCGCTGGACAAGACCGTGTGGGTGCACCCCGGTGTGGAGACCAACGGCTACTACCGGAACAGCGAGGGACGCGCTGTGGTGCCGTGTCCGTGGCGGCTGGTCGACTACTGGACTCTGCTGCGCGAGCCGAATCCCGAGCACTTCGAGTTCATCGACGCCGCGGTCACGAACGGGGAGGGAACGACGTGACGATGCAGGAACTGGCGTGCGAGAAGTGTGGGCTCGGTGTGCTCGTCGAGAAATTCAGTCCTGCACACACGTCGATCCAATGGCAGTCCGACACTTCCGAATGTCCACTCATCTCGGGGACCGGCTTCGCGCCCGGTGAGCACCACCGGGAGTGCAGCGCGCTCCGAGACAGCATCGACCGTGCGGTGGCGAAAAGTGTGCTGACCGAATCACATATCGAGTTGCCGGCCGGCCCATCTCTGCCCCGGTTGCACTGAGAGTGACGGAAGGACCCCGCAGCAGACTCTGCAGCGGGGTCCTTCGTCGTTCTCAGGAATGCGATTCGACAACCAGGGGGCAGCGTGTTCCCGTGAAGATACTGGCCGCGCACCGATTGCAGTGGATGCACAGCGACCGGGTGTCCCGGTCCCGCTGGATCTGTGCGATCAGGTCCGGTTCGCGCAGCAGCGCTCGGGCCATTGCGACGAACTCGAAGCCCTCACGCATCGCGACCTGCATTCCGTCGAGATCGGTGATTCCGCCGAGGAGCACGAGCGGCAGGTCCAGTTCGTCACGGAACTGACGTGCGTACTCGAGGAAATACAGCGGTTCGTACGGATAGTGCTGGAAGACGAAGCTGCCGAACATCTTCATCCCGAGTTGCAGGATCGGAATCTGGGTCTCGGCCATCTCACGCAGCGGTACGTCGCCGCGGAACAGATACATGGGGTTGAGCAGTGACGAACCGCCGGTGAGTTCGAGTGCGTCGAGGTGACCGTCCGATTCGAGCATCTTCGCGAACGGCAGGGATTCGTCCAGCCAGAACCCCCCTGGCACGCCGTCTGCCATGTTCATCTTGGCCAGTACGGCGATCTCACCGTCCGCTGCCTCCGCGACGGCAGCGAGGATACGGCGGGCGAACTCGGCACGGTTGGCCAGGGAGCCGCCCCAGCGGTCCTTGCGGCGGTTCACTTTCGGGCTCAAGAACGAACTGGCGAGGTAGTTGTGTCCGAGGTGGACTTCGACTGCGTCGAATCCGACCTCACGGGCGTATCGAGTCGCGTCGCCGTGTGCGGCGACGATTCGTCGGATGTCGTCCTCGCTCGCCTTCCGGTCGATGCTCATCGACAGGGGATTGGGGCGCGCGGACGGCGCCAGCGAGGGGAGCCCGTTGGATCGGGAGTTGGCCACGGGACCCGCATGGCCGATTTGTGCAGACACCTTCGCGCCGGTGGCGTGCACGGCGTCGGTCAGGCGCCGAAGTCCTTCGAGAGCCTCTTGGCGCCAGTAGATCTGATCCTTCTCGGTCCGCCCTTCGGGTGACACGGCGAGGTAGGCAACGGTCGTCATTCCGACGCCCCCTTCACCGACCCTGACATGGAAGTCGATGAGTCGGTCGCTGACCAAGGCGTCGGGGCTGGCACCCTCGAAGGTCGCGGATTTGATGACTCTGTTGCGCAGTGTGATCGGTCCGAGGCGGGCAGGTGCCAACGGGTCGACCGTAGGTGTGGATGCTGGCTCGGGGTTGGTTACCGACATGGTGATCTCCGGATTCTCGGGCTGTGAGAGGACTTTCGGGTGACCGGTGCTCATTCAGGTGGGCGTGCCGACGAGCGGGGAACGATGTCCATCCAGCGCAACATCGCGTCGACGGTGTCGGCAGGGTCCCCGTGTGCGCCCCCTTCGGCCCACTCGGTCAGGGCTGCGAAGGATGCGGCTTGGTACGCGGTCGCCAATGCGCGTGCGATCGCAGCCGGTACCTCGGGAACTCGTCGGCCGATGTAGCCGGCCAGTTCGGTGATCCACGGCTGGTACGCCTCCGACGCCATCGCGGCGAGTTCGGGTGTGCCGGCGATGAGACGGAGCCAATCGGGTCCGACTCGCTGAATGTGCGGACGATGCGAGACCGATTCGACGATCGCGGTGCGTACGGCGTCGGTCAGTGGAGCAGTCTCGGATGTGGCGAGAAGAGACGCGCGCAGCCGCTCGGTCGCAGGAGTGACGCCGATCCAGGCGATCGCCGATTTGGCGGAGAAGTGCCTGATGAGAGTACGGGCGCTGATACCGGTCGCTTCGGCTAGGTCGTTCCAGTTGGTGTCGGCGTATCCCTGTCGGGACCAGAGATGGAAAGCCGCCTCCGCGATCGCTTCGGGGTCGATGACCGACGGTCGACCGCGCCTGCGTCCCACCGCTGATCCGGTGGAGGCCTTTGGCAGCTCGGCGGATTCCTGACGCACATACGGAGAACACCATTTTTGTCCTACTCTGTCAAATATCAGCTGCCGGGAAATACCGGCGTGCAAGAACGGGAGAAGACGGCATGGGTGTCTATGTGGTGACAGGATCTGCGTCGGGCATGGGGCGTGCCGCCGCAGAACAGCTTCGTGCAGGTGGGCACACCGTCATCGGTGTCGACATCAAGGAGGCAGAGGTCGTCGCGGACCTTTCGACGCCTCAGGGCAGGAAGGACGCCATCGAGAACGTGCTCGAGACCGCCCAAGGCCGACTGGACGGTGCGGTGCTCGCTGCGGGTCTCGGTCCAGCGCCCGGCGCTGAACGTCCCCGGCTGATCGCGGAGGTGAACTACTTCGGGGTCGTCGACCTGCTGACGGGCTGGCGAGCGGCACTTGCGGCGGCGGGCAACGCCAGGGTGGTCGTGTTCTCGAGCAATTCGACGACCACCACGCCCGCTGTTCCGGGCCGGACGGTCAAGGCGTTTCTGAACGGCGACGCGGACAAGGCGGTGCGGTCGGTCCGGATGTTCGGCAAGGTTGCGCCGGCGATCATTTACGCGGCTTCGAAGATCGCGGTCAGCAGGTGGGTCCGCCGCACCGCCGTGCGACCGGAGTGGGCGGGCGTCGGTATCCGGATGAACGCTCTGGCGCCGGGAGCGATCATGACGCCGCTCCTGGAGAAGCAGTTGTCCACGCCCTCCGAGGCGAAGGCGATCCGCTCGTTCCCCGTGCCGGCCGGTGGGTTCGGCGATGCCGGTCAGCTTGCGCAGTGGGCGGTGTTCATGTTGTCGGACGCTGCGGATTTCCTTTGTGGCAGCGTGGTGTTCGTCGATGGTGGCTCCGACGCCTACTTCCGCGCCGACGACTGGCCTCGGTCGGTTCCGCTTCGTCAACTCCTGTCCTATCTGCTTCGGTTCCGCCGATTCGGGAGGTAGTCGGCATGACCTCCCGCACAACGGGAGGGAACGGTCCGCCCCTACGAGCTGCGGCATAGCTTCGTGTGGTTCGACGAGAAGTCCGAGCACACAGACGAACAGGCAGCAGGAACCGATATGACACAACGACTGACCGGACGTACGGCTCTCGTGACTGGGAGCAGCCGGGGTATCGGCCGGGCGATCGCGCAGCGTCTCGCATCCGAAGGTGCCACCGTAGTGGTCACAGCTCGTTCCATGTCCCCCTCCCGATCGGTTCGGGACGGACAGGAACATGTGCTGGAGGGCACCCTGGAAGAGACGGTGCAACTGATAGAACAGGCCGGCGGTCGCGCTGTTCCGATCGCGGCCGATCTCGAGGACCGCGACCAGCGCGCGGGACTGATCGACGCGGCAGCGACCGCCGTCGGAGGACTCGACATCCTGGTCAACAATGCGGGTTTCGCCGATTACTCCTCGATCGAGCAGATGAGCGAGGAGACGTTCGACCGGACGGTCGAGCACTACCTGAAGGTCCCTTTCCTCCTCTCGCAGGCGGCGATCCCTCACATGCGCAAGTCCGGTTCCGGGTGGATCGTCAATATCGGCTCCTCGACCGGCATGAGCCCGATCCGGCCGTTCCGTGACTACAACAAGACCTCCGGCGACGTGATCTATGCGTCGGCGAAAGCTGCCCTGCATCGGTTCACGCAAGGCCTGGCCGCGGAGCTTGTCGACGACAATATCGCCGTCAATGCTGTCGGGCCGTCGACGGCGATCATGACCCCGGGTGCTGCCACGCTGCTGCCGGAGGGTTACGAAACCGAGCCGCCGGAGTACTTGGCGCAGACGGTCCTCGAGATGTGTACTCTTCCGGCGGCCGAACGGACCGGTCTGGTCGGGTTCAGTCTGCACTTCCCGTGGTCACAGGGATTTGCGGTCAAGAGTCTCGACGGCAAAGACGAACTGCCTCGACGCGAGCCGCCCGCCTGGTGCAATCCCAACATCGCCGACGACGGACTGAGGGCATGAGAATGCTGTCGAGCAACGCGAGTGAGCGTTTCTCCCGGGGTGTGGCTGTGGTGACCGGCGCGGCGGCGGGCATCGGGGAAGGTCTGGCGCGGCACCTGTCGTCGCTGGGAATGACGGTCGTCGTCTCGGACATCGACGGTGATCGCGCTGTGAAGGTCGCGGACGATATCGCCGCTTCGGGAGGCAAGGCGGAACCGTATGCCGTCGACGTCGCAGACCCCGACGCCGTCGACGCGATGGCGAGCGAGATCTTCGATCGTCACGGCAGCGTCGAGCTCCTGGTGAACAATGCCGGCATCGAATCGGCCGGCCTGTTGTGGGAGATCGACCGCGAGCGGTGGCAGCGGCTGATGCAGATCAACGTCGACGGTGTCTTCTACTGCCTTCGATCCTTCGTCCCGCGGATGATCGCCGCGGGAACTCCCTCGTGCATCGCCAACCTGTCATCGGTGGGTGGGCTCAATGCCGTTGCGGTGCAATCTCCGTACATCGTGAGCAAGCATGCGGTGCTGGCGATGACGGAGTGCCTGCACCAGGACCTGGCCATCGCCGGTGCGCCGATCCAGGTCAGCGCCGTGATCCCGCACTCGATCCGGAGTGAGATCTTCCTGTCGGCTCAGCGGGAGGCGCCCTCGGACAATCCGACGGCGAATGCGGTGTTCGCTGCGATGCAACGCGACAATGTCGAGAAGGGGCTCGATCCGCTCGTCGCTGCCGAGCACATGGTCGAACAGATTGCGCGAGGCGAGTTCTGGGTCCATTCCGACGACGACATGTGCATTGCGTCGATGCATCGACGTGCGCACCAGCTTCTCGATCTCGCAGCGCCGGCCGACCCTCAGGCGATGCTCGCGCGAATGGGCATCGCCGCCGAACACGACGGGTGACATGCCATCGTGCCGGTCTGCCGGACGACAGAACACTCCGTAGGGTGCCCCGCACTGTCCTCCTCGCCGCCGTCACGAGGTCCGTGACCCACCTACCCGAGAGAGCGGGATTGTGAACAATCCAGTACAGGAAATCACCCTCGACCCGGCGGAGCGCGTGCTTGCGATCCGGGAGATCGAGAAGGTCTTCGCCGCGCGGCTGCGCATCATGGACACCAAGCAGTGGGACCGGTACGGCAGCGTGCATACCGAAGATGTCGTGAGCGAGACCTTCGGTTCCGGGGTCGGCGACGAATCGGACCGACGACCGGCCGTGGTCGGCCGGGATGCGCTCAGGCGCGCGATCGAAGGAGTCCTCGACGGACCCGTCCCGGTCACCAGCGTGCACCACGGGCATACACCGGAGATCGCATTGACCTCGGACACGACTGCAACCGGTGTCTGGGCAATGGAAGACAAGCTGTGGTGGAGCAACGGCTCGACGGAAGAGCACCTTCACGGATACGGCCACTATCACGAGACATACCGCAAGGTCGACGGTGTTTGGTTGATCGCCTACAGGAATCTGACGCGTTTGCGCGTCGATACCACCCCCGGATTCTTCGACTATCGGTCCCGACTCCGCAGGAGTAACTCATGAACGAATCACCCCTCGATCCCGGCACCGTCAGTGCTCTCCTGGCAGCTTGGTGGTTCCACTACGACGAATGGAATCCCGCCGAGTTGCGGGCCTTGATGGCAGACGACATCACCTTCACCTGTGCGAGCGACACGGGTGCCACCGACTACGAGGACTTCATCCGCGTCGACGCGCGCGGAGCCGACGACGTGATGGCGTGGAAGGACGACCACCGGCGCAACAGTCCTTATCCGCTGCGCCACAACGGCACCAACGTATTCGTCACCGGCGTCGCGGACAAAGAGGTCGAGTTCGCGTCCTACATCTTCGTGACGAAGATCGTCGAGGGAAAGCCGTTCAATGTATCGAGTGGCGTCGTGCGCGGCAGCATTCGCGCCGCCGAGACGGGACCGGTCTTCAGTGCGGTGCACGTCGTACTCGACACGCAGGAGTCGGTGCGCTATGCCGATCGTTTCGCGGGAGATTCCACCTCGGTGATCTGATCGGATCCGGTCGCGTCGGAACCGCCACCACCCCCATCGTCGACGAAACGAGAACGAAGATGCCGCTCTTTCCTGAAGCCCAGCGAGTGGTCGACAACTCCGCAGCGCGCATGGCGAAAGCCATGCACGAGACACCCGTGGCGGAATTACGGGCAGCACTCGCTGCGAGCGCAGTCCCGGTGGTAACACCCATTCATCACACTCGGGATGTAGTGGTTCCCTACGCCGACGGCGGTGTCCGAGTGCGTATCTACCGGCCGTCCGAGGATGCGGGACTCCCAGTGGTCCAGTGGATGCACAGCGGGGGCTTCGCCGTCGGGAGTCTCGATCAGAACGAGGAATACCTGCGGAAGCTGAGCATCGCAGCGCAGGCGGTCATCGTCTCGGTGGACTACCGCCTCGCGCCGGAGCACCCGTGCCCTGCCGCGCTCGACGATTCCGGGAGGGTGTGGGAATGGATCAAGTCTGCACCCGACGAGCTGTCGCGCGCAGATGTCAGCAAGGCGGTCCTTGCCGGTGAGAGTGCCGGTGGCGCTTTGGCCTTCATGCTTTCCCACCAACTCCGCGACGCAGGTCTTCCGCTTCCCGATGCGCAGATTTCCCTGTACGGGACGGCGGTGATGCAGGTGACCAATCCGGAGCACAGCACTGCGTTGCTCTCCCCGGAGGACTGTCAGTGGTTCTGGGACATGTATGTGCCGAACCGCGCCGAGCAGGCTTCCCCGATCGCGTCTCCGGGCCTGGCTCCCGACCTCGGCGGCCTACCGCCGGCTCTCGTGGTCACCGCGGAGATCGACCCCACCCGCGACGGCACCGAAAAGTACGCGCGAGACATGCAGGAGGCCGGTGTGGCGGTCGAACTGCGACGCTACGAGGGCATGATGCACGGCTTCGCGACCATGACGACCGCGCTTCCCGCCGCGAACGAACTGTTCGATCAGATCGTCGACTACCTGACCGAAGTCTTCACGCGGCAGAAACAACCCGGCGGTTCCGGCAAACCGGTCATCTGACCTGATGGTTTCCCATTGATCGGGATCACCGGGCCGCACGGTCCGGCAACTGCCCTACCGTCCCGCAAACAACCTCATGAAGGAGACTGCCGATGGCGACGACACCCGTTCCGGCCGTGACCCCCGCCCGCGACACCGTCGTGGACCTGCTCGTGATCGGATCCGGTACCGGCATGGCTGCCGCGCTCGCCGCGCACGAAGCGGGACTGTCGACCCTCATCGTCGAGAAGTCCGAATACGTCGGTGGTTCCACCGCTCGCTCCGGTGGCGCGTTCTGGGTGCCTGCCAATCCCGTGCTGGTCGAGGCCGGATCGGGTGACACCGTCGAGCGCGGTCACACCTACGTCCGGTCCGTGGTCGACGGCACGGCACCGGCCGAGCGCGGCGAGGCCTTCGTCGACAACGGTGTGGCGACCGTCGACATGCTCCGGCGCACGACGCCGATGAAGCTGTTCTGGGCGGAGGGTTATTCCGATTACCACCCGGAGTTGCCCGGTGGCTCGGCGGTGGGACGCAGTTGTGAATGCAAGCCGCTCGACCTGTCCGTGCTCGGTGAGGAACGCGGACGTTTGCGCCCGGGCCTGATGGAGGCGGGGCTGCCCATGCCCACGACGGGCGCCGACTACAAGTGGATGAACCTCATGCTGCGCGTGCCGCACAAGGGCTTCCCGCGCATCTTCAAGCGACTGGCGCAGGGCGTCGCCGGGCTCGCGGTCAAACGTGAATACGTCGCTGGTGGACAGGCGATCGCAGCGGGACTGTTCGCGGGTGTGCTGCGCGCGGGTATCCCGGTGTGGACCACAACGTCGCTGGTGCGTCTGGTCACCGAAGGCGACCGTGTCACCGGCGCCGTCCTGGAGCAGAACGGGCGTGAGGTCACGGTGACCGCGCGACGCGGAGTCGTACTCGCCGCAGGCGGTTTCGACCACGACATGGCGATGCGGCGCAAGTTCCAGTCCGAGCGCCTGCTCGACAACGAAAGCCTCGGCGCCGAGACCAACACCGGTGACGCGATCAAGGCGGCCCAGGAGATCGGTGCCGACCTGGATCTCATGGATCAGGCGTGGTGGTTCCCTGCCGTCGCGCCCACCCGGCCGGGCAAGCCGCCGATGGTCATGCTCGCGGAACGGTCGCTGCCCGGTTCCTTCATCGTCGATCAGACCGGACGGCGCTTCACCAACGAGTCCTCGGATTACATGTCGTTCGGGCAGTTGGTGCTCGAACGTGAGCGCGCGGGTGATCCGATCGAGTCGATGTGGATCGTCTTCGACCAGAAGTACCGCAACAGCTACGTATTCGCGGCCGGGGTGTTCCCGCGTCAGCCGCTGCCGGAGGCCTGGTACAAGGCGGGTATCGCCCACCGCGCCTCCACCGCGGAAGAACTCGCGGCGTCGATGGGGGTGCCGGTGGACACGTTCGCCGAAACCTTCGGCAGATTCAACGAGGATGCCGCGGCGGGAACGGATTCCGAGTTCAGCCGTGGGGGCAGCGCGTACGACCGCTACTACGGGGATCCCACCGTTCAGCCCAACCCGAACATGCGGCCCCTCACGCACGGACCGCTCTACGCGGTGAAGATGACACTGAGCGATCTCGGCACCTGCGGCGGCGTGCGGGCCGACGAGCGGGCACGCGTGCTCCGCGAGGACGGCAGCGCCATCGACGGGCTCTACGCCGTGGGCAACACCGCCGCCAACGCGTTCGGACATCGGTACCCCGGTGCCGGCGCGACCATCGGTCAGGGCCTGGTGTTCGGTTACATCGCCGCACGCGATGCAGCGGAACGGGTCACTGCGCCGTAGCCGGAATACCCCCGGCGGCGCGGCCGCCGGGGGTCAGTACGGGTCGTAACGGATGTTCTCGAGCGGTGTCCCCGTCTCGCGCAGCTTGTGCACGGTCGAGCGCACCATCGGTGCGGACCCGCAGACGAGCACCTGGTGATCGCCGAACGCCCCGTACGAGGTGACGATGTCACCGAGACTGCCTTCGAGGAGTTCGTCGGGATCGATCCCGAGATCGCCGACGTGCGAGGCGATCCGGTCGTAGAAGGGATCGCCGATCGCGGGGTCGTACAGCGACTCCGTCACCGGCACGATCGTCAACCAGGGCAACGCTTCCCCGAGCAGTGCCAGCATGTCCGCCGCGTAGAGGTCGCGAGGCGACCGGCCACCCACGAACAGGAACGTGCGCGGCGGTTGCGGCCTCCGTGCGACGTCGAGGAGCAACGCGCGCAGGGGAGCCAGACCGGTGCCGCCGGCGATCATCACGACGATGCGACCGGTGTCGTCGATGTGGAGATCCCCGCCGCGAGGACTGCCCACGGTCCACACGTCGCCGGGGCTCGTCGACTCGACGATCGTCTTGCTGACCCAGCCGCCCGGCACCGTGCGGACATGGAACTCGAGCTTGCCGTCCATCGACGGGGGCAACGCGGGTGAGAGGCGACGCGGGAGATTGGGGCGTTGCGGAACCGTCACGTCCACATACTGGCCTGCCCGGAACGGGACGATGTCGCTGTCGCACTCGAGTCTGACGACGGCCAGATCGTGCCGCAGGCGATGGTGCTCGACCACCGTTGCGGAGACGGCGATGTCGGTGTCGGTCGATGACGGCGTGGCCGACTGCATTCGTGACCCCCGGGTGGTGTGGGCGATGTTGGAAAGACTCTAAGCGAGGAACGTCCACCCCGACAGAGTGGAACGTGTTTCAGTTTTGGTGGTGGAGCGGTTATCGTGACGTGAGCCGGGTGACGACGACCACATCATCAGTACGATCTCGCGGGGCGTCACACCCACCGGACCACGATACCGACCCGGAAGGACGACCATGATCGAGGAGCACGCGGACCTGCATCGGCCCGTCTTCACCCCGGACCTGCTCATCACCGCGCTCGACCGGAGCGCGGACCGTCCGGCCCTGCACCTCGGCGACGTGGTCCTCACCGGAGCCGAGATGCGCGGTGCGATCAGTAGATTCCAGCAGGCCCTCGCATCGGTGGGGATCGGGCAGGGGTCATCGGTCGCGATGCTGTCGAAGAACCGCCCCGAAGTTCTCATCTCGATGGGCGCGACGATGGTCGCCGGGTGCCGGAACAGTGCACTCAACCCGATGGGGTCGCTCGCCGATCACGTCTACATCACCTCCGACGCCGAGATCGAGACACTCATCTTCGATCCCGACCATTTCGAGGAACGGGCCGCCGAACTCCAGGCGCAGATCCCGACCCTGAAAAACCTGTTCTCGCTCGGCCCTTCGTCGGTGGGAACCGACATCCTCGCGCTCGCCGAGCAGTTCACCGAGCAGCGTCTCGTGGCTGCCCCGGTGTCGTCCGAGGACACGTCGTCCATGGTCTACACCGGCGGAACGACCGGCAAGCCGAAGGGCGTGATGGGGTCGTTCCGATCCGGCGCCGCGCTCACCCAGATCCAGATGGCCGAATGGCAGTGGCCCGACCAGCCGCGCTTTCTGATCTGCACACCGCTCTCGCACGCCGGTGCCGCGTTCTTCGTGCCGACGCTGTTGCGCGGCGGATGCCTCTACGTGCTGCCGTACTTCGAACCCGGACTCGTGCTCGAGACGATCGAGAAGCAGCGCATCAACGCGACGATGCTCGTACCCACGATGATCTACATGCTGCTCGACCATCCCGACTTCGACACCCGCGATCTGTCGAGCCTCGACACGCTCTTCTACGGCGCCTCGGCGATGTCGCCGGCGCGGCTGAGGGAAGGGATCGAGCGGCTCGGCCCGGTGTTCTTCCAGTTCTACGGGCAGTCCGAGTGCGGCATGACGATCTCGGTGCTCCGCAAGGAGGAACATCTCGCCGACGATCCGGAACGACTCGCGTCGTGTGGACGACCGGTCCCGTGGCTCGACGTGCGCCTGCTCGACGACGACCTCCGCGAAGTACCGCAGGGCGAACTCGGTGAGATCTGCGTGCGCGGCCCGCTGGTCATGAAGGGCTACTGGAACAAGCCCGACGAGACGGCGGAAGCGTTGCGCGGCGGATGGTTGCACACGGGCGACGTGGCGCGCGCCGACAAGCACGGCTTCCTCACCATCGTCGACCGCAAGAAGGACATGATCGTCACCGGCGGATTCAACGTCTTCCCCCGCGAGATCGAAGACGCCATCTCGTCTCATCCGGCCGTCGCCTCGGTGGCGGTCGTCGGGGTGCCCGATCAGAAGTGGGGAGAGGCCGTCAAGGCCTGCGTGGTGCTGCGCGACGGGCGGACGGTTACCGCGGAAGAACTGATCGAGCAGGTCCGCGCCGCCAAGGGTTCGGTACATGCCCCCAAGTCCGTGGATTTCCTCGACTCGCTGCCGCTCACGCCGCTCGGGAAGCTCGACAAGAAGACATTGCGCGCGTCGTACCGATAGATCGGTGGAAGCCGGAAATGTCGGCTTCCCTGGCCGTGCGTGGCCTGACATACTCCCTCGCATGGCAAACGGGGGACCCCAGCGGGTCGAGGTGCGACTGGCCGTCGAGTATCCGGGTCCCGGGGCGGTGAACACGCTCGGCAGTGGGGCGATGACGCCGGTCGAGCCGGTGCCGCCGATCTGCGCTCGGCACGGGGAACCCGAGGTCGATCGTGTGCGCGTCACCGTCGCCTCGGACGCGGCGCGGCCGGAGCAGAAGTCCGGCCGGCTCGGTTCGGCGCTCGAAGCCGCATACACGGTGCAGGTCGCCGCGGTGGAGTGGCCGACGTGCGCGCGGTGCGTCGCTGTCCGCGTGCGCTGGCAGATCGCAGCGGCCGCAACCTGTACCGCGCTCGGCGCCGTCTTCCTGGCCCTGGTGTTCACGCTCGTCCAGGGCGCACCCAAGGTCTACGGTCTCGCGCTGCTCGCCGTCTTCGGAATGTCGTTCCTGCCGATCTTCGTTGCGTTGCGCCTCATCGAACCCCGGGTGGCGCTCGGGATGGATGTGGTGGACGAGGGCGCGGAACTCGTGGTGTCGCGGGCACACCCGGAGTTCGCTCGCGCCGTTGCCGCACAGCGCACCTGACGCTCTGCTTTACAGCGGATCGAAGCTGATGTTCTGGCGCGGTGTGCCCGCCGCCGACAACGCGTAGATCGTCGTCCGGATCATCGACGGTGAGCCGGCGATCTGTATCTGCCGGTCCGCCCAGGTTCCGAACTGGCCCACGACCTTGCCGAGCTTCCCGTACATGGTGCGGTGCAGGCCCTTCGGCGTTTCGCGCACGGGTACCGGGTGCCACCACGGATTTTCGTTCTCCTCGACGACGGGCACCACGGTGAGCCACGGGTTGGTCATCGCAATCTGCCACAGTGTCTCGAGATCGTAGAGATCGCACGGGTACTTGCCGCCGTAGAACAGGTGCACCCGCGGATTGGTGCCGCGCATCGCCATCTCCATGATCTGCGCGCGTAGGGGTGCCAGTCCGGTTCCGGACGCGATCATGAGGACGTCCTGGCCGCTGTCGCGATCGACGCGCAGGCCGCCGAGAGGGGGTCCGATCAGCCAGCGGTCGCCGACGCGCACTTCGTTGACGAGGGCGGGACTGACCCAGCCTGACGAGACGCGCCGTACGTGGAACTCGATCTGCCCGTGCGGATTCGGGGGAATCGCGGCGGACAGGTAACGCCACATGTGAGGCCGCTGGGGGATCTGCACGCTCATGTACTGACCGGCGTAGTGCGGGATCGGCGAGTCGGTCTCGAGGCGGATGATCGCCACGTCGGGCAATACCCGCTCGTGGCCGACCACTGTCGCGCCCCAGACGGCCGGGAGATCGTCGGTGGCGGCGGCGGTGGCCATGGTCTCCACGAGCCGGCCGATGACCTCCGCCCACGTTCGTTCCAGGGCGGCGGTCCACAGGATGAACGGAGTGCATTCCCGGACGGCGAACAGCAGGGCGTAACCGGCCGCCCGGAAATGCTCCGGCCTGACGCCGTACTTGCGGTGGTCGCGTGCGAGCTGGGCGAGAAACGCCTCGACGGCGTCGAAGTCGGTCAACCGGTTGACGACCCAGCCGATCGCGGTGGTGAATCGGTGACGCATGCTCTCCATGCCCGCCGGGAACAGCTCGCGGGTGCCGGAGGACTCGGACCACAGGGTCGTGTAGAAAGCCGAGGCGAATCGTTCCGGACCGGTTGCGGTCGCCGCGATCGACGCGAAGCTCAACTGCACTCGCGCGATGGCGAAAGTCTCCAACGCCATCCTCCCACGTACTGCGCCTGCCGGACGCCGTCACTGTAGTCGGTCGCGTACCGGTCGGCTACACCGTGATACCTCGTTCGAAGCTATGGTGTGAATCACACCCTCAAGAAACTTGAGTGGAACAAACTCAATCTTGTATCCGTTGTGCATAGCGAACCTCGTGGACACCGGTCCACAGGTACAGAATCATCAGCATTCGACGTGAAAGGGGCGCGCGGTGGATTCGTTCAACCCGACGACCAAGACTCAGGCCGCACTGACGGCGGCTCTCCAGGCCGCGTCCACTGCCGGCAACCCGGACATCCGGCCGGCTCATCTTCTCGTGGCGCTGCTCGACCAGGCGGACGGCATCGCCGCGCCCCTGCTCGAAGCGGTGGGCGTCAACCCGTCGGCGGTCCGGGCCGAGGCCGATCGGCTCGTCGGTGCACTTCCGCAGACCACCGGCGCGACCACCACCCCGCAACTCGGGCGCGAGGCGATCGCCGCGCTCTCGGCCGCCCAGAAGCTGGCAACCGAACTCTCGGACGAGTTCGTCTCCACCGAACACGTCCTGGTCGGTCTCGCGAGCGGGGACTCCGACGTCGCGAAGCTTCTTGTCGGGCTGGGCGCGACGCCCACGGCGCTGCGCGACGCGTTCACCGCTGTCCGCGGCAACCGCCGGGTCACCAGCGCAGATCCCGAAGCGACGTACCAGGCCTTGGAGAAGTACTCGACGGATCTGACCGCTCGTGCCCGTGAGGGCAAGCTCGATCCGGTCATCGGCCGCGACAACGAAATACGCCGTGTCGTGCAGGTGCTCTCGCGCCGCACCAAGAACAATCCGGTTCTCATCGGTGAACCCGGCGTCGGCAAGACGGCCATCGTCGAGGGGCTCGCTCAGCGCGTCGTCGCCGGCGACGTGCCGGAGTCGCTGCGCGGCAAGACCGTCGTGGCCCTCGACCTCGGCGCCATGGTCGCCGGTGCGAAGTTCCGCGGCGAGTTCGAAGAACGCCTCAAGGCGGTACTCGACGAGATCAAGGATTCGGCCGGCGAAATCATCACGTTCATCGACGAGCTGCACACGATCGTCGGTGCCGGTGCGACCGGCGAATCCGCCATGGACGCGGGCAATATGATCAAGCCGATGCTCGCGCGCGGCGAACTGCGTCTCGTCGGTGCGACCACCCTCGAGGAATACCGCAAGTACATCGAGAAGGATGCCGCGCTCGAACGGCGCTTCCAGCAGGTCTTCGTCGGGGAGCCGAGTGTCGAGGACACCGTCGGCATTCTGCGCGGCCTCAAGGAGCGCTACGAAGTGCACCACGGTGTGCGCATCACCGACTCCGCGCTCGTCGCCGCGGCGACGCTGTCCGACCGGTACATCACCTCGCGCTTCCTGCCCGACAAGGCCATCGACCTCGTCGACGAGGCGGCGTCGAGGCTCCGCATGGAGATCGATTCCCGGCCTGAGGAGATCGACTCGGTCGAACGGATCGTCCGGCGCCTCGAGATCGAGGAAATGGCGCTGGAGAAGGAAACCGACGCCGCCTCGAAGGATCGTCTCGAAAAGCTGCGGGCCGAACTCGCCGACGAGCGCGAACGGCTCAACCAGCTCACCACGCGCTGGCAGAACGAGAAAACCGCGATCGATTCGGTCCGCGTCGTCAAGGAGCAGCTGGAAGCGCTGCGCGGCGAAGAGGAACGGGCTGAGCGCGACGGTGATCTCGGCAAGGTCGCCGAGCTCAGGTACGGCCGCATCCCCGAACTGGAGAAGCAGCTCGAGGCCGCCGCAGCCGCGTCGGGAACCGGCACCGGTGACGACGTGATGCTCAAGGAAGAGGTCGGGCCGGACGATGTCGCCGACGTCGTCGCCGCCTGGACGGGCATCCCGGCAGGTCGCCTGCTCGAGGGTGAGACCGCGAAGCTGCTCCGGATGGAGGACGAACTCGGCAAGCGTGTCGTCGGCCAGGACCAGGCGGTCCAGTCGGTGTCCGATGCGGTGCGGCGGGCGCGGGCCGGTGTGTCCGACCCGAACCGTCCGACGGGCTCGTTCCTGTTCCTCGGTCCCACGGGTGTCGGTAAGACCGAGCTGGCCAAGGCACTCGCCGACTTCCTGTTCGACGACGAGCGCGCCATGGTGCGCATCGACATGTCGGAGTACAGCGAGAAGCACTCGGTCGCGCGTCTGGTCGGTGCACCTCCGGGGTACGTGGGTTACGAGTCGGGTGGTCAGCTCACCGAAGCCGTACGGCGGCGCCCGTACTCGGTGGTGCTGTTCGACGAGGTCGAAAAGGCCCACCCCGACGTGTTCGACACGCTGCTCCAGGTGCTCGACGACGGCCGGCTCACCGACGGGCAGGGACGTACCGTCGACTTCCGCAACACGATCCTGATCCTCACGTCCAACCTGGGCGCCGGAGGCGACAAGGACCACGTGATGGCGGCGGTGCGGGCAGCGTTCAAGCCGGAGTTCATCAACCGGCTCGACGATGTGGTCGTGTTCGATCCGCTCTCCGAAGAGCAGCTCGCGCAGATCGTCGACATCCAGCTGGCGCAGCTGGCGAAGCGGCTCGAGGCACGGCGCCTCACGCTCGACGTCAACTCCAGTGCGCGGCTGTGGCTGGCGGTGCGCGGATACGATCCGCAGTTCGGTGCACGCCCCCTGCGTCGGCTCATCCAGCAGGCCATCGGCGACCAGCTCGCCAAGAAGCTGCTCGCCGGAGAGATCAAGGACGGCGACACCGTCCCGGTGGGCGTCAGTGACGACGGCGACCGGCTCGTCATCGGTAGCTGACCCACTCGTGCGCGTTTCCGGTAGCACTCGCT
>JAEZDV010000349.1 GCA_023417985.1 Actinomycetes bacterium | reverse complement strand
CCGCCCCCCCGACCCGGCCCCCGGCCCCCCCCCGGGGCCGGCACGAACGGAACATAGGGCGTCTCGGAGATGATCACGGCCGACGGTGGAGCCTCCGCGGGCTTGTCGGGCTGGTTGAGGAACAGGTAGAGCACCCACAGTGCGAGCCACAGCACGCACAGGGCCAGCGTCGCGGTGCGGACTTTGCCGCCGAACAGATGCGACGGGATGCGCGACCAGAAAGGCTTTTCGCCGCTCACGGGGCCTCCGACCGGTCGACGACACTCGCGGTGCCGAGTTGCGGGGTGACGGTGATCCCCTGGACCCGCAGCGCACGCGCGATCCGTGCGCGGAGCAGGCGACCCACCTGGAACTGTTTACCTGGGAGCGTACGAGCGACCATCCGCACGCTGAGCTGATCGACCTCGAGGCTTTCGACGCCCATCACGCTGGGCTCGTCGAGGAGCAGTTCGCGTACGCGCGCGTCGTTGTACGCCGCGACGCCGACCTCGCGGAGAATCTCGGTGACGTCGGAGATGTCGGCGCTGACCGGAATCGGCACATCGACCACGGCGCGCGCCCAGTCCTTCGACAGGTTGACGGCCTTGTTGATCTGGCCGTTCGGCACGATGATGACCTCACCGGCGGTGCTCCGCACCCGGGTGACCCGCAACGTCACGTCCTCGACGGTGCCGACGGCGTCCTCGGAGGCACCCGTGACGGAGATCTGGACGGTGTCGCCGAAGCCGTACTGGCGTTCGGTGATGATGAAGAAGCCGGCCAGGATGTCCTGGACGATGCGCTGGGCACCGAAGCCGAGCGCGGCACCGATCACGGTCGCCGGCGCGACCAGGCTGCCGAGCGGCAGGTCGAGGTGGTCGAACACCTTCAGCGTCGCGATGATGTAGATGAACGAGATCAGCATCCACGTGATGACCTGCGCCATCGAGTGCCGATGCTTCGTGGCCTCCGACCGCACGAGGTCGTCGGACTGCTCGTAGCTCTCGTCGATGCGCCGGGTGATCCGCTCGCCGCCCCAGGACACGAACCGGGCGATCAACGTCGCACCGAGCACGGTCAGGACGATCAGCAGCCCGTTGCTCGAGAGCCAGTCGAGGAGACTACTCCCGGGAAACACCACGCGACCGCCTCTCGTCCCTCATCACGACTTCTGTTCCTCCCGCATCCGCCAGCGGATCCCGGCTTCGAGGAAGCCGTCGATGTCGCCGTCGAGGACCGCGGACGGATTGTTGACCTCGTACTCGGTACGCAGGTCCTTGACCATTTGGTACGGATGCAGCACGTACGACCGCATCTGGTTGCCCCACGAGCTGCCGCCGTCGCCCTTGAGCGCATCCATCTCGGCGCGCTCTTCCTTGCGCTTGCGCTCGAGCAGCTTCGCCTGCAGCACGCGCATCGCGGCAACCTTGTTCTGCAACTGCGACTTCTCGTTCTGACACGTCACCACGATGCCGGTCGGGATGTGGGTCAGACGCACCGCGGAGTCGGTGGTGTTGACCGACTGGCCGCCCGGGCCGGACGAACGGTAGACGTCGACGCGCACGTCGTTCTCGTCGACCTCGATGTGGTCGGTGGTCTCCACCACGGGGAGCACCTCGACCTCCGCGAAGGACGTCTGACGGCGGCCCTGGTTGTCGAACGGGCTGATCCGCACGAGACGGTGGGTACCCATCTCGACCGAGAGCGTCCCGTAGGTGTACGGAGCCTTGACGGTGAAGGTCGCGGACTTGATGCCCGCTTCTTCCGCGTACGACGTGTCGTAGACCTCGACACCGTAGCCGTGCTTGTCGGCCCAGCGGATGTACATGCGCATGAGCATCTCTGCCCAGTCCGCGGCGTCGATTCCGCCGGCCCCGGCGCGGATGTTGACGAGGGCGTCGCGCTGGTCGTACTCGCCCGACAGCAGCGTCCGCACCTCCATCGCCTGGATGTCGACGCGCAGGCTCGCCCGTTCGGCGTCGGCGTCGGCGTGCGCCGCGACGGCCGCGTCGCCTTCTTCACCTTCGGCCAGCTCGTAGAGCACCGGCAGATCGTCGAGCCGCTCGCGCAGGTTCTCGACACGCCGCAACTCACCTTGCGCATGCGACAGCTCGCTGGTCACCTTCTGCGCGTGCTCCTGGTTGTTCCACAGTTCGGGATCCGCGGCCTGGTGTTCGAGTTCGTCGATCCGGCGGCGCAACTCCTCGACATCGAGGACGGACTCCACGGTCCGGAGGGTCGTATCGAGCTCGGCCAGGTCTGCGGAAACATCGGGGTGCACGATTTTCAAGGGTAGCCGCTAGCGTTTCCTTCATGCCCACCGACTACACCGCAGATCTGGACCTCGCCCTCCGCCTCGCCGACGACGCGGATGCGATCACCCGCAACCGCTTCGGCGCGCTCGACCTCGAGGTCGACGACAAGCCGGATCTCACTCCCGTGTCGGATGCCGATCTTGCGGTCGAACGGTCGGTGCGCGAGGTTCTCGGGACCGAACGTCCCGGTGACGCGGTGCTCGGAGAGGAGTTCGGCGGTGACGCTGTGTTCTCCGGACGGCAATGGGTCGTCGACCCGATCGACGGCACCAAGAACTTCGTCCGGGGCGTTCCGGTGTGGGCGACGTTGATCTCGCTGCTCGACGACGGAGTACCGGTCGTCGGGGTGGTGAGTGCTCCGGCCCTGAATCGGCGGTGGTGGGCTGCCGCCGGTGCGGGCGCATTCGTCTCCTACGACTCGGGAACGCCGCGGCGCCTTGCGGTCTCTCAGGTGCGTGCACCCGAATCCGCGTCGCTGAGTTTCTCGAGCCTGAGCGGCTGGCGCGAGCGCGGCCTGCGGGACCGGTTCGTCGCCCTCACCGACGAGGTGTGGCGGGTGCGAGCGTACGGCGACTTCTTCTCGTACTGCCTGCTGGCAGAAGGCGCGGTCGAAATCGCGCTCGAACCGGAGGTGTCGTTGTGGGACCTCGCGGCATTGGACGTGCTGGTTCGCGAGGCCGGTGGGCGGTTCACGAATCTCGAAGGAGTTTCCGGCCCGCACGGTGGCAGCGCGATCGCAACCAACGGACACCTGCACGACGAGGTTCTCGCGCGCCTGCGGTCGTGACGTGACGGAGCGGTGCGTCCAGGGGAACTTACCCAGTAGTAGACATCACACCTTACTCGGAAGTAAGATCGGTGATCGTCCGCTCCCGCATCGAGAAACCTCTGGTGATCATGAGCAAGCAAGACAGCGTGCCCCGGAAGACACCTCGCGACACCTCCGCCGTCGGCCTCAACCCCTTCAAACGCGACGCGATGGGGGCTGCGATGCGCGTGCTCACCCGGATCACCGGGTCCGAGCTCGCCGACCGGTACAACATCCGCCAGACCATCGACCGGGTGACGTACCAGTCCACCAAGACCGGCTTCAAGACCCTCGGCGCCGCGACCCGGACCTTCAAGAAGGTCTCGGGCGGCGGCAACGCGCCGCAGCGGTTGACGACGGCGAAGAACGCCGACTTCTTCGACCTCACCCCCACCGACGACCAGCAGATGATCACCGAAACCGTGCGCGAGTTCGCCGCGGAGATCATCCGTCCGGCCGCCTCCGACGCCGATGCCGCCGCATCCGCCCCCGCGGACCTGCTCGCACGCGCCGCAGAACTCGGCATCACGATGGTCAACGTTCCCGAGGCGTTCGACGGTGCCGCCACCGAGCGCGGCGTCGTCACCAACGCCCTCGTCGCCGAGGCGCTCGCCCACGGCGACATGGGTCTGGCGCTTCCGATCCTCGCCCCCAGCGGCGTCGCCGTCGCGCTCACGCAGTGGGGCACGGACGAGCAGCAGCAGACCTACCTGCCCGCGTTCGCCGGCGAGGACGTACCGCAGGCGTCCGTCGTGGTCGCGGAGCCTCGCGCACTGTTCGACCCGTTCGCGCTGGAAACCAAGGCCGTGCGCTCCCCCAGCGGCTACCGCCTCAACGGCGTCAAGGCGCTCGTGCCGGCCGCCGGGAGCGCGGAATTGTTCATCGTCGCAGCCGAACTCGACGGCAAGCCGTCGTTCTTCATCGTCGAGGCGAAGAGCAAGGGCGTGGTCATCGAGGCCGACCCGAGCATGGGACTTCGCGCGGCGGGCCTCGGACGCCTGCTGCTCGAGGACGTCGCGGTCCCGCAGTCCGCGCTGCTCGGCGACGAGAACCCCGACGTACGCGCCGAGCAGTACGCCGACGCAGTACGCCTCTCACGCCTCGGCTGGGCGTCGCTCGCCCTCGGCACCTCCCAGGCCGTCCTCGACTACGTGGTGCCGTACGTCAACGAGCGCCACGCGTTCGGTGAGCCCGTCAGCCACCGTCAGGCGGTCGCGTTCATGGTCGCCGACATCAAGATCGAGCTGGACGGTATGCGCCTGGTGACCCTGCGCGGAGCATCGCGCGCCGAGCAGGGCCTGTCGTTCGCCCGCGAGGCCGCACTCGCCCGCAAGCTCGCCACGGACAAGGGCATGAAGATCGGCCTCGACGGTGTGCAACTGCTCGGAGGCCACGGTTTCACGAAGGAACATCCCGTCGAGCGCTGGTACCGCGACCTGCGTGCCATCGGTGTCGCCGAAGGCGTCGTCCTCATCTGAGCGGCCCGATCCGAACAAGGAACCTGTGATGATCAATCTCGAACTTCCCAAGAAGCTCAAGGCTTCCGCGAACCAGGCCCATCAGGTCGCCGCGCAGATCTTCCGCCCGATCTCCCGTAAGTACGATCTCGCCGAGCACGAGTACCCCGTCGAACTCGACACGATGGCGGCGATGGTCGAAGGACTCAACGACTCGGGCCAGGGTGCCGCGGGCGCGACGCTCGGGCGCGATGCGAAAGCCAAGTCCGACAGCGTGTCGGGAAATCTCAACGGCGGCAACATGGCCGGGCTCCTCAACGTCATCGAAACCTGCTGGGGTGACGTGGGCCTGACCCTGTCCATCCCCTATCAGGGACTGGGAAACTCCGCCATCGCGGCCGTCGCCACCGACGAACAACTCGAGCGTTTCGGCAAGGTGTGGGCATCGATGGCCATCACCGAGCCCGGATTCGGTTCGGACTCCGCCGCCGTGACCACCACCGCCGTGCTCGACGGTGACGAATGGGTCCTCAACGGCGAGAAGATCTTCGTCACCGCCGGCGAGCGTTCCACGCATGTGGTGGTGTGGGCGACCGTCGACAAGTCCAAGGGCCGCGCCGCGATCAAGTCGTTCGTCGTCCCGCGAGAAGCACCGGGCCTGAGCGTCGCCCGGCTCGAACACAAGCTCGGCATCAAGGCGTCCGACACCGCGGTCCTGCTGCTCGACAACTGCCGCATTCCCAAGGACAACATCCTCGGCTCACCCGAAGTGAACACCGACAAGGGTTTCGCCGGGGTCATGCAGACCTTCGACAACACCCGCCCGATCGTCGCGGGTATGGCGATCGGTCTCGGCCGCGCGGTGCTCGAGGAGTTGCGCGCCATCCTGAAGGACGCCGGAGTCGAGGTGTCCTACGACGTGCCCGCCAACAACCAGCACGCGGCGGCCGCCGAATTCCTTGCGCTCGAAGCAGATTGGGAAGCGGCGTATCTGCTCGCACTCCGTGCGACGTGGATGGCCGACAACAAGAAGCCCAACTCTCTCGAGGCGTCGATCTCCAAGGCGAAGGCGGGACGTACCGGCACGGCCGTATCGCTCAAGGCGGTCGAACTGGCCGGCACGTACGGCTATTCGGAGCGTCCGCTGCTCGAGAAGTGGTCGCGCGACTCGAAGATTCTCGACATCTTCGAGGGCACCCAGCAGATCCAGCAGCTCATCGTCGCGCGACGCGTGCTGGGCAAGACCTCGGCGGAGTTGAAATAGCCTGCTCCTCAACAGAACAGACCGACGGGCGGCACCACGCGGTGTCGCCCGTCGGTCGTCTCAAGGGGATCAGTGGGCGCGGAGGGCATCCAGGATGTGGGGTCGCGCCCGCCACAGTTCCTCGGACCAGTACGGCCAGCTGTGGGTGCCGACGTTCGGGAAGCTGTAGGCCGCACCGATGCCCAGGCTGTCGAGTTGCGCCTGGAACGCCCGCGTGGTCGCGAGCGACAACGCTTCGAGTCCCATGCCGTTGGCCGTGTTGACCACGTCCACCATGTTCTCGACCCGGTTCGCGTATCCGGGGATGCCGCTGCCCGCGGAGATGTGCATCGGCAACCCACGCAGTTTCTCGGCCTGAGTGAACGGGTCGTTGCGCGCCCACGACTCGTCCCACGGCGGACCGTACATCGCATCGACGTTGTAGAGGCCGGCGTCGAGCATCGCGATCCGGATCGCCGAGCGCATGCCAGGAGCATTGAGCCAGAGGTACCCGGAGAAGGATGCGGCGAACTGGAACTGGTCGCGGTGGTGCGCCGCGAGGTTGAGCGCCGCCGTGCCGCCCATCGACAAGCCTGCGATGCCGGTGCGGCTACGGTCCACGCCGCGCGCGGCGAGCGCTGCGGGCAGGTGGCGAGTCAGGAACGTCTCCCACTTGTACGTCACGCTCTGCTGGTTGAAGTTGCTGGCGTTGTACCAGTCGCTATACCAACTGGACTCGCCGCCCACCGGCATCACGAGCGTGACGTTGTCGAGCGCGAACTGCTCGAAGGCGTTCGTCTCGAACGACCACGCATTGGCGTCCGGACGTGCACGCATACCGTCGAGCAGGTACAGCGACGCGCTTCCGCCGCGCTTCGCCCACTGCACCTGACACTTGATCGGGCCCATCTCCGAGTTCACCCAGATCTCTTCGTACCCTCCCCGGGGTACGGCACGCGCGACCGCCGGAACCGAGGTGGTCATGGCCGCGGCGCCGGCGAGACCGGCCGCGCCCGCAAGCGCAGTCTTGAGCATTGTTCGCCTACTGAGCGAGGAGTTGTCGGAGCGGGTCACGAGGAGCACCTGCACCCTTTCTGTGGGCATGCCACCCACGGACGGTCGATCGGGCATTCACTTGTGCATCGGTGCCCGTTGCGCCCGTATTACCCGCATCTGCGCAGCGTCACCGCAAAAGCCCTGGTCGCAGGCGTTCTACAGTGAGATGTCCCACGACCGCGCGCCCCTGCGGCGTGGGACCGGCCCCACAAATTCGGACATTCCGCCGTATGTGACCCACATCACTACTAGGGTGGGCACATCTCCCGTCCGAGTCCGAAGCCGAAAGGGCTACCGATGCCGGTGCTCGATCTCGCCAAGAATGTCCGCGGTGCCATCGACGGCATCACCGACGCAGTCGGTGCGCTCGCCGTGATGCGCCGGGCCGGGCTGCTCCACTTCCCCCGCGTCGACCAGAGCCTGACCACTATGGCGGCCGCCCGGAAGTACGGCCCCTTCGCGGGACCGGTGCATGCCCACTCGACCCGCATCCCCGACGTGCCCGCGATCGTCGACGAGCGGGGTGAAGTCACCTACCGGCAGCTCGAGGAGTGGTCCAACGCTCTCGTGCGCGTGTGGCAGGAAGCGGGCATCACGCCGGGTTCGTCGCTGGGGCTCATGGCCCGCAATCACCGCGGACTCGTCGTCACGATGCTCGCGGCAGCCAAGCTCGGCGTGCGCGCAGTGATGATGAACACCGGGTTCGCACCGCGTCAGCTCGCGGAAGTCGCCGCGCGTGAGGACGTCACGAGCTTCGTGTTCGACTCCGAATTCGCCGGGGTGGCCGAGGCCCTTCCCAGCAGCGTCGTCCGCTACCTGTCGTGGAAGGACGAGAACGTGCCCGGAGTCCCCACCCTGGAAGAGGCAATCGAGGGTTTCGACACCTCACCACCCCCGTCGCCCACGGTCTTCGGCGGCTTCGTACTTCTCACCAGCGGCACCACCGGGACGCCGAAAGGGGCTCCGCGGGGCCGTACCTCACCGCTCGCCTCCGCCCAGTTCCTCGACCGGGTGCCACTGCGGCCGGGTCAGACGATGTTGATGGCCGCCCCCGCGTTCCACGGGACCGGAGTCTCGCAATTCGCGCTGGCTCTCGCACTGGGGCAGACGGTCGTGATGATGCGCCGCTTCTACCCCGTGGAGACCTTGGAGCTGATCGAACGGCATCACGCGAACGTACTCGTCGTCGTGCCTACGATGCTGCAACGGATTCTCGACCTTGGCCCCGAGAAGATCGGGGAGTACGACACCTCGAGCCTCGAGATCATCTTCTCGGCCGGGTCGGCCCTCTCCCCCGACCTGTGCCGTCGCACCCGCGAGTCCTTCGGAGAGGTGCTGCACAACCTGTACGGATCCACCGAATGCGCCGTTGCCACCGTCGCGACCCCCGAGGACATACGCCTCGCCCCGGGCACCGCCGGGCGGCCTCCCGTGACGTGCAGGGTGGTGTTGTACGACAACGACGGCACTCCTATCACCGAACCCAACGTCGTGGGCCGCATCTTCGTCGCCAGCGGCTTGAGTTTCGCCGGATACACCGACGGCCGTGACAAGGAGCGTATCGACGGGATGCTCTCGATCGGCGACCTCGGCCACTGGGACGAGCAAGGGCTTCTGTTCGTCGACGGTCGCGACGACGACATGATCGTCTCGGGTGGGGAGAACGTCTATCCGCTCGAAGTCGAGAATCTGCTCGCCGAGCGCGAGGACGTGTTGGACGTCGCGGTCGTGGGAATTGCGGATCCCGAATTCGGGCACCGGCTCCGGGCGTTCGTCGTGCCGTCACCGACGTCCGGGCGAGATGCGGAGGACATCAAGGCTTTCGTGCGGTCCAACCTCGCTCGGTACAAGGTTCCGCGGGACGTGATCTTCCTCGACGAGTTACCGCGCAATGCGACGGGGAAGCTGTTGCGCCGGGTGCTCGTGGAGATGGACCCGCCGGGCGCCGGAGCCGACGAGTCCTCCGCCGCGCCCACCGGCTGACCACTCCGCACATATGACAAAAGGCCCGGGAATCGGATCCGATTCCCGGGCCTTGTCGTGGTAGCGGGGACAGGATTTGAACCTGCGACCTCTGGGTTATGAGCCCAGCGAGCTACCGAGCTGCTCCACCCCGCGTCGGTGTGTCTTAAGACTACGGGGTGGAGCGTGCTTGGGCAAATCAGTTCCCGGGGCTCGGTGTATCGGCGGGCTGGGGCTGTCCGGCCTGGCCCTGGACCTCGACGAGCTTGTTGATGGCCTGTTCGAGCTTCTCCTGGGCTTCGGCGTACTTCTTCAGGTCTCCGGACTTCAGGGCTTCCTGGGTGTCGG
>JAEZDV010000293.1 GCA_023417985.1 Actinomycetes bacterium | reverse complement strand
GCGTATAGGCTTCGGGCATCCGCCCTCTGCACCTAGTCTCCACCTGCTGCACGAAGCGGCAAGGAGACGACGACATGCACCATGATCTCGACCTCGAGCTGATCGACCTGGGCACCGCCAGCACCGTCACCGAGGGTGCCGTGATCGGCGATCCGGAGGAGGGCACCGGCTATTTCCCGCTCGGCATCAGCGACGAGTGAGGCCGGGGTGGGGGGGGGGGGGGGGGCCCCCCCCCCCCCCCCCCCCCGACTGCTCAGCTGCTGTACGCCTCCAACGGCGGGCACGAGCACACCAGATTCCGGTCACCGTGCGCGCCGTCGATCCGACGGACCGCAGGCCACACCTTCGCGCGGGCCTTCCCCATCGGGAACACCGCGGTCGCGCGGGAATACGGGTGGTTCCACTCTCCCACCAGGCATTCCGCGGTGTGCGGCGCTCCCCGGAGCGGGTTGTCGTCGGCGGGCCACTCCCCCGCCCCGACCCGATCGATCTCCTGCCGGATCGAAATCATGGCGTCGATGAACGCATCGAGTTCCGCGATGTCCTCGCTCTCGGTGGGCTCGACCATCAAGGTGCCGGCCACCGGGAAGCTCATCGTCGGGGCATGGAACCCGTAATCCGCGAGTCGCTTCGCGACGTCGTCGACCGTCACGCCCGTCGCCTTCGTGATCCCCCGCAGATCGAGGATGCACTCGTGCGCGACCATCCCGTTCTCACCGGTGAACAGAACCGGGAAGTACTCGTCGAGACGGCGCGCGATGTAGTTGGCCGAGGCGATCGCGGTCAGAGACGCCCGACGCAGACCCTCGGCGCCCATCAGCTTGATGTACGTCCAGGTGATCGGCAGGATCGACGCGGATCCGAAGGGTGCCGCCGACACCGGTCCGCCACCGCCGAGACCCGGTTCTGCCGGGTGCCCCGGAAGGTAGGGCGCCAGGTGGGCGCGCACACCGATCGGCCCCACACCCGGGCCACCACCGCCGTGCGGGATGCAGAACGTCTTGTGCAGATTGAGATGGCTGACGTCGCCACCGAACTTGCCGGGCCGGGCCAGGCCCACCAGCGCATTGAGGTTCGCTCCGTCGATGTACACCTGGCCACCGGCGTCGTGGACCGCGCCGCAGATCTCGGCGATGTCCTCCTCGTACACCCCGTGGGTCGACGGATACGTGATCATGATCGCGGCGAGGCGTTCCGCGTGATCGGCGATCTTCGCACGCAAGTCGTCGAGGTCGACGTCGCCGTTGGACCGGCACGCCACGACCTCGACCCGCATCCCGGCCATGACCGCCGAGGCGGCATTGGTGCCGTGGGCGCTGGACGGGATCAGGCAGGTGTCGCGCTGGATGTCGCCGCGGTCCAGGTGGTACCGCCGGATTGCGAGCAGACCCGCGTACTCTCCCTGGCTGCCCGCATTCGGCTGCAAGCTCACCGCGTCGTACCCCGTCACCGCTGCCAGCCAGCGCTCCAGGTCCGCGACGAGTTCGCGGATTCCGGCCGTTTGCTCGGCCGGCGCGAACGGATGCAAACCGGCGAACTCCGGCCAGGTGATCGCTTCCATCTCGGCAGCGGCGTTGAGTTTCATCGTGCACGAACCCAACGGAATCATCGTGCGGTCGAGCGCAAGGTCCTTGTCGGACAACCGGCGCAGGTAGCGCATCATCGCGGTCTCGGTGCGATACCGGGTGAACGCCTGGTGCTCGAGGAACCCGCTCGTGCGTACCGGTGCCGAGGCCAGCGCGTCCGCGGCGGCGGCCGCAGGCTCGTCGGCAACATCGAACGCGCCCAGGACGGTGGTGATGTGCGCCGGCGTTGTCGCCTCGTCGCACGACACCGAGACATGGTCGGCGTCGACCCGGAACAGGTTGATCCCGGCGGCAGCCGCTGCGGCGATCACCTCGTCGGCGCGACCGGGGATCCGGGCGAGGACGGTGTCGAAGAAGGTGTCGTGGACAACCTCCACACCGCCCGCGCGCAGCCCCGACGCGAGGTGGCCGGCGTGACCGGCGACGCGACGCGCGATCGCGGTCAGCCCCTCCGCACCGTGGTACGACGCGTACATCGCTGCCAGCACGGCGAGCAGCACCTGCGCGGTGCAGATGTTGCTGGTCGCCTTCTCCCGGCGGATGTGCTGTTCACGGGTCTGCAGCGCGAGCCGGTAGGCGGGGTCGCCGTCCGCGTCCACCGACAACCCGACGAGCCGGCCAGGCAAGGTTCGGGTGTTCGCGGCGTCGACGGCCAGGTAACCGGCGTGCGGGCCACCGAATCCCATCGGGACACCGAAACGCTGCGTGGTGCCGAAGCATGCGTCTGCGCCCTGCTCTCCGGGCGGAGTAATCAAGGTCAGCGCCAGCAGGTCGGCACCGACCGCGACGAGGGCGCCCCTCGCGTGCGCGGCTTCGATGACCGGGGAGGCGTCGTACACGCGTCCCGACGCCCCGGGAATCTGCAGGATGACCCCGAAGAAGTCGCCCTCGGGGAGACCGTCGTCCACGAGGTTCGCGGTGACGATCTCGATGCCGAGAGGTTCCGCGCGGGTCGCCAGAACGGCGGCGGTCTGCGGGAAGAGATCGGCGTCGACGGCGATCCGGGGGCTCTTCGACTTGCGGTTCGCGCGGCGCAGGAGCGTCATCGCTTCGGCCGCTGCGGTGGCTTCGTCGAGCATCGACGAGTTGGCGACCTCCATACCAGTGAGGTCCGCGACCATCGTCTGGAAGTTCAGGAGAGCTTCGAGGCGCCCCTGGCTGATTTCCGGCTGATAGGGCGTGTACGCGGTGTACCAGGCAGGGTTCTCGATGATGTTGCGGAGCAGGACGGGCGGCGTGAGGGTGTCGTAGTACCCCTGGCCGATCATCGAGGTCGCCACGGTGTTCTTCCGGGCGAGGGCCACGAGTTCAGCGAGGACCTCATGCTCGGACTTGGGGGCGTCGAGGACGTCGAGCCCATCCGAGACTGCGCCGTCGCGCCCGTCGAGGATGGTCGCGGGGACTGCTTTCGCGGCGAGTTCGTCGAGCGATCCGACTCCGATCACCTCGAGTATGCGGTTGATACCGGCAGGATCGGGACCGATGTGGCGGTCGGCGAAGTTCGAGGTGACATCTACTGACATCGCAGCTCCCAGGCTGATCGGAGAGGCCCACCACCGCGCGTGCTCGCGCGGAGTGTTTCCTCCCCCTCTGTCGTGAGCTCGCGATGCGAGCGCCTGAGAGATTCAGCCCACTGATGGGCGTTTCCCCGTGGGCGGGTGGGTGCTCCCACCGCTTTCCAGAGACGTCGTAGCTCGCACGGTCCTGTATGCCTGAGAGATTGACGGGGAGGTGCTGCTCCTTCGGCGCCCGGATCAGGTCCGGAACTCTCCCGCACGACGGCGACGCGAGACCAAGTCTAGAACACGGCGCTGCACCGGCGGCGACGCCGCCGCACCACCGCCGGTAGTGATCTTCGTCTAGCCGATTCGCCGGTTGATGCGGCTGCGGCGACGCGACGCCAGTTCGTCTTCCGGCCGTTCTTCGACGTCACCGCCGTCGGCACGTTCGGCGGGGAAGTCGGCGATGCTTCCGGTCAGCTCACGCATCGCGCCACTGACGGCGATCCCGAAGACTCCCTGCCCGCCCTGGAGAAGATCGACGACCTCCTCGGGCGAGGTGCATTCGTAGACGGTGGTGCCGTCGGAGAACAGCGTGATCTTGGCGAGGTCGCGGACACCGCGGCTGCGCAGATGGTCGACGGCGACCCGAATGTTCTGCAGGGAGACGCCGGTGTCGAGCAGGCGTTTGACGATCTTGAGGACGAGGATGTCCTTGAACGAATAGAGCCGCTGGCTTCCCGATCCTGCGGCGCCCCGGATCGAAGGGACGACCAGATTCGTGCGCGCCCAGTAGTCCAATTGGCGGTAGCTGATTCCCGCGATCTGACAGGCGATGGGCACCCGGTAGCCGACGAGTTCGTCGGGCACCGAATCATCGGGGAACA
The DNA here is from genome assembly GCA_023417985.1 of Actinomycetes bacterium. Lineage (GTDB taxonomy): Bacteria > Actinomycetota > Actinomycetes > Mycobacteriales > Mycobacteriaceae > Rhodococcus. The sequence goes on along the minus strand of JAEZDV010000293.1, from coordinate 15,264 downwards.
GCCCGGGTTGCATCTCGTCGGCCTCGTGCGACGTGGGTGACGAACTCGAGCGGTCGCCGGCACCAACGCTGAAATGCTGTCCCTGCGGCCGATCTCGCACTGTTGTGACTTCCTCTCGCGCGCCCTGTTGTACCTTGCAACGACCGACGGGCGGATCCCCCACCGCATCCGATCGTCGAGCGCTCTCAGGCTCACCAAGTAGTCCATATTCGGGTTTACCCAGCGTACGCTCCGGCGAGGGGCATGCGGGCAGCAACACGCCCACCGGAAAGGCAACTCTCGACACTGGTCACGCCGTCCGGTGCGCCCTCCAGGGGCCGCATCACATCGGTTACCGGCCGACGAACGCCCGTCTCAGCCGTCCGTCGCCTTGAAGTCGTCCGGAGAGATGTTGTCGAGGAATTCCTTGAACTTCTCGACCTCGTCTTCACGCTCGTCCGGCATGACCAGTCCTGCTTCGGTGAGCACCGCTTCGTCGACGAAGACCGGCGCACCGATGCGCAAGGCTACAGCGACGGCGTCGGACGGCCGGCACGACACGCGCATCTCCCCGTCGAAAACGAGGTCGGCGAAGAAGGTGCCCTCCTGCAGATCGACGATGCGTACTTCCAACAGCGAGTGTCCGAAGGCGTCGAGGAGGTTCTTGATCAGATCGTGGGTCAGGGGCCTGGCCGGTTCGACGCCCTGCTGCTCGAGCGCGATCGCGGTCGCTTCGTTCTGTCCGATCCAGATGGGCAGATACCGTTCGCCGTCGACCTCACGGAGCAACAGGACGGGCTGATTCTGGGGTTGTTCCACTCGAATCCCCACTACTCGCATCTCGCTCATCGCGGCGCCTCCGTCCTGCTGCTCGTCAGTGGCGAATTACCCTACTCGGGTATTGCCTGAATTCTAGTGCGCTCCTGCACATCCGTCAGGTGCCGGTCGGAGCCGCCGATGTGCGATCAGCGATCGAGGGCTCCCTGCACGGCAGCCTTCACGAGGCAGGTATGCAGCGTCAACGACAGGGCGGCGAGCTCACGCACCATCTCTTCCGCGCGCTGCCGAGCGCCGGCGTCGCGGCCTTTCGCGACCGGGCCGGCGATCTGGGCGACGAGCCCGGCCTCGCGGTCGGCGGCGAGCTTGAACGCCCGCAGGTGCCGTACCTCGAGGCCGAACTCGGCCATTGCCTTCGCGGTGCGCGTAAGCAGCACCGCATCGTCGTCGAAGAACCCTGCGGGACCGGGTGTCACCAGTCCCGCACCCACCAGTTCGGCCAGGAACGCGGTATCCACACCGGCTCGCTCGCACAGATCGTCGCGGCTGACGCGGATCTCCCGGTCGGTGCGCAGATCCTCCGGCGAGACCTCCCCGCGGGCCACCGCCAGCGGCCGGGGCCGTTTGGGTCGCGTCTCGACCGATCCGACCGTCGCGGCGCCGCGATCGATGGCCTCGAGCTGTTCCTTGATCACCTTCAGCGGAAGGTATTGATCGCGTTGTGCCGTGAGCACATAGCGCAGCCGCTCGCAGTCCGCGATGGAGAACCGGCGATAGCCCGACGGAGTGCGCTCCGGGCTGATCAGCCCCTCGGCCTCGAGGAACCTGATCTTCGAGATCGTGACGTCCGGGAACTCGGGCCGCAGCCGATCGAGTACGGACCCGATCGACATGCCGGCCGGCGCCGACTGGTGGGCTGCGGTCATCAGCTACTCGCGCCCTGTGAACCACGAGGCCCGGTCAGGAACACCAACCGGAACTTGCCGATCTGCACCTCGTCGCCGTTGGCCAGGACCGCGGAGTCGACCGGTTCGCGGTTGACGTAGGTACCGTTGAGGCTTCCGACGTCGACCACCTGGAAGTCGCCCTCGTCCTGACGGAACTCCGCGTGGCGCCGGCTGACGGTCACATCGTCGAGGAAGATGTCGCTGTCGGGGTGCCGCCCCGCAGACGTTGTCGGCTGGTCCAGCAGGAAGCGCGAACCCGCGTTGGGGCCGCGCTTGACCACGAGCAGCGCCGATCCGGCAGGGAGCCCTTCGACCCCTGAGACGGGGGCATCGGCGGTCGCCGATCCGGCCCCCGCGTTCTCCACTTCGTTCAGGAAGTCGGCGCGAAACACCGAAGTGGTCTCCGCAGGAGTCTCTTCGTAGCCCGCGTTGCCGTTCTCGCTCACCGTTTCTCCTTTATCCGTTCGATCGCCCGGGAAAACCCGGGCGATCGTTGAGTCGTTCGCCCCGATCAAATCGACACGGCACACGCCATACCTGACCGTACCCTGTGCGATGGCACCGGTGCAGGTAGTCGCGGCCACGTTACCCGTCGGGACCGTCAGCTTTCCGTGATGGCGCGGTAGCCCGCCGCATCCATCGTCTTTCCGAGTGCGCCATCGAGATCGCCCTCGCTTTCCACCTCCACTTCGACCAGCCATCCGGCGCCGTATGGAGCGCTGTTGACCAGTTCCGGAGCGGTCTCCAGATCGGAGTTGACCGTGGTGACCTTCGCGCTGAACGGCGCGTAGACATCCGAGACACTCTTGGTCGATTCGACCTCGCCGAAGGAGTCGCCTCCGGTCAGGTCCGAGTCCGGGTCGGGCAACTGGACGAACACTACGTCGCCGAGCTGTGACTGGGCGTAGTCCGTGATGCCGATCCGCGCGGTGGTCGGTCCGGTCCTCTGCACCCATTCGTGTTCCGCCGTGTAGCGCAACTCGTCGGGCGTCTCGAACTCACTCAAGGCAGATCCTTTCGGGGCCGGCGTTCCGGGCGAACGTCGGAATCAGTATCCGGGCTGAGAGTATTGGCGTGGCTTGATCTCCCGCAAGGCGGGTACGTCGACCTGGGGAAACTGTTCGATGGTCAGGCTCCCGCCCGAACGGGCCACCGCGTCGACCACACCGCCGGGGATGTTGAGTGCCGCCGCGAGAGTGGGTCCGTCACCGATCGCGGTGACCGTGTACGGCGCACGCAACGACGTATCGTCTACGGTCAGGTCGCCCGGCGAGCCGGTCACCCACGAGTCGACACCGATGCGGACCGTCTCACCACCGGCCCCGGCGATCTGCATCGTGTCGGCGCCCGCCGCGCGCAGTTCCTGGATCATGTCGAGGACGACTTCGGCGCCGACTGCGCCGCGCGGATCGTTCAGTGTGAGTACGACTCCCGGTCCGCGCGCCGGCGCGGTGCCGAGTTGGATGCTGAGATCGTCGAGCCGCGCGCGTGCCTCGGCGAGGGCGGCGGCGGAGCCATCACGCTCGAGGCTCGAGAGGGTGCGCTCGAGTGCGGTGATCTCCTGGCGCAGTGCGGCCTCTCTGCGGTTGAGGTTGTCGAGCAGTACCAGCAGGTCGGCGGGGCGCGCCGAGTCGAGCGTGTCGCCGGTGCCGGTGTTGCGGACCTGGGTGGCGATTGCGGTACCGAGCAGGAAGACGAGGAGCGCGGCCAGCACCGCGAACACCGGCGCGGCGCGGGTGCGTCCTGTCGGGGCAGGCTCCTCGCCGGTCTCCGGGACCGGCGTGGTGTCGTCCATGTCCGCGTCGGGACCGGCCGCTCGCTCGCGGGGTTCCTGGTCGTCCCGTTCGTCACGGGTGTCGTCGGACATGCGTCAGGCTCCGAACAGTCTGCGGCGCAGGGCCGAGGCGTTGCCGAAGATCCGGATGCCGAGGACCACGATCACCGCGGTGGAGAGCTGGGTGCCGACCCCGAGTTGATCGCCGAGCCACACGATGAGGGCGGCGACGAGGACGTTGAACACGAACGAAACCACGAACACCTTGGCGTCGAAGATGTCGTCGAGGTAGGCGCGCAGCCCGCCGAAGACCGTGTCGAGGGCAGCCACGACGGCGATGGGCAGGTACGGCTGCACGATGTCGGGAACCTGCGGACTGAACACGATGCCGGCCGCGATTCCGATCGCGAGTGCCAGCGCCGCGTACAGCGCGTGACCATGCTTGACCCGATTCACCGATCCCCCACTTCCCCTGCTGATCCGATTGTGCGCACCGGCGCGGCCGGCAATTCGAGTTCGTCCTCTTCGGTGAGGGTGAAACCTACCCCGTAGAGCTGTGCGATTCCCGCGATCCTCAGGTAGGCGTCGCTGACGACGAACGAGGTTTGCAGTCGTCCCGGCGGCCCCACGGCTGAGACCGCGTAGGGCGAGAAGACCGGCTGGTTGTCGACGAGCATCGCGCCGCCGGCCTGGCGGACCGTCACCCCGGGTCCGACGCGGACGCCCCCGACAGAGACGGCTTCGGCGCCGGCGGCCCACAGCGCGTTGACCACCGCCTGCAGGTCGCGGTCGAATACGGCGGCGGTACTGCGCACTTCCGTCTGCTTGGACGAGTCGCTCAGGTTGGGCCGGACCGCGGGATCGGTGAGCGTCACGGTCAGCCCCGGTCCCCGGACCGGCGACGCTGCTGCGGCGTCCTCGGCAGCGCGCAGTTGATCCAGTACGGTGCCGCCTTCGGTGTCGTCGGCGAACAGGGCGTCACGGCGTTCCTCGATGGTTCGGGTCAGTTCGTTGCGCTGCGCGATGAGGGCGGCGGTGCGCTCGTCGCCGGCGCGCAACGAGGTGAGGATTTCCGCGCGCGCCTTCTCGGTGTCCGCTGCTCCCGCGTCGTTCTGTGCGTATGCGCTTCCCAGGACGAGGCCGGCGAGTACAACTCCGACGACGAGCCAGATGCGGGCTCGCGCGGGCGAGGTCCGTCGTCGTCCGGCGGCCCGGTCGGCGGCTGCTGCGGCGTAGCCGGGGTCGAGATGATCCTCGAGGAGGGACTTGAGCAGTGAGGGCACGGGGTTCCGGCGCACGCGTTCCCAGTCGCGGCTCATCCGGAACGGCCCGTCACCGGCACCCTTCGCGCAATCGCGACGGCCTGAGCGAGATACAGAATCGCGGTCCACACGTACAGCACCGTGCCCCAGATCAGCGCTGCCCAGCCGAGCGGGCCGGTGATCGACGCGGAGCCCGGGACGGCCACTTCCGCGAGCAGCAACGGGAGCGCGAACATGAGCAGGAAGGTGGCGCCTTTACCGAGGTAGAGCACTTCGGGTGGTGGCAGTCCCCTGCGCCGGTAGACGGCAAGGGTGGGTGCGAGGACTATTTCCCGTCCGATGAGGACGGCGGCAATCCACCACGGCAGGATGTCGCGGGCGACGAGGGCGAACAGGGTGGTGACGACGTATAGGCGGTCGACGAAGGGATCGAGGATCGCGCCGAGACGCGACGTCTGGTCGAGCAGGCGTGCGAGCTTGCCGTCGGCCCAGTCGGTCAGGCTGCTGACGATCAGCAGGATCAACGCCCACGCGTCGGCGTGCACGACGAGCACCAGGTAGAGGAACAGCGGGACCCCGAGAAGCCGGAGGAAGCTCAGGGCGTTGGGAACGGTGAGGATGCGGTCGGCGCTGCGCGTGCTCGCGCCGGTGCTCGCATCGGTCATCGTTACGTCATCCCTTTGCTTCGGAGTCGGCTCGGCGTCACGTCGGTCTCTCCTACCTTTCCACATCCGTCGCGGGCTTCCCCGGTGGCGTCAGCGCCACGCGAAGACGGGTTGTTCGAGACCCTCGATTCGGGTGTGCCGGCCGCGCAGTGCCACCTCCCGGAACTGGTAGACGACCGCTGCGGTGGGCGCGTGGATGAGATGTCCGCGGAACGGCCATTGGATCACGGGTTTGTCGGACTCGGGTATCGCGACGAAGCGCGGTTCGACGTCGAGTTCGGATTCGGTGACGGCGTAGAGGATGTCCACCTCGTCGGGACTCGGGACGAGGTCGGCCATGGCGGTGTCGGACCAGACCACGAACGGCGACATCACATATCCGGACCGGGTGACGTAATCGTCGAGGCGGCCGATGATCGCGTCGCGCCCGAGAGCGAGGCCGAGTTCTTCGTGCAGTTCGCGGAGCGCGGCGTCCTCGGACGTCTCACCGTCGTCGAGGCGCCCGCCCGGGAGGGCGAACTGTCCTGGATGCGCGCGGAGTCGTGCGGGTCGCTTGGTGAGCGGCATCACCGGATTTCCGGTGCCGTCGTCGAGGACGGCGACGACCACGGCGGCACGGCGCCTCCCCCCGAGGGGCAACCGGCGCGACTCGAATGCGGCGAGTGCCGCGGTGAGATGGTCGCGGTCGAGAGTATGTGGGGCGCTCATGCAACGACAGTAGTAGGTGGGCGCGCGCCTCACGCTGCACGCGCGGCGGGGTCGGGCGTCCAGGTGATCTTCTCCTTTTACGATTTCGGGTAATTCATACTTTCCGTCGAATCCGGATTATCCACAAGAAATGGCGTTCGTTCCGCCCCATTCAGATCCCCTGAGCGACATAGTGTGTCGAAACACGAAAGGAAGCCGATGACGGACACTGCCGCGCCCGCCGGTCTCGATCTCGGGAACCTGACCACCCACCTACAGAGGGTGGGGTCCGACCTGTTCGACGGTCCCCTCTCCGCCCGGCTCATCAGCGGCGGTCGCTCGAACCTCACCTACGAAGTGACGGACGGGACCCGACGTCGCGTCCTGCGCCGGCCCCCGCTCGGACACGTCCTCGCGACGGCGCACGATATGGCGCGGGAGTATCGCGTACTCACCGCACTGTCCGGAACTGCGGTGCCTGTCCCCCGCACCCACCTGCTCTGCGAGGACCCCGACGTGATCGGCGCGCCCTTCTATCTGATGGACCTGGTCGACGGAACGCCCTACCGCACCGCCGAACAGCTCGCGCCGCTCGGACCCGCACGGGTACGCGCCATCTCGGAACGCATGATCGACACGCTCGCCGCCCTCCACGCCGTCGACCCGGGATCGGTCGGACTCGAAAATTTCGGGCGCCCGCAGGGGTTCCTCGCGCGGCAGGTTCGACGCTGGACCACCCAGCTCGAGAACTCCCGTAGCCGAGACCTGCCGGAAGCGGACGAGTTGCACGAACTGCTCGAAGCCCGACTCCCCGAGGACGGCACCGCGGGCATCGTGCACGGAGACTTCCGGCTCGACAATCTCCTCGTCGACGACCACGACGAGGTCGCGGCGGTGCTCGACTGGGAGATGGCCACACTCGGCGACCCGCTCACCGACGTGGCGCTGCTCCTCGTCTATCAACGGCTCGCCCGGCTCGACGCCGGATTCCCCGTCTCCACGGTCTCGCAGGCACCCGGCTTCCTGGGCGACGACGAACTACTGAGCCGGTACGACGCGGCAGGCGGACGTGACGCATCCGACCTGGCGTTCCACCTGGCACTGGCGTACTACAAGCTCGCGGTGATCCTCGAGGGGATCTACTTCCGCTACCGGCAGGGCAAGACCGTCGGCGACGGTTTCGACAAGATCGGCGACGGTGTGGTCCCGCTCCTGAGGGAGGGCATCGCCGTGCTGCGCTGAACCGGGGCTGCCGGGTCCCGGAATCCCTGTCCGCCTCGAGGTCGGGCGGTAGGCTGCGCGCATGTCGCACCCGATCATGTTCGACGAGAACGATCCCCTGCTCGCTCGGGTACGCGAACTGGCGTTGGCGCTCCCCGGTGCCGGCGAGAAGATCTCGCACGGTCGTCCGTTCTTCCACACGAAGACAGCGTTCGCGGTGTACGGCGGTTCCGTGAAGGAGTCCGGACAGCGTTTTCCGCGGTCCCTCATCCTCAAACCCGACGCGTCCGAACGGGAAGCGCTACTCCAGGACCCGCGAACCTACTACCCCGCCTACATGGGCCCCGGTGGCTGGATCGGATTCGACCTCGAGAGCGCAGCAGTGGACTGGGACGAGGTCGCCGAGTTGCTGGACATGTCCTTCCGCGTCACCGCCCCCGCGCGACTGGTCCGTGAACTCGATGCCCGCGCGGGGTAGCAGCCGCTACGCGGAGGCATCGGAAATGTTGACCAACCAGCTGACGCCGAACCGGTCGGTACACATCCCGAAGGAATCTCCCCAGGGAGCTCGTTCGAGTGGCACGTCGATTCGGCCACCTTCGATCAAGGCGTCCCAGTAGCCGCGGAGTTCGGACTCGTCGTCCCCGCTCAGCGAGACCGAATAGTTGGTGCCCGGGATGTAATCCATCGCCGCCGGCGTATCGGCGCCCATGAGAACGAAGCCGCTCGGGGTGGTGAGCATCGAGTGCATGATCTTGTCCTTCTCGGCAGGATCGTCACTCGCCTGCATCTCCCCGAACGTGGAGATCGTGAGTTCGCCGCCGAAGACGTCGCGATAGAACTCCATCGCCCGACGCGCGCTGTCACGGAAGCCGAGATACGGATTGAGTGTGGTGGGCATTCTCCGAACTCCTTCGATCCTGGAGACGACCGGTGTCGCCTCGGCGTGCGGTCCTGTGCGACACCGCACCGGGGCAGACCCTCGGCGCAGCGGTTTCTCGTCGTGGACACATCCTCGTGGCCAGTGTCGTACAGGCACTCGCCTCAGGACACCGAAATAGTCCTCCGCACGTAATCCGGCCTCGTCACGGCGTCGGCGAGGACCTCACCGACCGCGCGACGCGCGACGTGCCACGCGGAGACCTCCCCGTCCGTGGACGTCGTCGCTGTGCCCGACGCGTCGTCCGTGAGATTCACCGGTTGCACGAGTGTCCAATTCACGTCGCTTCCACGCACGAGGGCGTCCTGCGTCTCCGTGTCCCTGATCTGCGGACCGAGCAGCGCCCGGAACATCAGCGCGTATCGCGGGGGCAACTTGCCCCGGGTTTCGCCGACGCCGTACGAGGTCTGCACGACGAGGCGCCCGACGTCGTGGCGACGCATCGCGTCGAGGACGTTGCGGGTGCCGCGCGAGCGCACGTCGATCGCTGTCCCCGCCGGTCCCCGCATCCGCACGCGGACGGGGTTCTCGCTGATACCGAGCGTGACAATCACCGCGTCCTGGCCACGCACCGCGACATCGACGTCGTCCGGGTGTGTGGCATCGCCCGTGACTACCGCTGCGCGCTCACCGATCGCTCCCGAGGTTTCCGGGTTCCGGACGAACACGGTCACGTCGTGACCACGGTCCAGCAGTGCAGTCACCGCCGCTCGCCCGGAACCTCCCGTGGCACCGACCACCAATACCTTCATGATGTCCTCCTCCGATTTCTGCCGACGAGTCCACGCTATGGAGCCGGCACCGGGGTTCCCATGCTCGAGCGACCGGGTTTCATGCCCGTTCGTCCCGAACTGCTGGACGACGCGCATCCGGAACCTGGATCGTTGCCCTATGACGACCGCGACCGGTTCGGTGACGTATCCGTGGACCCCGGTGGACCCGCTGGGGGAAGCGCTGCACCTGCTGCGGATGCGCGGCGGGTTCTATTGCCGTTCGGAACTGAGCGCCCCGTGGGGTCTGGAGATGCCGGCGTTCACCGACAGTTCGAGCTTCCACATGGTCGTCTCGGGCGAAGCATGTCTCGACGTCCCGGGTGACAGCCCGACACGCATGCTCCCCGGCGAATTCGCAGTCGTCCCCCACGGTGCGGGCCATCTGATCCGCAGCGAGCCGACGGCGCACCGCACCGGCCGCGTCGACACGTTGCCGCAGCAGATGGTCGGTGATCATTATTCGGTGCTCCGGCACGGCGGAGGCGGTGAACCCACCGTTCTGGTCTGCGGCATAGTCGAATTCGACCATCCGACTGCCCGCCGGCTGGTGTCGTTGCTGCCACCGGTTCTGTGGATGGATCCGAGCCGAAACACGGCCTCGCAACTGCTCGCTCTGATGGCGGAGGAAGCGCGACGGGTGCGACCGGGCGGCGAGGCGGTGCTGACCCGGGTCGCCGACATTCTCGTGATCCTCGCGATCCGCGAGTGGGTGGAATCGGACCCCGCCGCGCGGAGAGGCTGGGTCGGCGCACTGCAGGACCCCCAGGTGGGCCGCGCGCTCGCGGCGGTACACCGCGCGCCGGAACAGCCGTGGTCCGTCGCCGGACTTGCACGGGAGGCCGCGATGTCGCGATCGGCCTTCGCGGCACGGTTCACCGACCTGGTGGGGGAACCACCCATGCGGTACGTGTCACGGTGGCGAATGGAAACGGCGGCGCTGGCGTTGCGCAGGGGCGCGACGGTGTCCGAACTCGCCGCGCGATCGGGATACGACTCGGAGGCTGCTTTCGCGCGGGCGTTCAAACGGGCGACGGGAACGTCTCCCGGGGCCGTGCGGCGCCGCGCGGGCGACTCGACGTGAGCGTGACGTTACGTGGCGAATTCGGTCGTGGTCGGATCGACCACCGTTCCGGTCTCGAACGTGCGCATGTCGGTCCAGGTTTCACCACCCTCGGTGCTCGGGGTGTAGTAGGTGTCCTCTACTTCGACACCGAATCCGAGCAGCATCGCGTTCACGCGTTCGCACTCGGCGATTACCTCGCGGAAGGTGCGGTCCTTGGCCACGGCGACGATGATCGCGCTGTCGGCGCCGGTCGTCGTGGCGACGGTTTCGGCCTCGAGCGGGCGTCCGCCTGTGCCGAAGTCGGTGCGTGCGACGAAGGACAGGCGGCCTTCGTTCAGGAAGATCAGCACGACCGACTGAAAGGGCACGAACGACAACATGGTCGGCACAGCGGCGATGAGTTCGCCGATGCTCTTGATCTGAATGCGGTCGGACAAGACCACTCCTCGAGGTCACGGCGGAACTGCGCGGCCCGCCTGTTCTTTTTGCCTCTTGGCATGGAGAGAACGACCGGCTTAAGGACGCGGAGTGCAACCCCTGGGACGAAAAGTCTCGGAGGAGCGAAGCGGGGGAGAAAGTCTTCGGGCCGTCAGGCCGCGCAGCGCCCCAGGGGTTGTGCGCAGCGGCCGGCCGGTCATGATCGGAAGGCCAGAAGGGAAAAGAAAGAGTCTTTCAGGGCGGAGCGCAGCGGAGCTCGAATCGGTGGACACCGGAGGTGGCCTCACGTGACTTCAGGTGGCCACCGGCCACCGAGTCGGTCACGCTTCCTCGCAAGCGGGTCGCTACGGTCGACTCATGGAACACACACCGTAGATGCGGCCGACGCGATGACGGCCACCGAGTTAGAGACGGCGATCGCGGCGCTGCACTCTCGTGAGCGCGCATTCCTCGTTGCGGGTGACGTCGAGGCAGCGTCGAGCCTGATGCGAACGAAGTTCGTGCTGCTCTCAACCCTCGATAGACGCGCTTCCGGACAACGCACTGGATAGTGCGTTCGCGCCGGCTTACGTGGGCATCGGATAAGCGCCGTCAGCTCGCGGCCAGGATCGGATTCTGATCCTTTTCGTCTCGGCCACCAACGAGATTCCGCACGCTCGGAGAATGCCCCCGTCGTCGACGGTGCCCTCTCCGATGTTGGCCACGCTCGGCCAGGTGCCGAAAGGTGACGGGTGGGCGTGGGAGATGAAGTGGGACGGCCAACGGGCGATTGCCCAGGTCGAAGCCGATTCTGTCCGCATGTTCAGCCGAAACGGCAACGACATCACGACCACCTTCCCGGAGGTGACCGACCCACTCGTCAAGGTCCTCGACGGTCGTGACGCGATCCTCGACGGGGAAATCGTCGCTCTCGACGCGCACGGCGGGCCCTCTTTCGGCCGTCTCCAGCGCCGGATGCACGTCCTGCGGCCCACCGCCGTGCTCCGGAGCGAAACACCGGTCACCTTCTACCTGTTCGACGTCCTCGCTCTCGACGGTCGGTCGACGACCGGCCTGCCGTCGAGCGGCGGGCACGGCTCGAATCGCTGGGCGTTTCCGGACCGCGGGTGCAGGTACCGCCGTTCTGGACCGGTGTCGACGGCGACCGCGTGCTCGACGTGGCACGCGAGCACCACCTCGAGGGTGTGGTCGCCAAGCGCGTCGACTCCACCTATCGGCCGGGCCGGCGATCTCCTGCCTGGATCAAGCACCCGTTGCGCGCCAATACCGAGGGCGTCGTGGTCGGTTGGGTGCACGGACGTGGTGGCGTCGGATCGCTGCTGCTCGGCGCGTACGACGACCAGGGTCGCCTGGTCTACATCGGGCACGTGGGTGCCGGGTTCACTGGTGCCGGCCGACGGGCACTGCGGGACCAACTTGCACAGTTGGAGCGGGCGACGAGTCCGCTCGCTACGGCGCCGCCGACTCGGGATATGAAGGGTGCTCACTGGGTGGAGCCCGAACTGGTCGGTGACGTCGAGTTCCGCGAGTATATCGGCGGGAGCCTGCGGCACCCTGCATGGAAAGGCTTGCGCGACGACAAGTCCCCAACCGAGGTCGCGCTCCCTGGTCGGTCCTAAAGAACGACCCGTGCGTCACCGCTCCGCCCCCGTTTGACTGATACAAGCTAAAGCAGAGATTCTCATCTATGCTTGTATCAGCAGGCAGAGGGGGTGAACCCAGCATGAAAAAGACAGCACAAGTCCTCACCGACGCGGTCGAGCTGCTGCGCCGAGCCGGCATCCGCATCGCGTCGGGCTCACTGCACGAGCTGGACCTGACCCTTCCCGACGGCCGGACCGTCTCCACGACCGTGCATGTGCGGCGCCGTCCCCCCACCCCACACACGCTGACCACCCTCCGCGGCACTCTCGCCCCGCCTCGTCGCCCGCTGATCGTCACACCACACGCCACACCCCACCTGCGCACCCGCGCCTCCGCCGGTGAAGTCGACGTGATCGCCCCCGACGAGGATCTGCTCGTGTTCGGCGGCATCCGCTACCCGGTGGCAGCCGAGACCGCACCCGGGTCCGCTCCGGCCGCACCCCCGGCTCGCGGCCGGAAACCGTGGACCCGCTGGGCGATCGAACGATTGCTCCTGCTGACCGACCAGCCGATGCCGCAACGAGAACTGGCAGCGGCGTTGGACGTCACGCAGCAGGCGGTGTCGCTGGCACTGAGACAGTGCCGTCACATACGCCGGACCCCGGCGGGCTGGGTCGCCGAATCTCGCGAGGCACTGCTCGAGGACTATCTGGCCGACTATCCCGGCCCGGGCGGTGCGACGACGTACTGGTACGGCGTGGACCCGGCGCTTGCACAAGCGGCCACCGCAGTGGAGTTCTGCACCGACCGTGGTGTCACCGTCCTCCTCAGTGGGGATGCGGCCGCGGACGTGTACGCACCGTGGCGTCTCCCGGCCCAGGCCGTGCTCTATGTCCCGGAGTTCGTCGACGTGGCCACCGCCGGGTTCGGTCCGGCCACCGCAGAGGCGCACAGCCTGGCGATCACGGTGCCGGCGGATCCGACACTGTGGCGCACCGCCGCCGCAGCGGGCGAACCGGCGCTGCTGGCCGATCCGCTGATCGCCGTGCACGATGTGCTCCACAGTTCCGGTGCCGACGCACACGAGGCCGCCGAGCACCTGCTCGCCGCGATCAAGAAGGGTGCACTGTGAGAGAGGTCGAAGTCCTTGCCGCATCGAACGCGGCCGATCGCGGGCTGCGCGCCCTCGCCGATCTCGCGGCGGCGGCCCACGGCAGCAACTATCGGGTGATCAGCGGGCACATGGTGCACCTGCTCACCCGGATCTACCCGACGACCGACTCGCTCGCTCGGGTGACCGCCGACGCGGACGCCGGCATGGAGACCGTCGCGGCTGCCGGCAACGGCCAGCACGAAGCGCTCGTCGAACGCGGATACAGGCTGGTGACGGGAAATCACTACGAAGCTCCCTCCGGCTCGGCGACCCCACTGTCGGTGGACCTGCTGGTCCCCGGCACCAGCGGACGCCCGTTGGCGAAGATCGAGTACGGCGGCCGAGGATTCGATGCGATTCCCGGCCTGATCTCGTGCTCGCCATCGACGCGCTCGACGTGCGGGTCCGCGCCCGCCTGACCACCTCCGAGACGTTGACGTTCGAGGTGCCGGTCCCCGACGTCGAGCAGGCGGTCGTGCTCAAAGCGCTTGCCTGGCGCAGCCGTCTCGCACCGAAGGACGTCACCGATCTGTGCGCCCTGTTGGTCATCGCCCACGAGTATCGGGATCGGCTCCCCGAGTGGAAGCTCGACACTCCACACAAGGGTGCCCGTGGCGATGCGGCCAAGGCACTGTTCGCTCTGGTGTCGATGATCGACCGCCGCCGCCCGGTCGACGGCCTCACGATCGCGCCGGGTCGTCTCGCCGCGCTCATCCGTACCCTCGTCGCCGGCCCCGAGGCGAATCCGGACCAGGTGGTATCCGCACCGCGGCTCAGGCCGCTCCCGATCGCAGTGGCCGCGATGCCCTGTTGTCCGCGCTGGAAGCCGCTGCGGCAGCGCATCCGCGGCCGCCGGGGACTACCGGGCGCCGCGTGACATCCGATGCCGATCCCTCGTCTTCCGGTCTCGACTCCGCAGCCGAACCTGCACGTGAAGTCCATCCTGAAGCGGGTGCGTAGACAGTCGAGAAGGGTGGTCTGTGGGCTATCCGGTTTTCGGAATCGGCGGGCTCGCCTCGATATGGCCGCACGCGACGATGCTGTCGTTGACCGCGGCCGCCACCGTGTCCTCGTAGGCGATTGCGGCCGGGGGTAGTTCGCTGTCGTCGTAGCTTCCGAGACTGGATTGGGATCCGAATACGATCACGCGGGGCTCGGCGAGGTTCGCGCATGCCGCTCTTATGGCGCGGCCGAGTTCGTCGCGGTTCACGCCCTCAGTGTGGCCTCGAGCTGGGTGCCGAACTCGTCGAGGACGCGGTGTCGCTCGTCTTTGGTGAGCAGGACCGACAGTGGCGAGAGGTTGCGCATTTCCCGGCTGGTGTCGTCGTCGCTCTGCACGATGCGGCGAACGCTGTCGATGTCGTTGGTACGGACGATTTCGTCCCACCGGCTGAGATACTGGTCCATCAGCGGACCGACGCGCACGTGCCGGCGGATCGTGTTGAGACTTTGTCGTACCAGCTCGGTGTTGATCGACATGCCCTCGCGTTCGATCTTGTCGAGGACCGCAGATTGCCACAGTTCTTGCCGGAGCGTTTTCGGCGTGATGACGGTGCTCATCTGGGTGCCTCCTTCGCTCGGATTGTCGGTAGTTCCATCGTAAGGATCCGTCTCACGTTTTACCGAAGGTGAACCGGATGCCGAGGACCTTGCAGAGCACAAGTGCGGCGGTGAAGCGTCCTCCTGCTTTCTGGCTACACCTTGGCGCATCTCGTAGGTATGGGGTCGAGGTTCGCCAACCCGGCGTTTCCGTCCTCGGAGGGAATCAGGAAGCTCGTGACGCGATGACGGGAACTTTTTTCATCCGGTCGCTCCCTTATGTGTCCCGAGACCCCGGTGTTGAGCACTGGCCGGTCGATCGCATCGTGCTCGACGGTGACCTGAGATAGGGCACCCGTGACACGAAGAAGGCCCCGGCTTCTCAAAGAGAAGCCGGGGCCTACCTACGTACACCTGTCGGGCTGACAGGATTTGAACCTGCGACCACTTGACCCCCAGTCA
>JAEZDV010000007.1 GCA_023417985.1 Actinomycetes bacterium | reverse complement strand
TACAGGCGTGCACTCGGCGCCTTCCGGCGCGCCGATGACGCCGGCACCACGTACCCTTCCGCGGGTGACGACCCAGTCCTGTCCTCAGTGCTACTCGGCACGCGGCGCGGAGGTGTCCGCATGATCGGCGACTCGATGACCTGGCTGCAGACGATCGTCCTCGGCGTCGTCCAGGGCCTGACCGAGTTCCTGCCGATCTCGTCATCCGGACATCTGCGGATCATCTCCGCGATCTTCTTCGGGCAGGACGCGGGGGCATCGTTCACCGCGGTGACCCAGCTCGGTACCGAGGCCGCAGTGTTCGTGTACTTCGCCCGCGACATCGCGCGCATCGTGCGGGCGTGGTTCCGGGGGATCTTCGATGCCGGACGACGTAGCGACCACGATTACAAGATGGGGTGGTACGTCATCCTCGGCACCATTCCCATCGGCATCCTCGGCTTCGTGTTCAAGGACGACGTCCGCACGGTCGCGCGCAACCTGTGGCTCGTCGCAACCATGCTCATCGTCTTCTCCATCGTGATCGCCGCCGCCGAGCACTTCGGCAAGCAGCGCCGGGGCGTCGAGCAACTCACCCTCAAAGACGGGCTGATCATGGGTTCGGCACAGGCTCTGGCCTTGATTCCCGGCGTCTCGCGCTCCGGAGGCACCATTTCCGCGGGCCTGTTCCTCGGCCTGACGCGCGAGGCGGCGGCGCGCTACTCGTTCCTCCTCGCGATTCCCGCCGTCGTCGCGTCCGGACTGTTCAGCCTGCCCGATGCATTCGCGCCGGCGGGGGAGGGACTCAACGCCTCGGGCGTCCAACTGATCGTCGCCACGCTCATCGCGTTCGCCGTCGGTTACGCCGCGATCGCGTGGTTGCTCCGGTTCGTCGTCAATCATTCGATGTACTGGTTCGTCGGTTACCGGGTCGCTCTCGGTGCGGTCGTGCTCGTGCTGCTCGCCACGGGTGTGGTCTCCGCGACGTGACCCGGCCCCCGACCCGCGGCACGTCTGCGGCGACGCCGCGGGTCGTGGCCTCTAGGCTGGATCCATGACGGTTATCCTGCTGCGCCACGGGCGGTCGACGGCGAACACTTCGCACGTGCTGGCCGGTCGCACCCCCGGTGTCGAACTCGACGAGGTCGGCAACATCCAGGCGAAGAACCTCGTCACCCGCCTGTCCGGGCTCGAGATCGCCGAGATCGTGCGGTCACCTCTGCTGCGCTGCCGCCAGACCGTGGAACCGCTCGCGCAGGATCGCGGATTGGAGCCTGTCGTCGAGGATCGGCTCGCAGAGGTCGACTACGGCGAATGGACCGGCCGGGCGCTGAAGGACCTGGTGGAGGAGCCGCTGTGGAAGGTCGTGCAGCAGCACGCGTCCGCTGCGGTGTTCCCCGGCGGTGAAGGTCTCGCCGAGGTGCAGCAGCGGGCGGTCGCGGCGATCCGGGAGCACGACCGGCGTCTCGCCGCCGCTCACGGCAAGGACGTCGTGTGGGTGGCGTGCACTCACGGTGACGTGATCAAGTCGATTCTCGCCGATGCTCTGGCCACGCACCTCGACGGATTCCAGCGCATCGTCGCGGAACCGGCGTCGATCAGCGTCATCCGGTACACGGACACGCGCCCGTTCGTGTTGCGGGTCAACGACACGGGCTCCGACCTGTCGGGACTCGCCGGGCCGTCGGCCCCGAAGTCGGTGCCCGGCGGAGAAGTGCCGGGCGGCACTGACGATGGCTCCGGCCCGGAGGAGAAGCCCGCGGAGAAGACGGGCGGATAATGAAAGTGTCGGTCATGGCAGAGTGGGTTGACTGGAGGAGGTGCGATGTCTCGCGCGATACACGTGTTTCGTACTCCGGACCGGTTCATTGCCGGCACCGTCGGTGAGCCCGGAGACCGGGTGTTCTACCTACAGGCCGTGCACGATTCCCGGATCGTGAGTGTCATGCTTGAAAAGCAGCAGGTGCAGATCCTTGCCGACCGGATGGGACTGCTGCTCGAAGAGGTGCATCGCCGGTTCGGCACCGCCGTACCGGACGAACCGTCGGTCGACACCGATCCGCTCGTGACCCCGATCGAAGCCGAATTCCGGGTCGGCACCATGGGTCTGGGATGGGACTCCGATTCCGGGGCGGTGGTCGTCGAGCTGCTCGCCGTCACCGAGACCGAACTCGACGAGTCCGTGGTGCTCGACGACACCGAGGAAGGTCCCGACGCGGTCCGGGTGTTCCTCACTCCGGTGCAGGCCCGTGAATTCGCTGCGCGCTCCGACATGGTGATTGCGGCAGGACGCGCGCCGTGCCCGTTGTGCGGCGAGCCGATCGACGGCGACGGCCACATCTGCATCCGGACGAACGGCTATCTGCGGACCCCCGGGTTCGACCCGGCGTCCTGGTTCGGTGAGGAGAACTGAGTTGGTGCCCGTCGCCGACCTGCGCATCGTGCTGACCGAGGGCGACCTGACCGTCGTCGGGCAGGTCGCGCACGCCAGCAACGCGACGCTGGTGTGCGACGCGCGGTACGGCGACACCGTCCTCAGCTGTGTCTACAAGCCGGTCCGCGGGGAACGGCCCCTGTGGGATTTCCCGGACGGCACCCTCGCCGGCCGCGAGGTCGCCTCGTATCTGATCTGTGACGCGCTCGGGTGGGGTGTCATCCCGCTGACCGTGTTGCGCGACGGCCCGTTCGGGCCCGGAATGGTGCAGCGCTGGATCGACACCCCCGACCCCTCCGACGGACCCGCTGCCCGTCTCGATGTCGTCGACCTCTGCCCGGCCGAGGCGCTTCCCGAAGGCTGGCTGCCGATTCTCCGTGCCCGCGACCTCGAGGGCGAGGACGTCCTGCTCATCCACGCGGACGACCCTCGCCTGCAGCGGATGGCGGTCCTCGACATCGTGCTCAACAACGCCGACCGCAAGGGTGGTCACGCGCTCGAAGGCACCGACGGCAACGTCTACGGCATCGACCACGGCATCTGCCTGCACGAGGACGACAAGTTGCGGACCGTGCTGTGGGGCTGGGCCGGTGACCCGATCGACGCCGCACTTCTCACCGACCTCGACAAACTCGCTCGTCGGCTCGAAGGCGAGTTCGCCGATGTGCTGCGTGAGCACATCACCGCCGACGAAGTGGAGGCGCTGCGCCGGCGAATCGAGGACCTCCTCGAGCATCCCGTCATGCCGCGACCGTACGGCGAGCGCCGCATTCCGTGGCCCGCGTTCTGACGTTCCCACCGCCGGGTGCCCCGGTAGGAGCATCGCGTGGCTCCACTACTCTCGTAGCCATGCAGTCTTGGTCCGATGTCGCGATCCCGTCCGTCCCCGGTGAGGGCCCCCCGTTGCGGTTGTTCGACACCGCGGATCGCGCAGTACGTCCCGTCACCCCCGGCGCGACCGCCACGATGTACGTGTGCGGCATCACCCCGTACGACGCCACCCACCTCGGGCATGCGGCCACCTACCTGGCATTCGACCTCGTCAACCGCATCTGGCGCGATTCCGGGCACGACGTGCACTACGTGCAGAACGTCACCGACGTCGACGACCCGCTGTTCGAACGCGCAGAACGTGACGGTGAAGACTGGATGGTCCTCGGAATGCGCGAGACCGCGCTCTTCCGCGAAGACATGGAAGCGCTCCGGGTAGTGCCGCCGCGCGACTACATCGGCGCCGTCGAATCGGTGAACGAGGTCGTCGAACTCGTCGAAAAACTCGTCGCTTCCGGTGCTGCCTACACCGTCGACGACCCCGAGTACCCGGATGTGTACTTCCGAGTGGACGCTACCGAGCAGTTCGGTTACGAGTCCGGGTACGACCACGAGACGATGATGCGGTTCTTCGCCGAACGCGGCGGCGATCCCGATCGCGCCGGTAAGCGCAATCCGCTCGACGCGCTGCTGTGGCGCGCGCAGCGGCCGGGTGAGCCGGCGTGGCCGTCTCCGTTCGGCGACGGACGCCCCGGCTGGCACATCGAGTGCGCCGCGATCGCGCTCAACCGCATCGGCAGCGGCTTCGACGTCCAGGGCGGGGGCAGCGACCTGATCTTCCCGCATCACGAGTTCTCCTCGGCGCACGCCGAAGCCGTCACCGGTGATCGGCGTTTCGCCCGGCACTACGTGCACACCGGCATGATCGGCCTCGACGGCGAGAAGATGTCCAAGTCGCGCGGCAACCTGGTGTTCGTGTCCAAGTTGCGCGCGCAGGGCGTCGACCCCGCCGCGATCCGGCTCGGCTTGCTCTCCGGGCACTACCGAACCGATCGGGCCTGGACCGACGAGGTGCTGGCAGACGCGCACACCCGGCTCGCGCTGTGGCGTGACGCGGCGGCGCTGAACTCGGCGCAGTCCGCCGACGACACGATCGCGCGACTGCGCCAGCACCTCGCCGACGACCTCGATACCCCGAAGGCTCTTGCCGCCCTCGACGGGTGGGCGCGCTTCGCGGTCGAGCGGGGTGGCGACGATGCGTCCGCGCCGGGACTTTTCGCCGACGCAGTCGATGCGCTTCTCGGTGTGCCGCTGCGGTAGGAC
>JAEZDV010000372.1 GCA_023417985.1 Actinomycetes bacterium | reverse complement strand
CCCCCGGGGGCCGGACACCCAAATTCCCCCCCGGCCCCCGTCGAGTTTTGCGGATATCCGCGTCAGGGGGTCTTCTTCTCCTTGCTGCCCGCGAGGGTACCGAGGTACAACTCGATGACCTTGGGGTCGTGCATGAGGTTGGACCCGGTGTCGGTGTAGGCGTTACGTCCCTGATCGAGCACGTACCCGCGGTCGCAGATCTGCAGGCAGCGCCGCGCGTTCTGTTCGACCATGATGATCGACACGCCCGCGGCATTGATCTTCTTGCAGCGGATGAACACCTCGTCCTGGAACATCGGTGACAGGCCCGCCGAGGGTTCGTCGAGAAGCAGTACCGACGGATCCATCATCAGGGCGCGGCCCATCGCCACCATCTGCCGCTCGCCGCCGGACAGGGCTCCCGCCTTGATCTTGCGGCGTTCCCCGAGCAGGGGGAACAGACTCGAGACCCGATCGAACTGTTCGGCGAACTGCTTGGGTCGCAGATAGATTCCCATCTCGAGGTTTTCCTCGATGGTCAGCGACGGGAAGACGTTCTGCGTCTGCGGAACATATCCCACACCCTTGCGCACCAGGACGTGGGCCGGAGCCGAGGTGATCGATTCACCTCGGAGCGTCACTTCGCCGCGCCGCACCGGGATCAGGCCGAACAACGCCTTGAGCAAGGTGGACTTGCCGGCACCGTTCGGGCCGATGATGCCCACGATCTCGCCCTCGCGGAGAAAGAAGTTGCAGCCGCGGAGGATGTCGACGCCCGGAAAGTAGCCGGCGACGACGTCGTCCGCCCGCACGAGCGCGCCCTCTGCCAGTCGTGCGTGCTCTTCGGGGGTGGCGGCCGATTCGGCCGGGGTCATGGACCCGGCGGGCGGGGTGTCGCTCATGACTTCTCCTGAGATGCGGGTGGTTCGGTGGAAGGCACCGCGTCCGGGTCGGACAGGTCGGCTCCGGACTCGAGGACCTGAGCCTCTGCCTCGGCAAGAACCTCGGCGAGTTCCGCGGTCGCTCCCACCGGGTTGCCTTCGTCGTCGAACTCGAGTGCCTGGTCGTGGTGACTGCCGAGATAGGCGTCGACGACCGCGGTATTTTCGGCGAGTTGGTCCGGGGGCGCTTCGGCGATCACCGATCCCTGGGCCATTACCACCACCCAGTCGGAGATGTCACGAATGACGTCCATGTCGTGCTCGACGAACACCACGGTCATCCCGTCGTCGCACAGCGACTTGATGTGCCCGAGCAGACTCTGGGTCAGGGCGGGGTTCACCCCGGCCATCGGCTCGTCGAGCATGACGATCGTCGGATCGGTCATCAGAGCGCGTGCCATCTCGAGTAGCTTGCGCTGCCCGCCGGAGAGCGAACCGGCGAGGTCGTCGGCCTTCTTTTCGAGATTGAAACGGTCGAGCAGTTCGCGCGCACGTTCGGTGATGGCTCGTTCCTGCGCGTGCCACGTCCACGGCAGCATCGCGCCCGCCATGCGTTCACCGGTCTGGTGGCGCGCGCCGAGCCGGACGTTGTCGAGCACCGTCATCTTCGACAGGGCCTTCGTCAGCTGGAAGGTGCGGACGATGCCCTGCCGGGCCACCCGGTGCGGAGGCATCTTGCCGAGCGATCGGCCGTCCATGGCCCAGGTGCCGGAATCGGCATGATCGAAGCCGGTGAGCAGGTTGAACAGTGTCGTCATGCCCGCACCGTTGGGCCCGATCAGACCCGTGATACAGCCGCGCTGAATCTCGAGATGGTCGACGTCCACAGCCTTGAGCCCGCCGAAGGTCCGGGAGACGTTGTCCACCACCAGGATCGGATCGGGTTTCGGGCTCCCCGGGCGGTGGTCGACATCCGCGAACACGGCTATCCGCTGCTCGCGGGTGAGGGGAGTACGGATGGTGGTGTCAGGCATCGAGTTGTACCTCCCGCTTGCTGCCCAGGATTCCTTGTGGCCTGAACACCATCATCACCGCGATGAGGATGCCGAGGAGGACGTATCGCATCGCCCCGACCTGCTGTTCGGTGAGCGAGAGCAGGGGATCGGGTCCGGAGATCGCCTGGCGCAGGAATGCGTCCGGGAGTGTGAGGATGAACCAGAACAGCATCGCCCCGAGGACCGGGCCGAAGACGGTGGCTGCGCCGCCGAGAATCAGCGCGCCGAACGCGAAGAACGTCTGCGCGGTGGAATAGAAGTCCGGATTGATGGATTTGGTCTGCAGCGCGTTGAAGATGCCACCGAGGCCACCGATCATGCCGCCCAGCACGAGCGCCTGCATCTTGTAGACGAACACGTTCTTGCCGAGGGCGCGGGCGGCATCCTCGTCTTCGCGGACGGCCTTGAGGACGCGTCCCCACGGGCTGTGCGAAAGCAGGTAGATCACGCCGCACAGGACGAACACGAGCGTCCAGCCGACCACCATGGCCCACAGATCGTCGCCGTAGAAGCGCATGCCGAGCAGGTTGTACTGCTTACCGGAATCGAACGGGCTCCACGCGGTGAAAGGACCCGCGAAACCCCACAGTCCGCGGGTCGAGCCGGTGACGGAGTCGGAGGCGGTGGACCGGAACACCAACCGCAGGATCTCGGCCGCGGCGATCGTGGCGATCGCGAGATAGTCGGCTCGGAGTCGGAGGGTCGGAATGCCGAGGAGCAGAGCGAGCAGCGCCGGAAGGGCGAGCCCGACGAGTACACCGACCCACAGCGGCTGGCCGTAGGTGACGGTCATGATGCCTACGCCGTAGCCGCCGAGCAGCGCGAAGCCGATCTGGCCGAAGTTGAGCAGGCCCGCATAACCGAAGTGGAGATTCAGACCGATTGCGAGGAGCGCATAGAAGATGGCCGACGGGCCGATCATCTGTGCGAAGGACACTTGGAGAACAGCGAGGAGGTCCATGTGTCACCCGATCCTTGTTCTGCTGCCGAGGATGCCCTGAGGGCGGATGACCAGAATCACGATGAGTACCAGCAGGCCGCCGATGTACTTCAGATCGGGATTGATCACCAGTGTGGACAACTGCACGAGCAACCCGACGACGACGCAGCCGAGCAGCGCGCCGTAGGCCGTTCCGAGCCCGCCGAGGATGATCCCGGCGAACATCAGGAGGAGGAGCTTGAATCCCATCTCCCACTGGACGCGTCCGCCGAGCTCGGAGAGACCGAACAGCACGCCGCCGAGTGCGGCGAGTCCACCGCCGAGACCCCACACGAAGCGGATCACCTTCTCGACGTCGATGCCCGACGATGCGGCGAGGTCCCGGTTGTCGGCCACCGCGCGCATCGCCTTGCCGATGCGGGTGCGCTGGAGCAGCAGGGCCACGCCCACGAGCACCACCAGGCTGATCACGATGCACGCGAGATTGATCGGAGTGATCGCGAGAGGACCCCACTGGAGCTGACGCTGTGCTTGGTAGTCGTTGTAGGGCTGAGTGCGGTCGGAGAAGAAGATGAGGATCAGGTACCGCAATGCGATGGCAAGACCGATCGACACCACGAGCTGAGCGATCAGGCCGGTGCGCCGCCGCCGTAGCGGCGCCCAGACCAGAGAGTTGTTGAGCCAGCCGATGATGACGCCGACGATGATCGCGAGGATCGTGGCGGGTATCAGCTGGATGCCGAAGCTGACGTTGAACACCCAGGCCGCGACCGCGCCCAGCGTCACCAGCTCGCCGTGCGCGAAGTTCGTCAGACCCGTCGTTCCGAAGATCAGGCTCAGGCCGACGCCGGCAATCGCGATGATCAGACCGAATCGCAGACCGTCGACGACGGTGCGGATCAGTGTCTCCGCGAACGCCACATTCGACCCGGACCGTGCCTCACCGAAGGAGAAGATCACGGTGTTGGGCTGACCGGCGGCGACCTCACGGCTGACGGTCGACTGCACGCTCACGTCGTCGGGGAGGCTTTCCCCAACCACCTCGAAGACGTACGTGCCGGGCGATACCGCGAGTTCCCACCGCCCACCGTCGGCGGATTCCGTTTCGGCGACAATCTCACCCGCGGCGTCCGACGCCCGGACGGTCACACCGTCGAGCCTGTCGCCTGCGTTGTTGAGGGTGCCGCGGACCGTCACGGCGTCGTCGGGAACCTGAGAATCCTCCGGAGGAGCTGTTGTACCCGTGGGCGACGGGTCCGGAGGGTCTTGCGCGGCGGCGGCTCCTCCTCCCGCCACGAGGCCGAACATCACTGCTAGAAGAAAAAGCACTAGTTGGAATCCGGACGCCCATCGTCGTCGCCGGAGCCTCACCGTAGGGGCCACGCAGGTCCTCCCGAATCGGGTGCAGATGTAGGTCGATAACGACGCCTGGGCGGTGTCGTGAGAGCGCACTTTAGCGGCAATGACCGAATTGCACCGGCATCCACGGTTTCCCACGTGTTTCGCTTCCGTGTCCCACGAAAACACCTGTGTTTCCGGAACCGGAGCGACCGGTGGGCGGACTCGGGCCTTCGACGGGTGTCGGGCCCGGTCCCTAGACTGAGCCCCGTGACCCGTGCATCTACCTCGACCACACCCACCGCGGCCGCCGACGCCCGCCCGACCCTTCTGCTTCTCGACGGACACTCCCTGGCGTTCCGTGCCTTCTACGCACTGCCGGCGGAGAACTTCAAGACCCACAGTGGGCAGACCACCAACGCGGTGTACGGGTTCACCTCCATGCTTATCAATCTGCTCCGCGACGAGCAGCCCACGCATGTCGCTGCGGCCTTCGACGTCAGTCGCAAAACCTTCCGCGCAGAGCTGTTCGCCGCATACAAGGCTCAGCGCAGCGCCGCACCCGACGAGTTCAAAGGCCAGATCGAACTCACCAAGGATGTGCTCGGCGCGATGGGCATCCCCGTCATGGCGATCGAGGGTTACGAGGCCGACGACCTCATCGCCACACTCGCGACCCAAGCGAACGCGCTGGGATACAAGGTGCTCGTGGTGACGGGTGACCGCGACGCGCTTCAGCTCGTCAACGACGACATCACCGTTCTCTATCCCAGGCGTGGCGTCTCCGACCTCACCCGGTTCACCCCCGAGGCGGTCGAGGAGAAGTACGGACTGACGCCGGCGCAGTACCCGGACTTCGCTGCGTTGCGCGGCGACCCGAGCGACAACCTGCCCGGCATCCCCGGGGTCGGGGAGAAGACCGCCGCGAAGTGGATCAGGGAATTCGGCAGCCTCAGCGGGCTCGTCGATCGGGTCGACGAGGTGCGCGGCAAGACCGGCGATGCACTCCGCGAAAACCTGTCGAACGTCCTGCTCA
Source organism: Actinomycetes bacterium (assembly GCA_023417985.1). Lineage (GTDB taxonomy): Bacteria > Actinomycetota > Actinomycetes > Mycobacteriales > Mycobacteriaceae > Rhodococcus. The sequence continues at coordinate 350 of JAEZDV010000372.1, read as the reverse complement.
ACCGGCAGCTGACCGAGATGGTGCGCGACGTGGCCTTGCCCTACTCCCCGGACCAGCTCGCGCTGGCTCAATGGGATCGAGATCGCATCCACCGCTTGTTCGACGACCTCGAGTTCCGGGTGCTGCGAGATCGCCTCTTCGAGACACTCGCCTCTACCGAACCCGAAGCCGAGGAAGGTTTCGAGGTGCGCGGCGGGATCGTCGAGCCCGGTGCTCTCGGTGATTGGCTCGCCACGCACGCTGTCGCGGGGCAACGCCACGGGTTGTCGGTCGTCGGTCCGGGAACGCCGTACGGAGGCGAGGCGAGCGCGCTCCCGAACGCCCCGGCGGCCCGCGCAGGGGCCAACGAC
>JAEZDV010000317.1 GCA_023417985.1 Actinomycetes bacterium | reverse complement strand
GCGTACCTGTGGCCGGTCAACAGCCACGCAGAAGGCACTCCCCAGCAGATCAAGGCCACCACCGAGTTCGTCCGGAACAACGGCGTGCCCACCGTCTTCTGCGAATCCACCGTCAACGACGAAGCGCAACGCCAAGTCGCCGCGGAAACCGGGGCCGAACTCGGCCGCAAGCTGTACGTGGACTCCCTGTCCACCCCCGACGGCCCCGTCCCCACCTACCTGGACCTGCTGCGGCACGACATCTCGACCATCACGGCAGGACTGACGCAATGACCACACCCGCCCTGGACATCGATACCGTCACGGTGCGATACGACTCGGTCACCGCGCTGGACCGGGTGACGCTGGCCCTGGCGCCCGGAAGGGTGTGCGGGCTCGTCGGAACCAACGGCTCCGGCAAATCCACCCTGTTCAAGACGATCATGGGCCTGGTCCGGCCGGTCTCGGGGCGGGTGTCGATCACCGGCGGATCCACCGCGACCGCTCGCCGAAACGGCGCGGTGGCGTACGTACCGCAGTCGGAGGCCGTCGACTGGGACTTCCCGATCGGCGTAAGAGACGTGGTCATGACCGGCCGGTTCGGGCACCAGGGCTTCATGCGCAGGCCGCGACCCGCGGACCGTGCTGCCGTCGAATCCGCCCTCGACCGCGTCGGTATGACCGACTTCGCGACCCGTCAGATCGGCCGGCTCTCCGGTGGCCAGCGCAAACGTGTGTTCGTGGCGAGAGCGATCGCGCAGGAAGCACCCCTGCTCCTGCTCGACGAACCCTTCGCGGGCGTCGACACCAAGACGCAACAGGCACTGACGACGGTGATCCGCGATCTCGCGGCGTCGGGAAACGCGGTGCTGGTCGCGACACACGACCTGACCGGCCTGCCACTCCTGTGCGACGAAGCTGTTCTGCTGCAGCGCCGGCTGCTCGTCCACGGTTCACCCGAGGAAGTGCTTCGTCCCGAGAACCTGGCGCTCGCGTTCGGGGCGTCCCCGGCCGACGCCCCCGCCGGCCCGCCCGCCGTTCGAGAGGTGCAGTGATGCTCGATCTTCTGCTCGACCCGCTCCAGTACGGGTTCATGCAGCGCGCGCTTATCGTGGCGGTCGCCGCGACGGTGGTGTGCGCTCTGCTCAGCTGCTGGCTCGTCCTGATCGGGTGGTCGCTGATGGGTGATGCTGTCTCGCATGCGGTGTTGCCGGGCGTCGTGCTCGCCTACCTCGCCGGAGCGCCCTTCGCGCTGGGCGCGCTGCTGTTCGCCGGGATCGCGGTCGCCCTGATCGGGCTGGTCCGCAACACGAGCCGTGTCAAGGAGGACGCCGCGATCGGGATCGTCTTCACCACGCTGTTCGCTCTCGGTGTCGTGCTGATCTCCAAGAACCCCAGCCAGATCGACCTCAATCACGTGCTTTTCGGGAACCTGCTGGGACTTGCCTCCAGCGACGTCTGGCAGGTCTCGGCACTCGCGGCGATGGTGCTCGTCGTACTGGTGGTCAAGCGTCGCGACCTGACGTTGTTCGCGTTCGACAGGGTGCAGGCACACGCCCTGGGTATCTCGCCCGGCCGGTTGTCGGCGCTCCTGCTCGCGCTGCTCGCCGTCACCATCGTCAGTGCGATCCAGGCGGTCGGGGTCATTCTGGTGGTCGCGATGCTCATCATCCCCGGCGCGACCGCCTACCTGCTCACCGAGCGGCTCGCACGAATGCTCGTCATCGCGCCGGCGCTCGCAGTGGTCGCATCGGTCGTCGGGGTGTACACGAGCTACTACACCGATGCCGCGACCGGCGGTGTCGTCGTGCTGGCGCAGTCGGTGGTCTTCGCCGCTGCGTACCTGTTCTCGCCGCGCCACGGCGTGGTCACCAAAGCGGTGCGGCAGCGCGCCGCACCCACCGACGCGGGTGAATCTGCGCTGACGGTTACCTAAACTGAACCCGTGACGGACACGAGCGAGACCACCGCGACCGAGGCCCTGTCATCGGTTGCCCAGGACTACCTGAAGATCATCTGGACGGTTCAGGAGTGGTCCGGGGAGAAGATCTCCACCAAACTGCTCGCCGAGAAGCTCGGTGTCTCGGCGTCGACCGTGTCGGAAGCGGTTCGGCGTCTGGCCGATCAAGGTCTGCTCGACCATGCCCGTTACGGGTCGATCTCCCTGACCGACGCGGGGCGCACGGCCGCCGTGTCGATGGTGCGGCGGCACCGGCTCATCGAAACGTTCCTCGTCCGGGAACTCGGATACGGCTGGGACGAGGTCCACGACGAGGCGGAGGTGCTCGAGCACGCGGTGTCCGAGCGAATGGTCGCCGCGATGGACGCCAAACTCGGATACCCGGAGCGCGACCCGCACGGCGACCCCATTCCGTCGCACGACGGCCGGGTCGACGCGCCGCCCGCCCGGCCCCTCACCGCCTTCGCAGACGGCGAGCACGGGCGGGTCGCCCGGATCTCCGACGCCGACCCCGCGATGCTGCGCTACTTCGACGAGGTCGGCATCTCCCTCGACACCGACATCCGCGTCGTCGAACGGCGCGACTTCGCCGGCACGATGTCCATCCGGATCGGCCCCGGCGGCGGCACCGTGGATCTGGGTACCCTCGCCGCCGGTGCGATCTGGCTCGTCTGAACGGTCACATGTTCGCCGGGCGCACCACGAACACCGATGCCGCGCGGCGTCCCTTCTCCTGGACCAGTGCGGCCGCGTGGCCGCGCTCGTCGATCGCCGCATAGACGCCCGCGATTCCCGCCGGTTCGAGCCAGCGACCGTTCGCGAGGACCGCTGCCTCGGCGTCGGTCACGGTGCGGCACTCGAACGCGGTGCGGATCGCCTCGTCGATGTCGAGACTCGGCACGGGATGGTCGGCGAGTTCTTCGAGCGTGCGCGCATGTTCGAGCCCGAACGGGCCCACACGGGTGCGTCGCAGCGCCGTCAGGTGTCCCCCGACGCCGAGAGCGGCTCCCAGGTCGCGGGCGAGCGCGCGAATGTAGGTTCCCGACGAGCAGTCCACCTCGACGTCGAGGTCGACGAAGGTACCTTCGTCGCGACGTGCGAGCACCTCGAACCGGGACACCGTCACCGGCCGGGCGGGAATCTCCACGGCTTCGCCCTCGCGCATCCGCGCGTACGCGCGCTTGCCGTCGATCTTGATGGCGCTGACACTCGCGGGGACCTGTTCGATGTCGCCGGTCAGCGTCTCCACCACCGCAGCGATCTGCTCGTCGGTGACGCCCGACGCGTCCGAAGTCTCCACCACGTCCCCTTCGGCGTCGTCGGTGACGGTGCTCCGGCCGAGACGGATGGTAGCGGTGTAAGACTTCGTGGTCAGCGACAGCAGGCCCAGCAGTTTGGTGGCCCGCTCGACACCGAGCACGAGCACACCGGTAGCCATGGGATCGAGCGTGCCGGCGTGCCCCACCTTCCGCGTGCCGAGCAGCCGGCGGCACCGGGACACCACGTCATGGCTGGTCATGCCGCCGGGCTTGTCCACGAGGAGCAGGCCTGCGCGCGCCACGGCCGGGTTTTCGGCCGAATCGTGTGTGCGGTCGGTCATCGTCAGCGCACCGCGATCGCTGTGAGAACGAGACCGTCGGCGACGAGCCAGCGGCCGTCGAATCCGGTCACCGGCGGACCGTCGTGCGTGTCGCCGGGTACCAGAATGCGGGAGTGGAACGTGCCGGTCACGGCGTCCGACGTGGTGTCGCGCTCGAAGGTGATGTGGGCGTCCTCGAATCCGAGCCAGCGCCCGGTGAGCGGAAACCATGCCTTGTAGGTGGCCTCCTTCGCGCAGAACAACACCCGGTCCCAATGCACGTCCCCGGAGGTGGAGGCGAGCCACTCCCGCTCCGCGTCGAGACCGACCGCGGGCAACACGCCGTCGGGAAGCACGTCGTGCGGCTCGGCATCGATGCCCAGCGACCGCACCTGCAACGAGTACCCGAGCACGGCACCCCGGTAGCCGTCGCAGTGGGTGAGGCTGCCGACGAGTCCACGCGGCCACACCGGCGCTCCCCGTTCGCCACGCAGGATGGGACCGGGTTCGACACCGAGGCGCGCCATCGCGAGCCGGGCACAGTGCCTGGCGCCGGCGAACTCCCTGCGACGCTTGTCGACCGCACGTGCGACGAGCGCCTCCTCCTGGGGGTGCGGTTGCAACCCCGGCGGGTCGGAGAAGATCTCGGCGGCAGCGACACCCTCCGGCACGATGCGCGAAATCAGCGCTTCGTGGGTCTCGACCTGTTCTCCGGCGGACGGTTCCGTCACCGCAACTCCCTCTGTCGTTCTGCGCGCATCTTCTCGGCTTCGGCTTCCATCTCGGGCGTCACGGTGAAGTGACCACCCCACTTGTTCAGGGTTCCCGGCGGATACTCGGGCACCGGCAGGATCTGCCGGAGGAGCCGGTCGGGCAAGCCGCGCCGCTGCCATTCGCGCGGGTAACCGACGGATACCTCCTCGAAACGGACCCCGTCGTAGTACGTCGTACGCGGGATGTGCAGGTGTCCGTAGACGCTGCACAGTGCGCGGTACCGCAGGTGCCAGTCAGCTGTCTCCGTGGTGCCGCACCACAGCGCGAACTCCGGATAGAACAGCATCCTGGTGGGCTCGCGCACCAGCGGGAAGTGGTTGATCAGGACCGTCGGCAATGCCGGATCGAGAGCGTCGAGCCGTTCACGTGTCCGATCGACCCGCACTTTGCACCACGTGTCGCGGGTGACATACGGGTCGGGACGCAACAGGAACTCGTCCGTCGCGACGACGTTGCGCTCGCGTGCGAGCGCCAGTCCGTCGGCCTTCGTCGTCGTGCCGTCGGGCAGGAACGAGTAGTCGTAGAGCAGGAACATCGGGACGAGTACGACCGGTCCCCCCTCTCCCTCCCACACCGGATAGGGATCCTCCGGGGTGAGGACGCCGAGTTCACGGCACATCGTGACGAGGTAGTCGTAGCGCGCCACCCCGTGCATCTGCACGGGGTCCTTCGCCGTCGTCCACAGTTCGTGGTTGCCGGGCACCCAGATCACCTGGGCGAATCGGCTCTTCAGCAACGACAGCGCCCACCGGATGTCGTCGGTCTTCTCCGATACGTCGCCTGCCACGATCAGCCAGTCGTCGGGTGACTCGGGGTACAGGTCTTCGGTGACCGGCCGGTTGCCTCGATGGCCCACGTGGATATCGCTGATCGCCCACAGCTTCGCTGCCACCGGCACTAACCTCCCGACTCGTTGTGCGCGTGGACCTGCCGATCCGCGCCCGTCACCGCCCACAGTCCCGAGACGGTGCGTACCACCACCGCGATCATCCTGAACACGATGAACACCGTAAGCCCCGTCCAGATCCCCGCCAGACCCCAGTCGAAGACGAGAGAGCACCAGATGAGCGGCAAGAAGCCGAACAGCGCCGATGCCAGCGTCGCCGTGCGCAGGAACGCCGCGTCGCCCGCGCCGAGAAGGACCCCGTCGAGAGCGAACACCACACCGGCGAACGGCATGATCGCCACGAAGAACCACCATGCCACGTCGATCTGTTCGATGACTGCGGCGTCCGATGTGAACAGTGCCGGCAGCACGGTTCGGCCGAGCAGGAACACGACGGCGAGACCCGCGGCGAACAACGCGGACCAGGTGGTCACGCGCCACGCGAGCCTTGTGGCGCCACGACGGTCCGAGCCTCCCAGAGCCGCGCCGACCAGCGCCTGCGCCGCGATGGCCAGCGAATCCAGCGCGAGCGTGACGAAGTTCCACAGTTGCAGTACGACCTGGTGGCCGGCGACCGCCGCCGCACCGAACCGGGCTGCGACTGCTGCGGCGGACAGGAAGCACGCCTGGAAGGCCAGGCTGCGGGCGATGAGGTCGCGGCCGAGTCGCAACTGGGCACCGATCACGTCGGCGCGGGGGCGCAGCGGCACACCCGACCGCAGCAACGCGACTAGGAACAGCGTTGCGGAAACCGATTGCCCGATCACGTTGGCGACTGCGGAGCCGACAAGTTCCCAGCGCGGCGCACCCAGGAGTCCGTGCACGAGCACGGGACACAGCACCGCCGACAGGGCGAGACCCGCGATCACGTACCGCAGCGGCCGCAGGTTGTCCTGCACTCCCCGCATCCAGCCGTTGCCGGCCATTCCGATGAGGATCAGGGGAACCCCGAACAGCGCCACTCGCAGCCATGAGACGGCTGCGGCTGCGATCTCCGCGTCGCCGGCGATCAGGTTCGCAACCGGACCGGCGGCCGCTTGCCCTGCGATCAGGATGAGCAACCCGACGCCGACGGCCAGCCATGTGGCCTGAACACCCTCGCCGACGGCGTCACGGTGCCGGTCGGCACCGTGGAGCCGGGCCGAACGCGCAGTGGTGCCGTACGACAGAAAAGTCAGCTGAGTGCTCACCGTGGCCAGGACGAGCCCGCCGATCGCGAGGCCTGCCAGCGGCAGCGCGCCGAGGCGCCCCACGACCGCGATGTCGAAGAGCAGATACAGCGGCTCGGCGGCGAGTACACCGAGCGCGGGCAACGCGAGGCCCAGGATGCGGCGACCGGAGATCTCCGCCGGCACGACCCGCTCGGCGGGGTCCGGTGTGATCGCCCGCTCCCCGGATTCCGGCGTCACTCGAGAACGCCGCGCAGGGCGGCCACCACCGAGTCCGGTGTGCCGTGCGCGGTGTAACCGGCAGCGAACGCGTGTCCGCCGCCGCCGAGATCGGTTGCGGCCGCGGCCACGTCCACGGCTGTTTTCGACCGGAGCGAGACCGTCCACACCTCGTCGCCGACCTCTTTGAACACAGCGGCGACTTCGGCTTCCGCCGTGGTACGCACGATGTCGATCACGCTCTCGACCTCCTCGGAACCGAGATGCGCCGAATCTGCGCGGCGGACGAAGGCATAAACCAGTCCGCGGCCGTGCACCGCGTCCGGCTCCAGGGTCGCGGATGCCAGGACCGCCGAGAGCATCGGCAACCAGCCGAAGGGATGGGTGTCGAGGAGTTCGCGCGTGATGGCGGCTCCGTCGATACCGGTCGCGAGCAGGCGCTCGGCGAGGCGATGCGACGCCGGACGACCCCACCGGAACGAACCGGTGTCCGTGACGAGCCCCGCGTACAGGCAGTGCGCGAGGTCCGCATCGACGGTGACGTCCCACTCGTCGAAGAGGTCGGCGAGCACCACGGCGGTGGCCTCCGCCTCGGGGTCGATGAGATTGTCGGTCCCGAACCTCGTGTTGGACACGTGGTGATCGATGACCAGAGTGCGCGTGGCGCCGGCCAAGCGGTCGCGCAGGGCACCGAGGCGCCCCGCCGTGCCGCAGTCGACGCTCACCACGAGATCCACCTCCCGGCGCACCTCCGCTACGGGGGTGACGAGATGCCTGCCCGGCAGCGAACGCATCGACTCGGGGACCGCGGCGGGCGCGGCGAAGGCGACCTGCACCGCGACGCCCCGCCGCTCGAGCGCGAGCCCCAGGGCCAGCCCGCTGCCGAGAGTGTCGGCGTCGGGCTGAACATGGCACAGCACCGTCACCGTCGACGCGGCGTCGAGCAACGCCACTGCACCGGGCACGTCCACCGGCGCGCCACCCGCGGGGGTGGCGGCGTCCGGGTGGGAACCACGAGCCGTCGGCCCGTCGCTCGGCGAATCGTTACTCGGCGTCGTCACCGGTGTCACGCTCACGGGGCTCCTTGTACGGATCGGGATCGCCGGCGGGGACTGCACCCTCGCGGGCGCGGGCCACATCCTCGTCGGCTGCGCGTGCCCGCGCAAGCAGTTCCTCCATCTGCCGTGCGGTGTCCGGCACGGTGTCGGTGACGAAGGTAAGACTCGGGGTGAAACGTACACCCGTGCCCGCGCCGACCATGGTGCGGAGGACACCCTTCGCCTTCTCGAGTCCGGCCGCGGCTGCCTCGACGTCCGGTTCGGTGTTCAGGTCGGCACCACGCACGGTGTAATAGACGGTCGCGTCGTGCAGATCGGCGGTGACCCTCGCGTCGGTGATCGTCACGAACTCGAGTCGCGGATCCTTGATCTCGGTATCGATCGCCGTGGCCACGATGGTGGCGATGCGCTTGGCAAGTCGGCGGGCCCGTGCTGGATCGGCCATGTCGTTCGTTCCTCTCCTCGGCCACCGGGGTGGGCGGCCGCGATCTCCTTCGGCCTGGTCAATCCTCCGGGCCGAACAGTCTTCGTCTGGTGGACAGCAGGTCGAGTTCGGGGCGCTGTGCGACCAGTCGCTCACAGGTGTCCAGTATGTCGCGCACGTGCGCGAAGTCGGGTGCGACCACCGCCACAGCGATGGTCGAGCGCCGGTACAGGTCGTGCTCACCGGTTTCGGCCACCGAGACACCGAAGCGCTTGAGCTCGGCGAGGACGGGCCGGATGTACGACCGCTTCTCCTTGAGTGAATGCACGTCGCCGAGCAGGATGTCCAGCTCGAGTGCTCCCAGATACATCCGCATCCCTCGGTGTCGGTGGTGCCG
>JAEZDV010000228.1 GCA_023417985.1 Actinomycetes bacterium | reverse complement strand
CGCGAAGTTGGGTCAGCGTTTCGATGAACTGCTCGATCCGCTCGCGGGCGGATTCGGGTGTGCCGGACGCCTTGCGGCTGTAACCGGCGGCTAACTGGCGGGCAGATTCCAGGTCGCCGAAGCCGTGCGCATTTACGAGTCCAGCGGCAGTGCGCGCTGCATCTTCCAACTCGGTGAGCATTGTCTCGCAGATGGCGACGATCTCGTCGATGACTTGCGGCTCCAACCGTACTGACTTCGCCATACGTGTCTCCTCCCTGGCTCGCTTGGTCACCCGCCGATGAAGGGCTCGACTCTCGTTACGAATTCTTCGAGACCTGTGCACCACTCCGTTCGCGGAACTGGCCCGGGGCGATCTTTGTGATAGAGGCGGTTGAAGAGCACGATTCCGAAACTCGTCCGAAGGACGTACGTGCATTCGTCATTTCCCGTGGGGCCGACCTCACGTAGTGCGGCACGGCCGTTGATCGTTGTTTCGACCGCCACATCCCAGTTCTTCTCGAGTTCTTCTTCGAGGGATACGTTGCCCGCCATGACGTTGAGGCTGTAACCCCGTCTGACTCCGGGAACAGGATCGGCTTTTCGATACGAACAGCCCAGGAACGTATACGACCCCATCGGCATATCCGCGAACTCTTTGTGGTCCGCGTCGTACCCCGCATCCCGCATGACGTCGTCGGGGAGGTCGAGGCAGGGGTCGAAGGTGACAGGCGGACGTCCGGAATCGTCGACGATGCGCGGCGTGCGCACGTCCGACGTCTCGACGACCGTGTCGGGTGGGCTGGTTTCGTCAGGCGGGGGTGAAGACCCGCATCCGGTCGCGACAGCCATCGCGGCCACGAGTGAACACGTCGCTACACCCCACCTGCTCATGAGCCCCCCGGATCCGCAGTCGCGGCCAGACGCTAGCACGATTCGCGGAGGCGAAGCGCGTACAGAGGACGTCCATCCACAGCGTTCACCGGGGGAGCGAAACCGATCTCACCCGATACCGGCAGACAGTGCGTCGAAGGTCCGCTGGACGAGTCCCTGGTCTTCGATGCCGAGAATGTCGGCCCAGAAGTAGGCGGCTTCCGTCGTGTAATCGTGGCCGTGGCCGCTCGGCACGTCGGCGGCGAACACCATGTCCAGCGTGACCTGCCAGAACGTGACGAACGGGATCCAAGTCATCCCTTTGTCGACGTCGTCGCCGCGTTCTTCCTCGAGCCAGTCCGGTCGCTTCAAGATCAGATCGGGCGACCACCAGACGATCGGGTCACTGGGGTGCTGCCAGTACACGATGCGGGGGAATTGCCAGTCGCGCAGGCCGCTCAGGTCGGTCAGATCGGCGGGTGTCGCCGCGAAGCGCACATTCTGACCGCCGTAGATGACGGGGAGGATCTCTCGGCTCCCAGGATCGCGGGATTCGGTGATGCGGCGCCACTGCTCGGTGAAGTTGGGTGTGCCGACCCATAGGGCGCCGTCGGTGCGGGTGAGCATGTCCTGCACACCGGCGAAGGCCGACTGTCCGCCGTACGAACCGAGGGACTCGCCGAATACCAGCAGCTTGGGTCGCGTCTGGGGGTCGAGTTGGCTCCAGCGGTCGTACACACTCTCGAACAGGGCACGACCCGCGCTGCGTGGGGAGACTCGGTCGGCCAGGAACGCGAGGGGGCTGGCCAGGAAGGAGTACTGCATTGCGGCGATCGCCGAGTTTCCGTCCGCGAGGTATTCGAGCCCCGAGGCGACAGCTTCGTTGACCCATCCGCGTCCCGTCGTGGTTGCGACCGCGAGGTACTCCCGCTCGAAAGCGCCGGTGCGTTCGAGTTCCGCCACAACGCTTGCGGCTTCGCTCTCCATCCGTTGGGGGTCTGCGTGCCCGCCGACGCCATCGACCGCGCGGTACCCCGCATAGGCCCGGATCGGCATCATGGCCGGCCGGCCCGTCACTGCAGTGATTTCTTCCGGTGTCGGGCCGCCGGCGACGAAGGTTCGGCCCTCGCGTCCGAGCGAATCCCATGTTTCGGACGACGCGGGGGATCCCGAACGCTCCGGGGACTGCGGCTGGACGACGCCGGCGGCGGTGCCTTCGTCGACCACCATCGCCGACCCGTTCGCAATGCGTGCGATTCCGGCCCCGAGCAGACCCTCCACCGCCAGGACCACGACGATTCCCACTGCCAGGACGCTCACCGCCCTCGCCACGGGCACCGGAAGAATCCGCACGACGAGCCGGGTCACGAGTCGGGCGACGCGTCGCAGGCCGCGGGCGATCAGCAAGAGGAGGAGGGCCACCACCAGCGCCACCGCGAGCACACCTGGGTAGTCCCAGTTGCTGCCGCTTTCGATGCCGACGAGTTCTCGGCTGATGTCCTGCCACCACGATCCGAGGACGAGGAAAGTCGGCACCACGGCGATCGCTACCACCGCGAGCAGTATCCAGCCGGTCTTCCGCACCCTCGGCGACCAGTGGAACGTGAAACCCATTTTGCGCACCGCCCACGCGACGAGGACACCGATTCCGTAGCCCGTGACGATGCTGATGCCTGTGGCCACGCCCTGCAGGTACCAGGCCCGGGGCAACAGAGACGGTGTGAGCGACCAGCAGTAGAACAACAGCGCCACGGCCAGCCCGACCGGGTGAAACCTGCGGAGCCAGTGCAGTGTTCCGGCGCCGACGCGGGAGGCGAACGGGACGTGCTTCTTCGGTGCGGGGGCGGCGGGCGTGGTGTCGGTTGTCGAAGTCACGGACGGTCGCTTTCGTCGAAAGGAGTCCTGCGGGGCGAGCAGCGGGGTTCGTCCATCCCGCGTCAACTTCGCACCCGAGCGCCGGAGAGACGGAATGCCATGCCGTGCGACGAAAACTAACAGAAAAATGCGCCGATTCCGGGCAGATGGGCCAAAGAACCCGAAAGCAATGCTGGTTGCCAGAGCCCGACCCGCTTTCGCAGACCTACCCGCGGAAGTCTCCGAGGTACGGTGCCGCAACTCGGTGCCCCGCACCGAGTCGCAGGGTCGAACAAGTGAAGATTCGAGAGAGGCTGTGCCCCGGTGCAGTCAGGGAATTTGACGGTGACCGCTCCGTGGCGGCGACAGCAGTCGACGAATCGAGATTCGCCGCGCCAAGATAGGCCAACCCACCAAATGTCCCCATCAGGACAAAAGCGACACAAGACATTACGCCCTACGCTCGCTCATGAGGGGTCTCGACCGAGGCAATCGAAGGAGCAAGGGTGACCGTCTCCGGTCAACGAGCGGGACGGGAGCGGCAGGTCGGTTACGGCGGTGAGTCTCCCGACATGCCGGAGATGACCGGATCGAATGGCGTCCCGAAACCTGTTGGTGGAACAAAGGTCACGATTCGCACATGCCGGGAATCCGGGCGTCGGAGCGGACGCGAACCGGCCCGGTGAAAGCAACCGATCTGCTTCGAGGACCCCCGGGCGGTGTCATCCTGAGAGGACTCAAGTCATCGATCGGCGGGAGACCGAGGATGAAAGCTCTGGTATTTCATGGTCCAGGTCAACGGGCGTGGGAGGACGTTCCAGACGCCACGATTACAGAACCGACCGACGCGGTCGTGCGTGTCGACGCCGTGACGATTTGTGGAACCGATCTGCACATCCTCGGCGGCGATGTTCCGGCGGTGACCGACGGTCGGATTCTCGGTCACGAGGCGGTGGGCACCGTCGTCGAAGTCGGGTCCGGTGTCCAGAATTTGATGGCAGGAGACCGTGTCCTGGTCTCGTGCGTCACCGCGTGCGGCAGGTGCCGTTACTGCCGGGAGTCCCGTTACGGGCAGTGCCTCAACGGAGGTGGCTGGATCCTCGGTCATCTCATCGACGGAACCCAGGCCGAACTGGTGCGAGTTCCCTACGCGGACAACTCCACCTACAAGGTCCCCGCAGGGGTGAGCGACGAGCAGATGCTCATGCTCGCAGACATCCTGCCCACGTCGTACGAGGTCGGTGTACTCAACGGGTGCGTCCGGCCGGCAGACGTGGTGGTGATCATCGGCGCCGGACCGATCGGACTCGCCGCCATTCTCGGTGCGAAGCTGTTCAGCCCGAGCCACATAGTGTCCGTCGACCTCGCCGACAGCCGATTGGAAGCCGCGAGATCGTTCGGCGCGGACGTCACTCTGAACGGCGGACGCGACGACGTCGCGGCGGCAGTGCGCGAACTGACCGGTGGGCTCGGAGCCGACGTCACGATGGAAGCCGTCGGTGTGCCCGCGACGTTCGAACAAGCGGTCGCGCTTGTCCGGCCCGGCGGACACGTCGCCAACCTGGGTGTCCACGGTTCGCCGGCGACACTGCACCTCGAAGACATCTGGATCAAAGACATCACCATCACGACAGGTCTCGTCGACACCTACTCCACTCCGACACTCATCGGTCTTGTGGCAAGTGGACGGCTGGACACGTCACCGATGATCACTCACCGGTTCAACCTCGACGACTTCGAAGAGGCATATGACGTATTCGGCCGAGCAGGAGAAACAGGGGCACTGAAAGTGCTGCTCACAGGCAATTCTTCGACCTGATCGGTGGTCGAAGGAGCCACACGTATCGATGGGATGACCCGCGGCGTTACAGCGCCGGCGAAAGTGCGGGGGCGGATTTTCCGGCGTCGGATCCTCCGGTAAGAATGTCCGATCGGACCGAGTTTCTACTCGGTGCGGAGGGCATCCGGAGGGGGAGGCGTGACAGATCTTCGTGCGCAGACGAGCACGGCCACGATGTTGCCCAGCGGTCATCGCTGGGCGGTGGTGGACGTCGAGACATCCGGTTTGCGCCCGAACGCGCATCGTGTCCTGAGCGTCGCCGCGCTTGCACTCCGTGAAGACGGTTCGGTGGAACGGGAGTTCTCGTCGCTGGTCGATCCCGGCTGCGACCCCGGCCCGGTACACGTCCACAAACTAACGCGGAAACGTTTGGCCGGTGCTCCTCGCTTCGAGGACATCGCCGCCGAACTGGCCGACATTCTCGACGGCCGGACCGTGGTCGCCCACAACGCGTCGTTCGACTACGGGTTTCTCGACGCCGAGTTCCGGCGGGCCGGCAGGACGCTGCCGGTGCAACAGCGTCTGTGCACACTCGCACTGTCGCGACGTCTCGACCTCGACCTGCCCAACTACCGGCTCTCGACGCTCGCGGAGCACTGGCAGATCCAGCAACTCGAGGCGCACGATGCGTACGACGACGCGCGGGTGCTGACCGAGATCTTCCTGCGCAGTGCCGGACTGGCAGAGTCGCTGCAGCTTCCGCTGCCCGTGGTCAATTGCCGCAGTAGTAAGTCGGTGTACCCGGCTTCCGTCACGCGAGTGCCCTGCCAGTGGAAGAACCCGGGCCGGTTGACCGAGGCAGGTCTTGTCCAGGGCATGAAGGTGGTGATCAGCGGATCGACCGCCACGCCGCGTCCGGCGCTCGCACAGCGGCTCACCGACGCCGGGTTGGACGTTCTCAACCAGGTGAGCCGGCAAACCAGTGTGCTCGTCTGCAACGATCCCGTCGTTCAGACAGCCAAGGTCCGCAAGGCGATGGCCGAGGCCATACCCGTCATCACCGAGGCGCAACTCGAGTCCTTCCTGGCCATGGTCGCTCCAGGGACGCCGAAGGTAGCGACCGTCATCGATGTCGTGCCGCAGGCGCAGACGCCGGTCGAGATCCCGCAGGTCCTCACGCCGCCGACTGCTCCGGCGGCTCCGAACCGGGCGCTGCAGGGGCATGCGCCGAAACTGTGGTCCGGCCGGAAAGTGTTGCTGCTCGGCGGGACCCACCTCGAAGCGGTGATGATGCGGTCGCGCATCGCCCAGCTCGGTGCCCGGCCAGCCCTCAATTTCACGGCCGCGGTGACCGATGCCCTCGTGCTCGACGGGGGAGAGACCGACAAGCGGATGACGCGCGTCGTGCAACGGGCGCTGCCCGTGCTCACCCCGCACGATGTCAACGCTGCCGTCGAAAAGGGTGTGATACCGCCACACATGCGTACCGAGTCGCGGCTCACGGCGCCGGTGCTGGCGCTCGGTGAGGTCATCGATTTGCCCGCCAAGACGCAGTCTTGGGCCGTGAACATCGCGTGGAAGGCCGAAGCCGTCGGCGACGAGTTCGACGTCGATGTCGTCGCCTTCCTGCTCGATGCCGACGAAAAAGTCGATACCGACGACGATTTCGTCTTCTACAACAATCCCGTCTTCGACGACGGCGTCGTGGAGCTGACGATCGACGGCAGCAGCGAGCAGTGCGTTCGCGTCGATCTCGCCGCATTGCCCGACGAATGCGAACGCATCGCCATCGCGGCAGCCATCGACGGGGAACGGACCTTCGGTGATCTCGGTGCCGTGTCGGTCAGCGTCGACAGCGACGACGGCACCGCAGCTACGTTCGTTCTCGACGCGGGCACTACCGAGCGCACGATGGTGCTCACCGAAATCTATCGGCGGTCGGGCAAATGGCGGCTGCGGGCAGTGGGGCAGGGGTACGACGACGACCTCGCCGCCCTCGCGGTGCGGTACGGAGTCGACGTCGATGCCTGAGCGTTCGCACGCCGCGCACGGACGAGTCCGGCTATGAGCATTCGCATCCCGGAGCAGCCGAGATTCGCGCATACCAGCGAAGAAGTGGTGTGGCGCGCCCTGCTCGACCAACTCGGCCCGAACGATCTCGTCGTCGCCAATCAGCGTGTCACCGACCACGACAAAGACCACGAAATCGATTTCGTCGTCGCGTTAGAGGATTACGGCGTCGTGTGCCTCGAAGTCAAAGGCGGCGAGATCTGGCACGAGAACGACACGTGGTACCAGCGGCGCCCCGATGGGCCGACCCCCATCGACCCGGTGGGCCAGGTGCGAGGGGCGATGTATGCGCTGCGGCGGTACGTGGAGAACGATCCGAGGCGGACCAGCACTTCCGGCCACGCACGGTGGGACCACCTCGTCGTATTCCCCAACAGTTCCGTGCCCGTCGATTTCGCACGGCCGGAGTGTCCGCGCTGGAAGGTCGTCGACCGCGAGGATCTGACGGACATCGTCACCAGACTCAGGCGGGTGCTTTTCGAACAACACGCCACGAGAACCGGAATCGACGCCGAGTCGATACTCGACCTGGCGGAGATGCTGTCGGGACGAGGACTACCGCAGCGCGACGTCGTCGCCCGCGCACTCGAGAACGAGAACGCCGGTGATCTTCTCACCGAACAGCAGGTCGCGATACTCGACGCGGTGCGTCTGCTCCCGCGCGTGGAAATCCGCGGGGGAGCGGGAAGCGGAAAAACCTTCCTGGCCATCGAGAAAGCCCGCAGGTTGACGAAAGAGGGAAAGCGCGTCGCGCTCATCTGCTATTCACACGGGCTCGCGTCCTACCTCGAACGGGTCACGAAAGAACTGCCCCGGAAACAACGCCCCGCATATGTGGGTGAATTCCACGAACTCGGAACACGCTGGGGTGCACCGGAAGGACCGCCGGAGAGTCTGCGTAACGAGGAAACCGTGAATTTCTGGGAGCACATCCTCCCGGCGCGCATGGCGGAACTCGCCGCCGAACTTCCGAACGGTCACCGATTCGACGCCGTCGTCGTCGACGAAGCCCAGGACTTCGCCGACGACTGGTGGCGGCCGGTTCTGGCGATGTTGAAGGACGAGGACGAAGGCGAGTTGTACGTGTTCAGCGACGAAGGCCAACGCGTCTTCGATCGCGAAGGTGTTCCCCCGGTGCCGCTGGTGCCGCTGGTTCTCGACCGGAACATGCGCAACACCAGGCAGATCGCCGGATCGTTCACCCCGCTCGTCGGCCAGCGGATGCGACTGCTCGGGGGTGACGGTCCCGAGGTCACCTTCGTGCCGTGCAAGCCGGACGAGGCGCTCGGCAGGGCGGACGACGCCGTCGAGGAACTGCTCGAAAGTGGGTGGCGTCCGGAAGACGTCGCGCTGCTTGCGACCGGAAGCCGGCATCCGGAGCAAGTCGAACGGCAGCAGGCCGGACCCACGGCGTACTGGGAGAGTTTCTGGGACAGCGACCAGGTGTTCTACGGACACGTGCTGGGATTCAAGGGTCTCGAGCGTCGTGCAGTCGTGTTGGCCGTGAACGAGTCTCGTCTCCAGGAACGGTCGAGGGAGCGGTTGTACGTCGGGTTGTCCCGCGCCCGCGACCAACTCGTCGTGTGCGGCGACCCGGCTTTCATCCGTGCCGTCGGTGGAGACGATTTGCTGAAACGACTGGGAGGGGCGTGACGTCGTTTCCGGCCCATGAACTGTTTCGCGTGTCGGTCACTGAACCGAGCACTTCGACGCATGCTTCCGCCGCTTCCGAGCCGGTGGCGATATCCGTCCCGATGCCCTCCGTCGTATACATGAACCTGCAGGCGGCGCAGGACCTGATTCAAGAACTCGGTGTTTCTATTCACGCAGCGTCGATGCCACCGGTGCGGGACGCAACCAGGTCCTCGACGCGAATTGGATCGTCGTCGGGCAGTCGCCGGGCGTAGGCGCTCCGATCGGTGAAGGGGACGCGGTGCTCTCTGTTGTGAAGATCGGTGAGCCGAACCCCTGTTGATCCGCGCGCTCGACGGTGATCCGCTCGCGCATTTACGCACGCAGATCACCATTGGGCGAGCAAATAAGGTGCACGGAATACTAAGGGTCTTCCGTCGTTCGCAAGTCGCGCGCTCACATTGTCCGCGCACGTAGGAGTTGTGACCGAAGACCATGTAACGGGAATGCTTTCGTTCTCGATGGACAGTTCGACATCACCGAAGATGATCTTCACCTGCTGTGCGCGGTACGCGCCTGAGCCCGAAAGACGCCCGTGCACTCATCGTCCGATCTGTTCGATTTCAGCGAGTATTCGAGCTCGCGGGACGGTGCGTCAGCCTTCCCTTCGAACGGGATTGGTGTGCAATGAGGCGGGGTCGCAGGTAGGTGAGACAGTCTTCGCCAACAGAGACTGTGCAGTCGCGGATCCGATTTGAGGACTGCACGAGCCGATCAGGAATTGGAGCGTTTTCGTGGTTGCTGCGCAGGAGACCAATCTGCAGAAGATTCTGGAGGGGACTTCGCAGTACCTTGTTCCGCTCTATCAGCGTCCCTACCAGTGGGGTCCGGACAACTTCAAAGAGTTGTGGCGCGATGTCACCCAGCTCGCCGAGGATCGTGCTGACGACGTCGAGGCGACGCACTTCATCGGCTCACTGGTTTTGGCACCGATTCCCGGCAGCGTCGCAGGTTCGATTACCCGGTATTTGGTCGTCGACGGGCAGCAGCGTCTGACCACTCTGACATTATTGCTCGCAGCTGTACGTGATCATTTGCTCGAGCAGGGGAGCGCAACCCGTCGGGACACGGATCGCAT
>JAEZDV010000224.1 GCA_023417985.1 Actinomycetes bacterium | reverse complement strand
CGGCGGCGCGTCGACTGGAGGTCGAACGGGTGGAGGATCTCGCCGAGTACGACTACGGACTGGACCACTACTTCACCATCGAGACGGCGAAGACCGCGGCATCCGACGCCTACGCGCGCATCCGTGCCGGCCTGCTGCCGGAATTCGTGGATGCGGAACTGTTCCGCACCAGGGTGCTCCGGGGGCTCGAGCACGTCGTGGCGTCGTGCGAGCACTCCGACACCGCAGCGATCTTCGTACACGGTGGAGTCGTCAATGTGGTGCTCGAGCACCTGCTCGATCTGCCGCGACCTCTGACGTTTCCCATCGAGTACACGTCGGTGACCCGCATCCTGGTATCGCGCAACGGCGCGCGCCGAGTGGCGTCGGTCAACGAGACCGGGCACGTGAGGGACACCCTCCGGGTGTGAACCGGTCCGGACCGGCGACCCCTACCGCCGGGAACCAGCCGTCTCCGGGCGCATGACCACCCACGGGGCTCCACCGAGCTGTCCCCGAAGCGCGGTTGGTACGGTCACCGCCGGAGGTGGCACCGGATGGATGCGGACAGAATCGGCGAACTCGTGCAGAACGGACTCGCCACACAGGACGAACTCGAAGCGGTCCTCGGGATACCGCATCCGGCGATCGTCGAGAAAGCCCGTCCACATCTGACGCCGCTCATCCGGGACTTCTTGTCCCTCGCCCGCTTCTTCACACTCGCGACCGCAGACGCCGCAGGTAACTGCGACTGTTCACCGCGCGGCGACATCACTTCTTCGGTTCTGGTCGTGGACGATCACACGATCGTGCTGCCCGACCGCCCCGGCAACAGGCGAGCCGATTCCTACCGCAACATCCTGGAGAACCCTCACGTCGGCTTGCTGTTCTTCGTGCCCGGCGACGAAGAGGTCCTCCGGGTGAACGGCCGGGCCACCCTTTCAACCGACGCCGAACTCCTCGAGAAGATGTCGTTGAACGGGAAGCCTGCCCAGCTCGCGGTGATCGTCAGGATCGACGAGGTCTTCCTGCACTGCGCCCGCGCGATCCTGCGCGCCGACCTCTGGGACTCGTCGACCTACCCGGGCCGTGGAATCGTCCCGAGCATGCGCGACATGCACGCCGAGCTCGTCTCCATCGAGGTTCCTGCCGACGCCGAGCCGGGGAAGCGCGAACTGTATCGCGAGTACCTGTACTGATTTCGATCGGTGAGGAATGGACTCAGCCCTTGGACGCGATCCAGTCCCGGAGCCACCGCGTGGCGGTGGTGCCGTGCTCGTCGACGGGGTAGTTCGAATAGTCCTGGTGGACCTGCGATTCGTAGAACGCACGGATCTGCGCCTCACGTCGCCCGTTGGCATCGGGCGCCATCTGTAGCTGCAACGTGGGGATGCCGCCCGCGGTCATGATTTCCGTGTAGAGCAGGGCGGCCTCGTCTCGGTAGTTCTCGAGCTGCTCGGGCGAGCTGCCCGCCGACATCGCCAGGAAGCCTGCCACCCGCGTCACGAAATCGTCGGGAGGCGTCGAGCAGTAGAGATCTCCCACCGCACAGATCGTGCGGACGTTCGGTGACACGAGCCCGAATCCGCCGGTGCGCGCACCACCCGCCCCGTTGCCCACCACCGGATGCCCGACCAGCGGATCGAGTTCCGAGCGACGCGGATCCGACAGCAACCCCACCGCGACGAGCCGGTGTGGTCCGATCACATCCAGCCCGGTACCGATGGCGGCGGCGAGATCACCTGCGGCATCCGCACCTTGGCTGTATCCCACGAGAGCGAAGTTCGTCAGCGGGCATCGCGCGGCGGTACCCGCGATGAGGTCTCGTGCGTTGTCGACCGCACGGTTGCGTGAAGCCGCGTACACGTCGCCCTCCCACGGGAACGCGGTCGCCGGGTACCGGACGTAGTCCACGCGTGTGCCGGCAGGCAGGCCGCTCGTGACCTCGGCGAGCATGCCGTTGCCGCGCCCGGGGTCGGGCGTGCTCGACGTTTCCCAG
Organism: Actinomycetes bacterium; assembly: GCA_023417985.1. Lineage (GTDB taxonomy): Bacteria > Actinomycetota > Actinomycetes > Mycobacteriales > Mycobacteriaceae > Rhodococcus. The sequence continues at coordinate 9,804 of JAEZDV010000224.1, read as the reverse complement.
GTGCCCGGGACCGCGACCACATGGACGGTCGGACATCCGGCCGGATTCGCCGGTGCCGCAGGCGCTGTCGCGACGACTGCCGCAGATGCCGCGACGGCGGTGAGTGCCGCCGCCCACATTCTCTTGATCCCCATCGACCCACCCTGCCGCCGTCGTACCGTGCCGGTTACCCCACTCTTGATCATGAGAATGACACACTCGTGAAGCCGACGTGTTCTTTCGGTGTCGTGCAGTGACCGGGGCAGCACCCATCACCGGATGACGGTGACCCGACCTCCTCCGATGTTGGTGACGAAGACGTTGCCCGTGCCGTAGTCCACGGTGGTGCCCGGAACCGATCGATCCACCACACTCCGCCCCGTCCCGGCCGGGGGATCGACGACGGTGATGTCGGGGCCGAACAGGTTGGTGACGTACACATTTCCCGTGACCGGATCGGTGACGACCGCGCCCGGCGCCGGAGGAATCGGCGGGGGCAAAGGCCCCGGATCTCCGTCCGTCACGGTCACCACCCCGGTACCCACGTTCGTCACGAACACGCCGTCGGTTCCGGCATCGACCGAGATCTCCGGCATCCCTGGCTCCGGCGGGACCGTGTCCGCGGCAACGGGTTCCTGCGTGACCGAAAGACGGTCCACGGCTACCGCGCCCGTCCCGACGTTCGTCACCGCGACGTTCCCCACCCCGCCGTCGACCCGCATCTCGACGAAGGCGGTCGAGGCATCGGTGCGACCCGGTACCCGGCCCTCCGGGTGGCTGACGGTCACCGCACCGGGGCCGACATTGGTGATGCATGCATTGCCGGTGCCGCCCTCGACGCCGAGTAGCCGCGGGCCGTCGAAACCGAAAACCGCCGGGACGGGCTCGGCTCCGTCCACCGACACGATGCCACCGGCGTTCTGGATGCACGGCCCGCCCGGGTCGGCGGATGCACTCGGTGCAGTCGCTACGGCCAGGCCGACGATGCACGCGCCCGCCCCGATGACCACCGAACCCCGCCGCGAAAAAGTCATGGGCAGAACGTTAACCGCTCCATCTCCGACGGGCCGGAGAACGGCGGTAACTCAGAGACCCACCGCCTCTTCGGGACGTTCCGCGGTGCGCCACCCGGGGATCTCCGCGCCCGACGCCCACGTGGAGTGCGTACCGGAGCTGACTCGCTCCGGCAGGCGGATCCGGGCGACCGGGCCGTCGGCGAGGCGCTGCGCGTCGAACACGAGGCATTCGGACAGGTCTCGGTTCATGTCGACGGTCATGGTGACGAGGTAACCGTCGTCCTCACTCGACGACCCGATTCGCGGCGCCATCACGGTCTCACTGCCGAAGACTCCGTCACCGAGCCGGTAGTGCTCCTCCGCGCCGGTCAGCGAATCGTGCTTGACGAGGCCGTCGAACAGGAACCAGCCGGGCAGCCCGGTCGCCGCGTACGTGTACCGGTGCGGCACTCCCGTACGCGCGGGGTTGATCATGCCGAACTCCGTGATGTTGTCGGACAGACGCTCTTCCGTCACGCCTCCGGTGCGCAGGTTCAGGCGCCACCGGTGGAGGTGGGTTCCCATCCGATCGAGGGCGAGGAACCTGAACATCCGCTCGTACAGCGAACCGTTTCCGGTGTCCTCGGGTTCCGGCGTTTCCTGATGGAACCCTTCGAGGACGATCTCCTCGCCCTCCTCGTAAGCGTTCGTCCAGTGCAGGACGTAGGTGGGAGCCGCGTCGAACCACCTGATCCCGGCCCCCGCGCCGCGCCGGGGAAGAACGCCGAGCCGCATGGGGAGGTCCGGATGGAACCTCGAAACGTACTTGCCGGCGGCCAGTGCCTCCGGAATCCAGAACAGCGGGCAGTCGTTGAGGATGGCGTAGTTCTCGGTGAACGCCATGTCGTGGGGCAGCCGAGGGCCGGGCAATGCGATGTCGGTGTAGTGGACGAGCTTGTCGGACGAATCGACGACGCCGTAATGCATGTACGGTGCCTCCGTCCCGTAGTTGAAGAAGAGCATCTCTCCGGTGCGGTGATCGACCTTGGGATGGGCCGACACTCCGAGGTTCGACGGAAAGTCCCCGCCCCACTCGGCTTTCCCGAGTGTTTCGAGCGACATCGGGTCGACCCGGTAGAGGTCTCCGCACTGCCAGAAACTCGTGAGGGCCACACCGTTGTGCACGGTGACGTCCGTGCTCGAACCGTCCTTCATCCTCCCGCGCGCACCCCAGCCGTCCGTGCGTTCCGACTTCGCCGGATTCTCGGCGATGCCCGCCCACAGGGCGTGACCGGCTTCCTGCTCTGCGACGAACCCGTCGGTCCTGACGAAGCGGTTGCGGTAGAACGCTTTCCCGTCCCGGAATCCGACGACGTGCACCATGCCGTCGCCGTCGAACGGGTGGTAGCGGCCCTGCTGCGCAGGGTGTACCGGGTTCTCGGTGTTCCTGATGTAGACGCCGTCGAGATCGGTGGGCAGATCGCCGATGATCTCGAGGTCGTCGGCACGGTGCTCGGTGGTCTGGGGCCGCCACGGACCGGTACGGTACGGGTGGTCGTCGTCGGCAGGCAGCGTCGACAATGCGCGGCCGAGAATTTCGAGGTCCATCGATGCTCCTCCGGCTCAGCCGATGATGAGGGAAACGGAAGTGGTGGTGCTTCCACCGAAGTTGAACGTGGCGGCCCGCCGGGCGCCCTCGACCTGATAGGCACCGGCAGCCCCGGTGACCTGACGATGGCCGTCCAGGGCCATGCGGACGCCTGTGGCTCCCACCGGGTGTCCTCCGCCGAGAAGGCCGCCGCTCGGATTCACGGGCATCCGGCCACCGATCTCCAGGTCGCCTGCTTCGACGGCGCGCCAGCTCTCACCGGGCGCCGTGAGCCCGAAGTGGTCGATCGCGACGTACTCGCTGATGCTGAAGCAGTCGTGCGTTTCGATGAGGTCCAGATCGTCGACACCGTCGAGTCCGGCGCGCCCGTACGCGTCGGCTATGGTGCCCGCCAGGTGCGGAAACATCAGGCCGCCACCCGAACTGCGGGCAAACTTGTCCTCGAGCGAAAGTCCGACGGTGCGGTGACCCCAGCCGAGGATCCGGGACCGGGGCTGCGAATCGAAGTCCGGATGCCGCGCGATGTACCGGTCGCTCACGAGGACCACACCTGCTCCCCCGTCGGTGAGGGGGCCGCAGTCGATCTTGCGCAGGTTTCCTTCCACCAGCGGATTCGCGTCGTCGTCCGCCGTGAACGACGCGGGCGAATACGTCCGCGTCCGGGTCTGCGCGCGGGGATTGCTGCGCGCATTGCGGATGTTCAGCTCCGAGATGGCCCACAGGTGCGCCGGGTCGAGCCCGTACCGCGTCGTGTACTCGTCGGCGATGCGATCGAACATGTAGGGCCACATGTACTTTGCATCCTGACCCTCGTGGCCCACCCACGCGGCCGGGCTCATGTAGTTGGTGCCGATGTCGCCGGGCACCGTCTTCTCGAGTTCGACGCCGACGACGAGGGCAACGTCGTAGCGTCCCGATTCGAGGTCGGACATCGCGGCGAGGATCGCCAGGGAACCCGACGCGCATGCGCCCTCGTGCCGGCTCGCCGGTACCTCCCAGAGTTCGGGGATCATCGATGCCGGCATCGCCCCGAGGTGGCCCTGCCCGGTGTAGAGCTGGCCGAACGCATTGCCCACGTGGACGACATCGACATCACCAGCGGCAATTCCGGCATCCTCGAGCGTGCCTACCGCGACCTCGGCGGTGAGGTCGCCGATGTCGAAGCCCTCCTTGGTGACGTTGCGGGCGAAGTCGCTCTGGTAGCCGCCGGCGATCCACACCTTCGTCGGTGCCATGTCGTCTCGCTTTCGGGGATCGGTTCGACGGGGCGACGGAGGTCTTGCGAGAGTAAGTCCTCGACGGCCGAGTCCAGGCCCCGTTTAGTACAGTTATTGAAGCATCTTGGTGTGAGCCACGCAACGGCGAATGCGCACCGGAGGAGGTTGGCTCATGGCCCGACGCGACACGGCGGAGCGCGACCCTTCGTCGACCGTCAACCCGGTTGCCGCCACGCTCGACCTGCTCGGAGACCGGCTCACGCTCGCGCTGCTCGGCCACGCCTTCGTGAGCGGGACGACCCGCTTCAACCAGTGGCTCGAACTCACAGGCGCACCGTCGTCCGTGCTGACCGACCGCCTGCACTCCCTCGCGGCGGCCGACGTACTGGAACGATCGCCCCAGGCCGGTTCGGATCGTCACGAATACCTGCTCACCGAACTCGGCACCGCCACGTGGCCGATCCTCGTGTGCATCTGGAGTTGGCAGCGCGAATGGACTCCGGAAGGCGCGTGGCAACCGGACCTTGTGCACGACGTGTGCGGTCACCGCGGACCCGCCGTCATCCGATGCGGATCCTGTCACCGCGTCGTCACCACACACGACACGGACATCGAGATGGACGCCGCTGCGATCTGGACCGTGACCTCGGGTGCCCGTCGACGCTCCACACGCGTTCCCGCGGGCAACACCGCCTCGGCAGACATGCAGTTCAATGCGGTGATGGAAGCGATCGGGGATCGCTGGAGCGGCGCGATCACCGGTCTCGCACTCGCCGGTGCCCGCCGGTTCGGTGAGTTCCGGTCGGCGCTCGACATCTCCCCGACGACGCTCACCGACCGCCTCGCGCGCCTGTGCGTCGCGCAGATTCTCACCCACCCGTCCGGCTCCGAACGCCAGTACCGCCTCACGCATCGTGGACGCGCACTGTTCGGGGTGTTCGTCTTCCTGATCCGCTGGTCCACCCAGGCATACCCGGAGGCGGCGGGCCCACTTCGCATCCTGCACCGCGACTGCGGATCGATTCTCGACCCGGAACTCCAGTGCCGCGGTTGCGACGGGCACGTGGATCGGCAGACCGCACGCATCGAGCCGATGCTGCCCCATCCCTGACGCGGTCCTTCGGCGCCTGTCTTGACACCGGACGACGCCACCCGGTATCACTTCGTTAGCTGTAGTGACTCGCGTCACGCCACTCTACGAGTCGGAGCCGAAACCTGTGAACCGGAGCAATCCCCCGTACATCTACGACGCCGTACGACTCCCGCGTGCTCGCGTCCGCAAGAGTGGCGGTACCTTGGCGGGCCTCCGCCCGGTCGAACTGATCGCCCCGCTCCTCGCGGCCCTCGACGAGCGCTCGGGCGCTTCCCGGGTCGTCGAGGACGTGCTTCTCGGAATCAGCACCGCTACCGGTGAACAGGCCGGCAACATCACCAGAGCCGCCGTGCAGTGGGCCGACTGGCCCGATCACATCCCCGGCGGAGTCGTTTCCCGGCTGTGCTGCTCGGGGCTCGACGCCATCGCAAGCGCAGCCGCGCGGGTGGCGGCGGGTACGGCGCACGCGGTGGTTGCCGGTGGCGTCGAGTCGATGTCGCGCGCGCCGATGTTCTCCGATACGCCGCCGATCGCTGCCGATCCCGAGCTCGGTGAACGATCCGGATTCGTCACCATCGGTGTCTCGGCCGATCTGACAGCGGCGCGGTACGGGTTCAGCCGGGAATTGCTCGACGCGTACGCGGTGGCATCCCACGGCCGTGCTGCGACCGCCCCCGACTCGCCCTCACTGATCAGCGTGAAAGTCGGTGAGATAGGCCTGGATTCGGACGAAGGCCCCCGTCCCGGGGTGACGATCGAGGATTTCGCCACACTGCCGGCGCTCTTCGGAGAAGATCCCGGCTGGGAGCGGGTCGCCCGGCGATTCCCCGATTCACCGCGCCCGGCTGCGGGGCTGCACACGATCGCCACCGCACCCCAGCTTGCGGACGGAGCTTCGGCGGTTCTGATCGGGGACGCCGAAGCCGGCGCCGCCCTCTCCATCCGGCCCCGTGCCCAGATCGTCGGCACGGCGCAGAGTGCGGTCCGCTCTCCGCTTCTCACTGCATCCGTCGATGCCTCACACCGCGCCCTCGAACGTGCAGGAATCACGGCGGAAGACCTCGACGTCGTCGAAGTGAACGAATCCTTCGCCGTCACCCCGTTGATGCTGATCGAGGAGCTACACCTCGATCCCGCGCAGGTGAACGTCCACGGCGGCGCACTCGCCGTCGGCCATCCGCTCGGTGCCACCGGCGGCATCCTCGTCGCCCACGCACTCGATCAACTCGAACGCGCGGGCGGCGAGCACGCGCTCGTCACCATCCCCGCCGCTCTCGGTCTCGGCGCAGCCCTGGTGCTCCGCCGAGTATGAGCTACACCCCCGCGCCCGCACTCCCCACCGGACTTCGTGAAAGGCCCCTTCTGATGTCTGTTTCCGGTTCCGTCCCGCGCGCGACGCGGACATGTCATCCCGACGCCGTCGTCTCCGAATACCTCGACCGCGGGTGGTGGCAGGAAGACACACTGCCCGGCCTCTTCGCTTCCTGGGTCCAGCGCAGGCCCGCAGAGACCGCTACCACCGACCCGGTCAACCTCGCGGATCTCACCGGCGCGCTGCCGATGTCGATGACGTGGCAGGAACTCGACGAGTTCGTGCGCCGGGTCGCGGCGGTATTCCACGCGCGTGGAATAGGCCAGGACGACATCGTCGCCGTGCAGATCCCCAATTCGATCGCGCTCGTCGCCACCTATCTCGCGCTGTGGCACCTCGGTGCCGTGGCGACCCCGATGCCGGCGTCGTATCGGGGTCACGAACTGTCGGGGATCGTCGATGCGTGTTCTGCCGTCGCAGTGGTCACGGTCGGCCGACTCGGCGACCGCTCGCTCGCCACCGAAGCGTCGGGACTGCTCTCCGGGCACCCGAGTCTGCGCACGGTCTTCGCCTTCGGTCCGGACGTGCCGGACGACGCGGTCGAGATCGACACGGCAGCGGTGCCGGTAAGCGATGTCGAGGAGGCCGAGACGTACACGGCCGCGTTGGTGCACACGGTCAACGACCGGGTCACCATCTGCTGGACGAGCGGTACGGAGGCCGCACCGAAGGGCGTACCCCGGTGTCACGCCGACTGGCTCGCCGTCGGACGCGGCGTACAGGACGGTCTCGAAACGACCGACGACTCCGTGCTCGTCAACCCGTTCCCCTTGGTCAACATGGCCGGGTTCGCGGCGGCCCTGCTCCCCTGGCTCCTCGGCGGTGGACACCTCGTCCATCATCATCCCCTCGACATCGCCGTCTACCTGGGGCAGATCCAGCATCACCGTGCCACCCACACGACCATGCCCCCGGCGATTCTGACGATGCTGCTCCAGAACGACGTCCTGCGAGAGAAGTTCGATCTGTCGTCCCTCGAGCGCGTCGGGGCGGGAGGTGCGCCGCTTCCGCCGTCGGTCGTGGCCGCGTGGCAGAACGATCACGGGGTCGAAGTGATCAACTTCTTCGGTTCCAACGAGGGTGTGTGTCTCCTCGGCGCGCCGGGCGACATGCCGGACCCGACGATCCGGGCGCAGCACCTGCCGAACTACGCGGCACCGGACCACTCGTGGGTGGTGCGCCTGAGCCGCAGCACCTCTGTCCGCCTGATCGATCCCGTCACCGGTGCCCTGGTCGACACCGTCGGGGGTCGCGGCGAACTCCGGCTGAAGGGTCCTACCGTCTTCGGTGGTTACCTCGAAGGCACCGCCACGTCGTCACCGTTCGACGAGGACGGATATCTCTGCAGTGGAGATGTTTTCGAGCTGTGCGGTGAACACGGTGAATACCTGCGTTTCGTCGACCGGATCAAGGAGATCATCATCCGCGGCGGCATGAACATCGCTCCGGCAGAGATCGAAGGGCTTCTGCAGGACCATCCGGCGGTAGCGGAGGTGGCGATAGTCGGTATCCCCGACGAGGTTCTCGGCGAGAAGTGCTGCGCCGTCGTGGTTCCGGCCGCCGACGCAACACCGACGCTCGACGACCTGACGGCGCATCTTCGCGCTCGGGACATCGCGTCGTTCAAACTGCCCGAACGCATCGAACTCGTCGACACCCTGCCGCGCAATGCGGTCGGCAAACTGCTGCGGCGCCACATCCGCACCGATCTCCTGGAGTCACTGTGAACACGATCGCGACACCCGAGATGACGGCTGCGCATCCACTTCCCGCGCGGCTTCGCGTTCCCGTGGTCGCGGCACCGATGTTCCTGGTGTCAGGCCCGGAACTCGTCGCGGCGGCGAGCGCGGCGGGAATCGTCGGATCGTTCCCGACGCCCAACTGCCGCACTTCCGCCGAACTCGATCGATGGATGGGGACGATCTCCGACAGTGTCGCGGCCGCAGGTCCCGGCGCCGCCCCCTGGGCGGTGAATCTTGTGACGCACCGTTCCAATCAGCGTCTCGAGGAGGATCTGCGTCTCGTCGCCGAACACCGTCCACCCGTGGTCATCACGGCTCTCGGGTCCCCGGAGCCGGTAATGGAGACGGTCAAAGGCTACGGCGGGATCGTGCTGGCGGACGTGGTCTCGATCCGGCTCGCGCGTAAGGCAGCCGGCTTCGGGGTCGACGGACTCGCCTGCATCTCCGCCGGCGCCGGTGGGCACACCGGTCACCTGTCTCCGTTCGCCTTCGTCTCCGCGGTGCGTCGATTCTTCGACGGTCTCCTCGTGGTCGGCGGCGGCATCGCCGACGGATGGGGGGTGGCGGGAGCGATCGCGGCCGGTGCCGACCTCGTCTACATGGGCACCCGATTCCTCGCGGCGACGGAGAGCATGGCTTCCCCGGACTACAAGCGGATGGTTGTCGAGCACGGGCCGGACGATCTGATCGTCAGTTCGGGAGTCACCGGGACCGACGCGTCGTGGTTGCGTCCCAGCCTGCTCGCGAACGGGCTCGATCCCGATGCCCTCACCGCACCGGCGACCCGCAACTACAACGCCGGCGGTGACGTGCAGGGCCGATGGAAGGACATCTGGGCCGCGGGTCAGGGCCTGGGTCTCATCGACGAGGTGACACCGGTGAAGACCATCGTCGACGACCTCGCCGGCGAATTCGCCACCGCTACGGATCGTTTCGCCGGTCTGCGGGGCCGGTAGAACCCCCGCATCGAACAACGCGGATTCGAACAAGCGGGGCCATACACCTTTCGGTGTACGGCCCCGCCCGTCTGCAACGTCAGCGTTGCGGCATCGTGCTGGTGGTGATCGGAACAGGAAGCGCCGTTGCTCCCTCGAGGAACCGGTCCACTGCCGCCGCGCACGCGCGGCCTTCGGCAATGGCCCACACGATCAGCGACTGACCGCGTCCCATGTCACCCGCGACGAACACGCCGTCGACGTTGGTGGACCATTCCTCGGAGCGGGCGACGTTGCCGCGCTCGTTGAGATCCACGCCCAGATCGGTGAGCAGACCCGGCCTCTCGGGTCCGACGAAGCCCATCGCGAGGAGGACGAGATCGGCTTCGAGTTCGAAGTCGCTCCCCTCGACCTTCTCGAAACGGCCGTTCACCATGCGCACCTCGTGTGCCTTGAGACCGGTGACCTTGCCGTCCTTGCCGACGAATTCCTCGGTGTTGACCGAAAAGACACGCTCGCCGCCCTCTTCGTGCGCCGAAGACACCCGGTACATCAAGGGGTAGGTCGGCCACGGCGTCGAGTCGGCACGCTGCTCCGGCGGACGCGGCATGATCTCGAACTGATGGACACTCACCGCACCCTGGCGGTGCGAGGTGCCGAGGCAGTCGGCACCGGTATCGCCGCCACCGATGATGACGACCTTCTTTCCCTCTGCCGTGATGGTCGGCGCGGGAAGGTCACCGAACTGGACCCGGTTGGCGATCGGCAGGAACTCCATCGCCTGATGGATCCCGTCGAGGTCCCGTCCGGGGATGGGCAGGTCGCGCGCCAGCGTCGCACCACCGGCAAGGACCACGGCGTG
>JAEZDV010000153.1 GCA_023417985.1 Actinomycetes bacterium | reverse complement strand
CGAGAGCCTTGACGCGGAAGGGCACGCCCGCGAACGCACCCGCGCGGCGGTGGCCGGCTCGCACGCGGGCTGCGCGGTCGAGCCGGTACACGACCGTGTTGAGAATCGGCTCGACGGCATCGAGCCTGCCGATGGCCGTCTCGAGCAGTTCGTGCGGCGTCACCTGCCCGCCCGCCACCAGTTCTGCGAGCCCCACGGCGTCGTACCGTCCGTATTCCTCGAAGTCCACGGTCGAGCCCCTCCCCTTACCGATAGTCGTGCGCCTACCGTCCGACGCCCGGTTGTGCGTCGACCGGCTGTTCTCCCGCCTTCTTCCGGGCGATGTCCTCCAGCGCTGCCGCCCGTGCGGCGCGCTCGGCGGCGGCAGTCTCCCACGCCACCTTGCGATTCTTCACGACCTTGGCCGGCGAGCCGACCGCAATGCTGAAGTCGGGGATCTCACCCTTGACCACCGCGTGCGCGCCGAGCACGCAGCCGCGGCCGACTTTGGTATTGCGCAGCACCGTCACCTTCGCGGCGATCCACGTGTCCGGGCCGATCCGCACCGGGCCCTTGATGATGCCCTGATCCTTGATCGGGTAGGTGATGTCCTCGGTGCGGTGGTCGAAATCGCAGATGTAGCACCAGTCGGCGACGAGTGTCGACGCGCCGATCTCGATATCGAGGTAGGTGTTCACGACGTTGTCCTTGCCGAACACGACCTTGTCGCCGATGCGCAGCGACCCCTCGTGGCAGCGGATCGCGTTGCCGTCGCCGATGTGCACCCACTTGCCGATTTCGAGGCGTGCCAGTTCGGGCGTCGCGTGGATCTCGACGTTCTTCCCCAGAAACACCATTCCGCGCAGCACGACGTGCGGATTCGCCAGCTTGAACTTCGCCAGGCGGTAGTACCGGACCAGGTACCACGGCGTGTACGCCTTGTTTGCCAGCACCCATCGCAGAGATGACAGTGTCAGGAATCGTGCCTGGTCCTGATCCCGGCGACGGGAACCGCGCCACCTCGTGCGCAGCGGTGCGCCCCACATGCTCGTCATAGAGGGCAGCCTACGGTCCGCCTCCTGCGCGGGGTGCAACCCCCGGCCCGTTACGCTGACGGCTCGAAACGTTCGTCCCGGGAGGAGTTGGGTGATGCGGGGTGTCCTGCGGGCCGCAGTGCTGGCGTCGACGGCAGCGGTCGCACTGAGCGGGTGCGCGGGCGGGGGTGGCACCACCGACGTGCTCTCCGAAGGAGGCTGGCCGGCCCGCTATTCGGACTCCCGGAACAGCAGCACCGCAACCTCCGAAGGAATCGACGACATCTCTCCCGCCTGGGCGCGGCCGTTGGGCGGCGCCGTGGGTTCGCCCGCCGGAGTGGCTGCCAACGGCCAGATCTCGGTCACCGCATCGACGGAGGCGGGGTGCAACCTCTTCTCCTTCCAGATCGACAACGGGCGCAAGCGGTGGTGCATTCGGCTCGCGCCGGGGGCGACCACTGTCACACCCGTGTCCGACGGCAACGCGAACATCTACGTCGGCGAGGACGGCGGCATGTTCTCGTTCAACGAGCACGGGCAGCGGCGCTGGCGGATCCCGGTGAGCGGCACACCGCGCAGCGCTCAGTTCGCGTCCGATGGAAAGTTGGTGGTCGTCACGCATTTCGGCCAGGTCAACATCATCAATCCGCAGACCGGCCAACTCGTCGCACCGCTGTTCGACCTCGTCCCGATTCCCGCTGTCGACGACGGCCAGAACGTCCCGCGACTCGCCAGCGACCACGGATTGGACGCGTGCTTCGGCGGATCGCCCGATTGCCCCGTCGCGACGAACCCCGCCGTCGATCTGGCCACCGACCGGATCTTCGTGACGTTGTGGCGCCCCGGCGCCGATCGAGCGTCGCTCGTCGCGATGCGGTACACCAGCGGCGACAACGCCTCTGTGGTCCAGGAATGGTCGACCGACGAACTGCCGGGCGGTGCAACGACCAGTCCGGTGCTCTCCGCCGACGGCACGACCGTGTACGTGCACGACGGGGACGGTACCCTGTGGGCACTCGATTCGGCGACGGGCACCGCTCGCTGGAATCACCGCCTCGAGCACGCTCCCGCCACCGGTCCGGCAGTGACCGCCGACGGACTGCTGCTCATCGCCGCCGACGGCAGGGGCGGATCGCTGCTCGCCCTGCGCGACACCGGTGACGGCGCCGAGACGGTCTGGGAACGCACGGACGTCACCGCGCACGGAGTACCGGCGGTGACGGCTGATGGTCTGGGTTATTCCGTCGTCGACGGCGCCGGCGGCCCGGCGGCCCTGGTATTCGACATCTCCGACGGACGTTCGGTCGACGAGGAATCGCTGACGGAAGCAACAGGTTTCCCGATCGGCACCGCTGTGGGACCGGACGGTGAATTCGTCACCACGACACACGGTGGGGATGTCGTCGTGCTCCGCTGACGAGCCGGGTCCGGCCTACTCCTGCGTTGTCGCCGGCACAAGCCTGTCGCCGAAGCGGGTCACCGACAGCTAGCGGGACGCCTCGCACACGAACGCCTCCGGGGTGCGCCCGATACGGGTCAGTACCACGCTCAGCGAGCGGGATCCCTTGAGTTTGAGCCGGGGACGAAGAACTGCGGGGTCGATGTCGAGGCCTCGCACCAGGATCTCCGCAATCCCGCACTCGAGGCGCAAGAGTGCCTGTTTCAGCGATTTCTCCGTGTACTTGAACTGTTCGAGGATGCGAAATCCGCGCACGCCCTCCGGCAATGTGTCGCCGGTGAGGTACGCGATGCGCGGGTCGAGTTGCCACAACCCGTGCGCGGCCGCATAGTGACGTACCAGACCGGCGCGCACGATCGCACCGTCCGGATCGATGATCCACTCACCCGGCGCGCGTTCCGGAATATCGTCCGGCATCGTGTCGGTCACCTCGAAACCCGTTCCGTCCGAACGGATTACGGCGGCTCGCCGACGGACACCCCCGAGCGACAGGCCAGGCGAATACAGGCACGCTTCCCGCACCCCGCCGTCCAGCGACACCACCTCCACCTCGCCGTCCCAGCCCAAGGAGTCGAAATCCAGCCCCGGCGCGCACTTCACGGCCAGGTCCCGGCCCGCATACGTCTCGAGCAGGTCGGGCAACGGTGGCTGCAACGCCGCCGGGTCGTGTGTCCTGCGACCACCGGCGCGGCGCGCGGGATCGGCGATGACGGTCGTATTGCGCGTCACGGGCCGGAGCGCGTCGGCGCGGACCAGATGCGCTTGTGGCACATTGTGCGCGGCCATCGCGAGCCGGACGGCATCGAGGTCACTGCCCACCACCGTCTCGGCGACCCCGACGAGATGCGCGAGTTCGGCGCCGACCGAACACGTGACGTCGTGCACCGCCCTGCCGGCCAGTCGGCGGGCGCGATGCGCCGCGACCGGCCCCGGCGTCGCCTGCTGTACGGCGTCGTCGGTGAGCACCCATCGCTCCGCACCGGAAATCTTGGCAGCGGCCTTGCGGCGCACCAGGACGGTTTCCACGAGAAGCGAGGTGCGGTCGCCGAAATGCGTACGCACCCAGCCGATATCGGCCAGGCGCGTACGCGTCGACAGTTCACGCTCGTCGACGCGCGCGAGCGCTTCCGCGCCGGCATCCGAAGTCAGATACCCGACGTCGGCGAGCGTGAAGTCGTACACCGGCTACTCGCCCGGCTTCACACCGGTGATCATCACGTTGTAGAAGAAACTCCGCGGGACGACGTGCTTGAGCACCTTCTCGTCGACCCAGCTGAGCGACTTCCAGCCACCGAAAGCGAATTTCGCCCAGTTCCAGCCGAGCTTCTCGGGCGGCACGGCTGCTTCGAACGTCCGGACCGGCCAGCCCAGCAGCGCTGCGGCGAATTCCTCACTCGACGCCTTGACGTCGACCGCACCTGCGGACCGCGAGATCTTCTCGAGATCGGCCGGGTCGAAGGTGTGCAGGTCGACGACCGCCTCGAGCGCCGCGGCGCGCGACGACTCGTCGAGTTCGGCCTGCGGGCGGCGCCAGCCGTCCAGGCCGGGCAGCTTCGTGACGTTGGTGGCGACCCGCCAGGTCAACGTCGACAGCGATCGGGCGTAGGTGTTGCCCACGCTGGTCGGCTCGCCGGCGAATACGAACCGCCCGCCGGGCTTGAGCACCCGCACGACCTCGCGCAGAGACTTCTCGACATCGGGGATGTGGTGCAGCACGGCATGCCCGACGACCAGGTCGAAGGTGTCGTCCTCGTAGGGAATGCCTTCGGCGTCGGCGACCCGGCCGTCGATGTCCAGGCCCAGGTTCTCGCCATTACGGGTGGCGACCTTGACCATGCCCGGCGACAGGGCGGTCACCGAACCCCGCCGGGCCACCCCGGCCTGGATCAGGTTGAGCAGGAAGAACCCACTGCCGCAGCCCAGCTCGAGGGCGCGGTCATAGGGCAGCTCGCGCAATTCCTCGGCAGGCACGGTCGCGTCGAAGAGGTTCCGGGCGTAATCCACGCAGCGTTTGTCGTACGAGATCGACCACTTGTCGTCGTAGGTCTCGGCTTCCCAGTCGTGATAGAGGATCTGGGCGAGCTTGCTGTCCTTGAGGGCGGCCTCGACTTGTTCCGCGGTGGCGTGCGGTGTCGGGGCGGGGTCGCCCGCGACATCTGACAGGGTGCCGGAGTCCTTGGTCGTCATCAGGGCAGCCTAACTGCCGTCGCCGGCTTCGAAGACCTCGCCGTAACGTTTTACCTGCTCACGGGCATCGAGTCGGCCGTCGATGAGGGCCTTGGCCCCGGCCAGCGCGCCGGGTTCGGCGTCGACGAACCGGCCCGCCCAGGCCGCGGCGGCGTCGAAGACGTCGTCGGGCGCCACCATCTGGTCGATCAGCCCGACGGCGAGAGCTTCCTTCGCGTCGACGAACCGGCCACTGAACGCCAGGTCTTTGGCCCGGGCCGGGCCGATCGCGCGGGCCAGCCGCTCGCCGCCGCCACCCCCGGGAACCAGGCCGGCCAGGATTTCGGTGGCGCCGAGCTTGACGTTGTCACCGCTGACCCGCCAGTCGGCCGTCAGCGCCAGGCTCAGCCCGGCGCCCAGGGCGTAGCCGGTGATGGCCGCAACCGTCGGCTTCGGGATCGCCGCCACCGCGTCGAGGGCGTCGCGGCGCAGCCGGTCGGCGGCTTCGGCTTCGCTACGGTTCAGGGT
>JAEZDV010000122.1 GCA_023417985.1 Actinomycetes bacterium | reverse complement strand
GCACCGAGAGGAGTGGGAGCACTCGCCCTACCGGTTCGATCTCGGCAGCGCGGATGTCGGCAGCGTGTTTTTCGTCAGCCACCCGGGTGCGATCGTGGCCGTCAGAGTCCGGCGGCCGCGCGAAGCTTGTCGGCGCGGTCGGTGTTCTCCCACGGCAGGTCGATGTCGGTGCGGCCGAAGTGGCCGTACGCGGCCGTCTGCGCGTAGATGGGGCGCAGAAGATCCAGGTCGCGGATGATCGCGCCGGGGCGAAGGTCGAACACCTCGTTCACGGCCTGCTGGATCCGTGCGGGATCGGCCTTCTCGGTTCCGAACGTCTCGACGAACAGCCCGACGGGTGCCGCCTTGCCGATCGCGTACGCGACCTGCACCTCGATGCGATCTGCGAGACCCGCGGCCACAGCCGTCTTCGCGACCCAGCGCATGGCGTAGGCGGCGGACCGGTCCACCTTCGACGGATCCTTGCCCGAGAACGCACCGCCACCGTGGCGTGCCATGCCGCCGTAGGTGTCGACGATGATCTTCCGGCCGGTCAGTCCGGCGTCACCCATCGGCCCGCCGAGCACGAAGGAACCGGAGGGGTTGACGAGCAACCGGACGTCGTCGACGTCGAGGTCCGCGAGATTCGGGTCGGCCAGGACGGCGTCGACGACGTGCGCCCGCAGGTCCGGGGTGAGCAAGTTGTTGAGATCGATGTCAGCGGCGTGCTGCGTGGAGATCACGATCGTGTCGAGACGGACCGGCTTGTCGCCTTCGTACTCGATGGTGACCTGCGTCTTGCCGTCCGGTCGCAGGTACGGAAGCACTCCGGACTTGCGCACCTCGGTGAGCCGGCGCGAGAGCCGGTGGGCCAGGGAGATCGGCAGCGGCATCAGTTCCGGGGTTTCCGAGCAGGCGTACCCGAACATCAGTCCCTGGTCGCCGGCACCCTGCCGCGCCACCTCGTCGTCGGTCAGAGTCCCGGTGCGCGCCTCGAGCGCCACATCGACGCCGCCGGCGATCTCCGGCGACTGGGCGCCGATCGCGACGTTAACACCGCACGAGTTGCCGTCGAATCCCTTCGACGAGCTGTCGTAGCCGATTTCGAGCACGCGATCGCGCACGATCTTCGGGATATCGGCGTACGCGGAAGTGGTCACCTCACCGACGACGTGTACCTGGCCGGTGGTCACGAGCGTCTCCACGGCGACACGGGCACGAGGATCCTCGGCGAGCAGCGCGTCGAGGACGGAGTCGCTGATCGCGTCGCAGATCTTGTCCGGATGTCCCTCGGTCACGGACTCACTGGTGAAAAGCCGACCGCCGGTCTTGCTCACAGAACTCCCTCTCGCCTGATGTGTCTAGCTCTGAACGGACGCTGTGGAGCGGCACGCACTCCCGGTCGGGTCCAGCCCGGCCACTTTGCAGACGCTACTGTCCCGGCAGCGTCCGCGCGAGTATTCAACTCATCGGACTTCTATCGAGTCGCGGCGGGCTGCGACAGCAGTGGCCGCAGTGCGTCGAGCACCCGGCTCGCCATCAGATTCTTCGAACCGTGGGGCAGCGCCGTCTCGGAACCGTCCGCGGCCAGCAACCAGCCGTCGTTGTGATCGACCTCGAACGCCTTGCCGTCACCGACCGCGTTGACGACGAGAAGATCGCAGCCCTTGCGGGCGAGTTTGTCGCGCGCATAGGTCAGCACGTCGCCGTGTTCGTCGCCGGTTTCGGCAGCGAATCCGACGATGACGGTGTCCTCGGGGAGGGCGCCTTCCGATCGGGAACGCACCAGACCGGCGAGAATGTCGTCGTTCTTGGTCAGCGCGATCGAGTCCGGTTCGCTCGCACCCTTCTTGATCTTGCTGGTGGCGAACGTGGCGGGGCGGAAGTCCGCAACCGCGGCCGACATCACGACGGCGTCGGCGCCGGCGGCGTGCTTGACGACCGCGTCCTGCATCTGCGCGGCGGTCTGTACCCGCACGACGTCCACCGCGGCGGGATCGTCGAGCCCGGCGACCGCGCCCGCAACGAGCGTGACCTCGGCGCCGCGCTGCGCGGCGAGGCGTGCGAGGGCATATCCCTGCTTCCCCGACGAGCGGTTCCCCAGGAACCGGACGGGATCGAGCGGTTCGCGGGTGCCACCTGCGGAGACGACGATGCGCCGGCCCTCCAGGTCACGGGGCAGGGCGTCGGCACGCTCGAGCAGCAGCGACGCCAGCGCGAAGATTTCCTCGGGCTCGGGGAGCCGCCCGGCACCGGTGTCCTTACCGGTCAGACGCCCGGACGCGGGCTCGACCACCACGCTGCCGCGACGGCGCAGGGTCGCGACGTTGTCGACGGTGGCGGGGTGTTCCCACATCTCGGTGTGCATCGCAGGAACGAACATCACCGGGCAACGCGCCGTGAGGAGCGTCGCCGTGAGCAGATCGTCCGCGCGGCCGGAGACGGCACGGGCCATGAGGTCGGCGGTCGCGGGGGCCACGACGACGAGGTCGGCCTCCTGCCCCAGACGCACATGGGGTACTTCGGGGACGTCCGCGAAGACCCCGGTGTGGACGGGGTTGCCGGACAGCGCCTCGAAGGTGGCGCGACCGACGAACTCGAGGGCCGCTTCCGTCGGGACCACCCGGACGTGATGTCCGTTCTCGGTGAACGCCCGGATCAGGGCGCACGCCTTGTAGGCGGCGATCCCTCCGGCGACTCCGACGACGACGCGGCGGCGGCGACCGGCTTCCGGGGCGCCGTCCGCGGCGTGAGGAGTCACTCGCCTTCGGTGTGCTCGAGCAGATCCGCGTGGATCTCGCGCAGCGCGATGGACAGCGGCTTCTCCTGCAGACCCGGCTCGACGAGCGGGCCCACGTACTCGAGAATGCCGTCACCGAGCTGGTTGTAGTAGTCGTTGATCTGCCGGGCGCGCTTGGCCGAGTAGATCACCAGGGCGTACTTCGAGGAGGCGCGTTCGAGCAGCTCGTCGATCGGCGGGTTGGTGATACCCAGCGGAGTGTCGTAGACCGGAAGGGCGTTGCCCTCGAGGTCGGTCGCTGCTGCCTGCATGCTGCTCACTCGGTGTTCTCCTGAGTTTTCGCGGGATAGAAAATAGCGTCGGCGGACTCTGCAAACCGGCACCGGTCGGGCGCCGCGAGGCACGCTCCGGTTATCCGTTTTCGGGACCGACCAACAAGGATACCAACTCTTCGCACGCACGGTCGACTTCGTCGTTGACGATGACCACGTCGAACTCACCCTGGGCGGCCAGTTCGGTGCGTGCGGTTTCCAGCCGTCGGGCCACCACGTCGGCGGATTCGGTGCCTCGCCCGGTGAGGCGCTCGACGAGCACCTCCCAACTTGGTGGTGCGAGGAACACCAGGATCGCCTCGTCCATTGCTGCCCGTACGGCGCGGGCTCCTGCGAGATCGACCTCGACGAGCACGGGACGTCCGGCGGCGAGTGCCTCGCGCACCGGCGCGGCCGGTGTGCCCGAACGTTGCAGACCGGCGTGGATGTCGGCCCATTCGAGCAGTTCACCGTCGTCGATCATGCGATCGAATTCCTCGCGGGTGACGAAGCGGTAGTCCACCCCGTCCACCTCGCCCGGTCTCGGGGCGCGGGTGGTCGCGGAGACACTGAACATCAGATTCGGCACCCGGGCGCGCAGAAGGCGCCCGCCAGTCGACTTACCGACCGCGGGGGGGGCGGGCCGCACCAACCCCCCCCCCCCCCC
>JAEZDV010000036.1 GCA_023417985.1 Actinomycetes bacterium | reverse complement strand
TTTTTCCCCGCACCCGTTGGGCCCCACGACGCAGGTGATACCGGGCTCGAATCGCAGAGTCGTCGACGACGCGAAGGACTTGAAGCCTTTCAGCGTCAGACTCTTCAAATGCATGGGAAAGGACCTTACCGGCGAATCAGCGCTCGACGAATCCGTTGAGCCCGCCCCGCGCAGGTTCCCAGCTTTCGACGACGAGCCGGACCTCGCCCGGCGTCCCCGGTGAGCGAAGCAACTCGAGGAGCCGTTCGAGGTCGGCGCGCGGGCCCTCGGCGATGACGAGGACGCGTCCGTCGGCGTGATTGGTGGCGTGACCGACCAGACCGAGTTCGAGTGCTCGGGCTCGTGTCCACCAACGGAATCCGACGCCCTGAACGCGGCCGTGGACCCACGCGGTCAGCCGCTGCGGTGTCTCGGTCACGGCTCGCCTACGCGTCCGGGGTGATGGTCAGCGTCACCTTCGTGCCTCGTTCGAGAGTGCGGCCGACGGTGCAGACCTTGGCGATGGAGCGTTCGACGAGGGCGATCAGGCGTTGCTGCGCGTCGGCGTCGAGTTCCGACAAATCCAGTTCGATCTTCTCGGCCAGGTGCGGGTACACCTCGTTCTCGCGGTCGGCGGCACCCGAGACGCGGATCGTCGCGTCGTAGTCGTCGCCGAGCCGGCGGGAGAGCGGAAAGTCCGAGCTCATACCCGAGCACGCGGCGAGCGCGATCTTCAGCAGCTCGCCCGGGGTGAACACACCTTCGACGCCTTCGGAGCCGATGGCGACTTCGGCGCCACGCGAGCTGCGGCCGGTGTAGCGACGGGTGCCGGTGCGCTCCACCCACAACTCGGTGGGCGGTGTATCAGGAGTCGGATCAGCCATACCGGGAATCTTCCCATGCGCGGGCGACAGCCCCGGCACGCAGGACCGCTTCCCATGCCTTGCTCTATCGGAGGCCGCCTCGGGAAAGGCGGCGCACCGGCCCGGATGCGGCGCGCGGCCGCGGCTGGCACTTCGGGCAGCTGTAGGAGGAGCGGTTCATGAACTTCTCACGACGAATGGGCGCGCCGCACCGCCTGCACGGCAGGTTCTCCCGGCCGTACACATCGAGCGAGCGTTCGAAGTAACCCGATTCGCCGTTGACGTTGACGTACAGGGCGTCGAACGAGGTCCCTCCCACGGCAAGGGCCTCCCCCATCACCTCGCGGGCGGACTCGAGCACGGATTTCAGTTTCGGTGCGGACAGGCTGTCCGTCAGACGATTTCCGTGGATCTTCGCGCGCCACAATGCTTCATCGGCATAGATGTTCCCGATTCCGGAGACCACCGTCTGGTCGAGGAGCGCTCGTTTGATCTCGGTGTGCTTGCCGCGCAACACTTTTACGACCGCAGCCGGATCGAACCGTGGGTCCATGGGGTCACGCGCGATATGCGCGACGGGCACCGGGAGACGCTCCCCGTCGACGTCGACGAGGGGGGCGAGTGCCCATCCACCGAACGTCCGCTGGTCGACGAATCGCAGGTCTGCACCGTTGTCGAGGACGGCGCGGATTCGCAGATGCTTCTCCTGCGGCACGGCCGGAGGTTGCACGAGCATCTGACCGCTCATGCCGAGGTGCACGACGAGCGCGACGTCGCCGGGCTCGAGCACGAGCCACAGATACTTGCCGCGTCGCTCCGCCGCGTCGATGCGCTGCCCGGTCAGTTGCAGCGCGAGATCACGCGGGCCCGGTTCGTGCCGGCGTACCGCACGCGGGTGCAGCACCTCGACGGACTCGATCGTCGCGCCCAGGACGTGTGCCTCGAGGCCCCGGCGAACCACCTCGACCTCGGGGAGTTCGGGCACGGGTTCAGGCGTCCGCGGGGGAAGAGTCCGCGTCTGTGATGTCGCCGGAGGGCCGGTCGGACAGGGACTGCCACGCGGTGGAGGCGGCCTTCTGCTCGGCTTCCTTCTTGGTCCGGCCGACGCCGACACCGAGGGGGGTGCCACCGATGATGGCTGTGGCGGTGAATTCCTTGTCGTGATCGGGACCGGTCGCCGTGATCTCGTAGACCGGCACGCCCAATCCGCGTTCCGCGGTGAGTTCCTGGAGGCTCGTCTTCCAATCCAGACCGGCGCCGAGACGGGGGCCGCGTTCGAGGAGTTCGCTGAACAGACGCAGCACCACCTCGCGGGCCACCTCGATGCCGTGCTGCAAATGCACCGCGCCGAGGAGAGATTCCATCCCGTCGGCGAGGATGCTGGCTTTGTCCTTGCCCCCGGTGAGTTCTTCACCCTTGCCGAGGAGCAGGTGTTCACCGAGTCCGCCGGGGCCGAGCTTACGCGCGACTTCCGCGAGAGCATGCATGTTGACGACACTCGCGCGGATCTTCGCGAGTTCCCCCTCGGACTTGTCCGGGTGGGTCAGGTACAACTTTTCCGTGACGGCGAGGCCGAGGACCGCGTCGCCGAGAAATTCGAGACGTTCGTTGGTGGGCAGACCACCGTTCTCGTAGGCGTACGAGCGGTGCGTCAGCGCCAGGATCAATAGTTCGGGTTCCAAAGTCACGCCGAGGGCGACGAGGAGAGGTGTGTATTTCTCCTCGTCGCCCACGGGTGGTGTATTGGTCGACTTGCTCGTCACGTGAGTACCGGTCTTAGACGGGCGCGGTCACCTGACGGCCGTTGTACGTACCGCACGACGGGCACGCCACGTGGGGCAGCTTCTTCTCGCCGCAACCACGGTTCGGGCAGGTGACGAGCGTCGGCGCAGTGGTGTTCCACTGGCTGCGCCGCGACCGGGTGTTGGAACGCGACATTCTGCGCTTGGGGACGGCCACGTCTACTTCTCCTCGTTGTTCATGCTGTCGATTTCACTGCTGGGTTCTTCGGAGCCTGCACCGAACTTGGCTGCCAACCCAGCCCAGCGAGGATCCATTGTCTCATGCCCGTGCCCCGATTCCGCAATCGCCAGGCGAATACCGCATTCGGGACACAAGCCCGCACAATCGTCGCTGCACAGCGGCTGGAGCGGAAGCTCCAGGCCGACCGCATCGACGAGGACGGGTTCGAGGTCGATCAGGTCGTCTTCGACCCGGTAGACCTCATCTTCGGCGGAAGTCTGATCCGTGACGCTGTCCGGGTAGGCGAACAACTCGGTGAGAAACAGATCCACAGGTTCGGTGAACTGCTCGAGACAACGCGAGCATTCACCGACAGCCTCGGAACGAACTGTACCCGTGACCAGAACACCTTCGGACACCGCCTCCAACCGGAGGTCGAGTGCGATGTCGGTACCAGGCTCGATAGCGATCATGTCGAGACCGATCCGAGCCGGAGAAGGAACGACGCGCTCTACCGTGCGCATGGAGCCGGGGCGCTTGCCCAGGGAGAGCGTATCCAGAACCAGACCGCCCTCTCGTTCGCGACGAGGCGCGTGGGTATGGCGGGAGGACACGAAAACTCACTTTCGGATAGACGGCGCTGCCAAGTGCTTGGGCAACCGCTCTATAATACGCGATCCGGCCGCCGTCAGGAAACCGTCGGTGCTCCCGTCAGCGGCGCCGGGCCGCCCGATGGTCGGCCTCGGCGTAGTCCGGAACGCCGGAGGTGCGCAACTGCTGGCGTCCGCGTCCGACCGAGCGCAGTGTGCCGCCGAGCAGTTCTTCGAATTCTGCGAGCTTGCCGTCGATGTACTCGTCGCACTCGGTACGCAGGCGATCCGATTCGGCGTGCGCCGAGTCGATGACCCGAGCGGATTCCGCATGGGCGGCCTGCACCACCTCGGTCTGAGACACCAGGCGGGCTTTCTCCGCCTCGCCTTCGGCCACCGAGCGCTCGTACGAGGCCTGACCGGCCTCGACCATACGTTCGGCGTCGGCGTGCGCCCGGCCCGTGAGAATCTCGTACTGCTGCTTGCCGTCGGCGATGAGGTCGTCCGCCTCGGCCTGCGCGTCCCGAACCAGTTCGTCGGCGTGCGCACGCGCCTCACCGACCATCCGATCGGCCTGCGCTTTCGCGTCGGCGAGCATCCGGTCGGCGTCCGCACGCGCGTTCTCGAGCAGGATCCGGGCTTCTTCGTCGGCGTCGCCGACGGTCTTGTCCGCCTGGGCACGGGCGTCGTCGATCAACTTGTCGCGATGATCGAGGACGTCCTGCGCATCGTCGAGTTCCGGCGGGAGCGCGTCGCGGACGTCGTCGAGAAGTTCGAGCACGTCGCCGCGCGGAACCACACAACTCACGGTCATCGGCACACTGCGTGCCTCTTCGACGATCGCGACCAGTTCGTCGAGTGCCTCGAATACCCGGTACACGTTCTACCCCAATCACTCGCTTCACCCGGTCGCTGCGACCGCGCCTCGTCCAGTCTGCCGCAGCGCGGCCCAGGGCTGTGTTCCCCGCGCCGGTGTGTCGAGAAACCGCGAGAAACCGTGAAGAGAGTGAGAAAAGTCGCTAGCGGCCGCCGTTACGCGCGGCGGCGCGTTCCGCGATGCGGGCGAGCAACCGCTCGTGCACGGTCGCCGGCAGCATGTCGGCGACATCCCCGCCGTAGGTGGCGACCTCTTTGACGAGGGAACTCGAGAGATAGCTGAAGGCGGGATTGGTCGCGACGAACAGTGTGTCGACCCCGGTGAGCTTGTGGTTCATCTGGGCCATCTGCAGTTCGTAGTCGAAGTCGTTGGCACCGCGTAGACCCTTGACGATCGCGGAGATGCCGTTCGCCTGCGCGTAGTCGACGAGCAGTCCCTGCCACGAATCGACCGTCACGTTGCCGAGGTGGGACGTGGCCTCCGCCAGCATCTCGAGGCGTTCCGGCACTGTGAACATTCCCTGCTTGTTCGGGTTGATCACGACCGTGACCACGACTTCGTCGAACTGGAGAGAGGTCCGTCCGATGACGTCGAGGTGCCCGTTGGTGATCGGGTCGAAGGATCCTGGGCAGACCGCGCGGCTCATGACCCAGCACCGTAGCAGGTGGCGATTTCGATGCGGCTCTCCCCGTATCGACGGGTGCGCGCCGGCTCGAATGCCTCCGGCCACACCGTTTCCGGGGATCGGGACGACCGCTCGAGCACCACGACCGAGCCCTCCCCCACCCATCCGCCGACGAGGAGCGCGTCGAGTATCCCGGCGATCTGCTTCTCGTCCACCGCATACGGCGGGTCGGCGAGAACCAGGTCGTACACCCGGTCGGCCGGTGCCGCGAGCACTGCCGCGACCGGCGCCGTCCGCAGCACCGCGCCCGGCATCCGGACGGTCGCGATGTTCTCGCGGATCACCGCGGCCGCCTTGGCATCGGATTCGACGAGCACGGCGTGCGCGGCACCCCGCGACAGCGCCTCGAGGCCGAGAGCCCCCGACCCGGCGAACAGGTCGAGGACCGCGGCGCCGTCGAGATCCATTCGCGCCTCGAGAGAACTGAAGAGTGCTTCGCGCACCCGTTCCGATGTCGGCCGGGTTCCGCGGGGCGGCACCTTCCGGCGCCGCCCCCCGGCACTCCCGGCAACGATGCGCGTCACTCGGCGCTGTCCCCTGTCGACACCTCCACGAGCAGGTCTCCGCCTTCGACCTGCTGCACGGAGCCGATCGCGACGCGTGTCACCCGGCCGCCGCGGGGCGCGGTGATGGTCGCCTCCATCTTCATGGCCTCGATGGTCGCCACCGTGTCGCCCGCGGCAACCGAGTCGCCCTCGGCCACCACCAGGGTCACCATGCCCGCGAACGGCGCCGCGACATGGCCCGGATGGTTCCGGTCGGCCTTCTCGGCGGCGGGCACCTCCGACGCGATCGAACGGTCGCGGACCGCCACCGGACGCAACTGGCCGTTGAGGATGCACATCACGGTCCGGAAGCCGCGCTCGTCGGGGTCCGAGATGGCTTCGAGGCCGATGAGCAGTTCGACGCCCTTGTCGAGGCGCACCCGGTGCTCGTCACCCTGCCGCAGTCCGTAGAAGAACTGGTTCGCCGACAACTCGGTGGTGTCGCCGTACTGCTCGCGATGGTTCTCGAACTCCTTGGCGGGTCCGGGGAACAACAGCCGGTTGAGGGTGCGCCGCCGTTCGAGCGAGGATCCGGCCAGACCCTTCTCGTCGTCGGCGGTGAGCGGTGTTTCGGGCTTCGCGTCGGCTCGGCCGGCCAGCGCCTTGCTGCGGAACGGCTCCGGCCATCCGCCGGCCGGGGTGCCGAGATCGCCGCGGAGGAATCCGATCACCGAATCCGGGATGTCGAACTTGCCCGGGTCTGCCGCGAACTCCTCGACCGAGACGCCCGCACCGACGAGGTGCAACGCGAGGTCGCCGACCACCTTCGACGACGGGGTGACCTTGATGAGCCGCCCGAGCAACCGGTCGGCACCGGCGTAGGCCGCCTCGACGTCCTCGAATCGATCCCCGAGCCCCAGTGCGATCGCCTGCTGACGCAAGTTCGACAGCTGACCGCCCGGAATCTCGTGGGTGTACACGCGGCCCGTCGGCGCCGGCAGACCGGACTCGAACGGCTTGTAGACCTTGCGGAGCGCCTCCCAGTACGGTTCGAGATCGCATACCGCCTGCAGGTCCAGGCCCGTATCGAACTCGCTGTTCGACGCGGCCGCCACGATCGCCGACAACGCCGGCTGGCTCGTGGTTCCGGCCAGGGCCGCCGACGCACCGTCGACCGCGTCGGCACCCGCGTGCCATGCCGCGAGGTAGGTCGCGAGCTGACCGCCCGGTGTGTCGTGGGTGTGCACATGGACCGGCAGGTCGAAGTTCTTGCGCAATGCCGACACCAGAGTCGCCGCAGCGGGTGCGCGCAGCAGTCCTGCCATGTCCTTGATCGCGAGCACATGTGCGCCCGCGTCGACGATCTGCTCGGCGAGCTTCAGGTAGTAGTCGAGCGTGTAGATGGTCTCGTTCGGATTCGACAGGTCGCCGGTGTACGACATCGCCACCTCGGCGAGCGTCGTACCGGTCTCGCGGACGGCGTCGATGGCCGGACGCATCTGGTCGACGTTGTTGAGCGCGTCGAAGATGCGGAAGATATCGATGCCGGTCGCTGCGGCTTCCTGGACGAAGGCGCGGGTCACCGCCTCCGGGTACGGGGTGTAACCGACGGTGTTGCGGCCGCGCAGCAGCATCTGCAGGTTGATATTGGGGATCGCTTCGCGCAGTGCCGACAGCCGCTCCCACGGATCTTCGTGCAGGAAGCGCAGCGCCACGTCGTAGGTCGCGCCTCCCCACGCCTCGATCGACAGCAGTTCGGGCGTCATGCGGGCGACGTGCCCGGCGACGGTGAGCAGGTCCTTGCTGCGTACGCGGGTTGCGAGCAAGGACTGGTGCGCGTCGCGGAACGTGGTGTCGGTGACCCCGAGCGCCTTCTGCTCACGCAGGGCGCGCGCGAATCCCTCCGGACCGAGCTCGAGGAGCCGCTGCCGCGACCCCGCGGGAGGCGGGGTGCTCAGGTCGATCTCGGGGAGCTTGTCGTGCGGGTAGACCGTCGTCGGCCGCTCACCGTGCGGCTTGTTGACGGTGACGTCGGCGAGGTAGGTGAGGATCTTCGTGCCACGGTCCGCCGACGAGCGCAGCGTCAGAAGCTGCGGGCGCTGCTCGATGAAGGAGGTGTTGATCCGTCCCGCCCGGAAGTCCTCGTCGACGAGGACGGCCTGCAGGAACGGGATGTTGGTGGAGACACCACGGATGCGGATCTCCGCGACGGCACGGCGTGCGCGCGCCACTGCGGCCTCGAAGTCGCGGCCCCGGCACGTGAGCTTGACCAGCATCGAATCGAAGTGCGCCGAGATCTCCGCGCCGACCGAGGTGCCACCGTCGAGGCGGATGCCCGCGCCGCCGGGCGTGCGGTAGCCGGTGATGCGGCCGGTGTCGGGCCGGAAGCCGTTGGCCGGGTCCTCCGTGGTGATGCGGCATTGGAGCGCGGCACCGCGGATGGTGATGTTGTCCTGGCTCAGCCCCAGGTCGTCCAGCGATTCGCCGGCCGCGATGCGCAGCTGCGCCTGCACCAGATCGACGTCGGTGATCTCCTCGGTGACCGTGTGCTCGACCTGGATGCGGGGGTTCATCTCGATGAACACGTGATGGCCGCGCTCGTCGACGAGGAATTCGACGGTGCCGGCGCACTGGTAACCGATCTCGCGGGCGAACGCGACCGCATCCGAGCAGATGCGCTCACGCAGGGCCGGGTCGAGGTTCGGCGCGGGCGCCAGCTCGATCACCTTCTGATGCCGCCGCTGCAGCGAGCAGTCGCGCTCGTAGAGGTGGATGACGTTGCCGTACTTGTCGGCGAGGATCTGCACCTCGATGTGCCGCGGGCTGATCACGGCCTGCTCGAGGAACACGGTCGGATCACCGAACGCAGCGTCGGCTTCACGCGACGCCGCTTCGATCGCCTCGCGCAACTGGTCCGGCTCGGCGACGCGACGCATTCCGCGGCCACCGCCGCCGGCCACTGCCTTGACGAAGATCGGGAAGTGCATGCTCTCGGATGCGGTGACCAGCGCGTCGACGTCCGCCGACGGCTCCGACGACGCGAGCACCGGCAGGCCGGCCGCCTTCGCTGCGGCGATCGCGCGGGCCTTGTTGCCGGTCAGCTCGAGGATCTCGGCGGACGGCCCGACGAAGGTGATTCCGGCGCTCGCGCACGCCGCGGCCAGGTCGGGATTCTCCGAGAGGAACCCGTATCCGGGGTAGATCGCATCGGCGCCCGCGGCCACCGCGGTCTCGACGATCCGGTCCACCGACAGGTAATTCCGGACCGGATGCCCTTCCTCCCCGATCTGGTACGCCTCGTCGGCCTTCAGCCGGTGGAGCGAGTTGCGGTCTTCGTACGGAAATACCGCGACAGTTCCGGCGCCCAGTTCGTAGGCGGCACGAAACGCCCGGATTGCGATCTCGCCACGGTTGGCGACAAGCACTTTGGAGAACATTGGACGACGGTACCGCGACGAAACAATCGAATCGGCTCGCCGATTCCACATTCTGGGAAAGAGCGACTACCTGTGACGACTGGAACAATGCAGACGTCCCAGACGTATCGCCACGGCAATCGGGCGGGTGCGCCCGGAGTAACCACTCACGCCGCTGCCGGCACCGGTGCGCAAACCGGAACACGCACACCGGCCCAACAGGTCCGCGCCTTCAGGCTTTGTCCAGGTATTCGAGGCGCTCGTGGTCGAGGGCGGACGTCACCATGCTCGCCAGACCCGGATGCTCACGCAGCCCGGGATCCTGCTCGGTGACGGCGCGCGCAAACGTCCGGGCAGCTTCGATGACCTCCACGTCGTCGACGAGCGAGAGCAGGCGCAGGGTGGTCACCGTGCCCGACTGCGCCTTGCCCAGCACGTCACCCTCGCGGCGCAACTGCAGGTCCAGTTGGGCGAGTTCGAAGCCGTCGGTCGTGCCCGCAACCGCCTCCAGTCGCGTCATCGTGGGCGATCCCGGTTTCGTGTCCGTCACCAGCAGGCACAGACCCTGATGACCGCCTCGGCCGACGCGTCCGCGGAGCTGATGCAACTGGCTCACGCCGAACCGGTCGGCGTCCACGATCACCATGACCGTCGCGTTCGGCACGTCGACACCGACCTCGACCACCGTGGTGCAGACGAGCACGTCGAGGGTGCCGTCGTTGAACGCGCTCATCGCCGCGTCCTTCTCGTCGGCGGGCAACCGGCCGTGCAGCAATCCCACGTTCAGATCGCGCAGCGGACCCGACGAGAGCATCTCGTGCAGTTCGAGCACGGATGTCGTCTCGGGCGGTTCCTGCCCACCGGACTTGCTCTTGCGTCCCTTGGGCTGCGCTCGTCCCTTGGGAAGCACTGCGGGTTCTGCGTCCGGGTCGAACTCGAGGTCCTCGGCGTCCCCGTCACCGATTCTCGAGCACACCACATACGCCTGTCTGCCGTCCGCGACCTCTTCGCGGATGCGCTCCCACGCACGGGCGACCCAGGAGGGATGCACCTTCGCCGGCACCACCCTGCTCACGATCGGGGACCGCCCGCGCGGCAGTTCCCGGAGTGTCGAGACCTCGAGGTCACCGAGCACGGTCATCGCGATGGTGCGCGGGATCGGTGTCGCGGTCATCACCAGCACGTGCGGGGAGGCACCGTCGCGACCTCGCGACCGGAGCGAATCACGCTGTTCGACACCGAACCGGTGCTGCTCGTCGACCACGACGAGGCCGAGGTCGAAGAAGTTGACATTGTCCTGGATGAGCGCGTGGGTGCCGATGACGATTCCGGCCTCGCCGGTGACCGCTTCGTTGAGTGCCTGCCGCTTGCGGGCGGTGTTCATCGATCCGGTGAGGAGGGTGACGCGCGTCGCGAGTTCGTGGGCGCCGAGTTCTCCCGCCGACGCCAGGTCGCCGAGCATCGCGGTGAGCGACCGTGCGTGCTGCGCCGCGAGCACCTCCGTGGGCGCGAGCAACGCGCACTGGTGACCCGCGTCGATCACCTGCAGCATCGCGCGCAACGCAACGATCGTCTTGCCCGACCCCACCTCGCCCTGCAGCAGTCTGTTCATGGGGTGGGGCCGTGACAGGTCGGCGGCGATCTCGTCGGCGACTTCGAGCTGGCCCGCCGTGAGGTCGAAAGGCAGACGGTGATCGAATTCGTCTGCCAATCCCCCGCCGCGCCGCGCGCAGATCGGGGCCGAACGGACCTCCACGTCGTGGCGACGTTGTGCCAGCGCGAGTTGCACCGCGGCGGCTTCGTCGAACTTGAGCCGGTCGCGGGCACGGTCCACTTCTTCTTTGGTGTCGGGCAGATGGATCGAGCGCAGCGCCTCGTCGAGCCCGATGAATCCCTGCTCGTTCAGCACCCAGTCAGGCAACGGATCCGCGACCGGATCGAGCTGATCGAGCACTTGGCGCACGCAGCGCATCACCGTCCAGGACTCGACGTCGCGGGTTGCCGGATACATCGGGATCAGTGCACGGTCGAACACCGACATGTCCACGCCGTCGGCGTCCTGGGCGGTACGTGCGAGGCCGGCGAGTGCGCCGGCTCCGCGAACGCGCGCGGGTGCTGCCGTGACGAGATCTTCGGCGTTGCGCGGCTCGGGCAGCACCACGTAACTGGGGTGCGTGAGGCTCCACTTGTCGCGGAAGTACTTGACGGTACCGGAGAACATCGCTCGCACGCCCGGCTTGATGTTGTGCTTGACGCGGTGCGGGTTGAAGAAGGTCACGTCGATGGTGTGCCGGTCGGAGCGCAGCCGGACGGCGAGCCGCTTGCCCGCGCGCGACTTCATGGGCACTTCCTGCGCCGATTCGACGCGCGCGATGATCGTGATGTGCTGGCCCTCGACGGGACTGCTCTCTCCCAGTTCCGCGCCTTGCGTCGCGTAGCGATGCGGGTAGTGCCGCAACAGGTCCTCCACCGTGCTCATCCCGAAGGCGCCGGACAACGCATCCGCCGTCTTACGGCCGAGAAGATGGTCGAGCCGGTCCGCGAGTGTCGCCACTGCCGTCCCTTCCGCTTTCCGTGTGGTGGCCCGCGTGGCGCACCGACTACTCGACGCCGAGCTGCAGCAGGTCGCTGCGCTGGCCACCCCGGTACACCACTACTTCCAGAGCGGGATGGCGCTGATCGAGGTGTGCGGTCAGTTGCTCGGCGAGTCCGTCGGGAGCGTCGGCACCGACGAGCATCGTCACGAGTTCTCCGCCCGCGGCGAGGATCCTGTCGAGCAGCGCCACTCCCGCTGCCACGAGATCATGCTCGATGACTACGACATCGTGGCCGGACAAGCCGAGGCTGTCACCCGGCTCGCACTGCCCGACCCAGGTCAGGGCGCGTTCCTGTGCGATCTGCAACGATCCCCATCGGACGGCTGCCGCCGCTTCGGACATCGCGAACGCGTCGTCGACGGCCGCGCGCCCGGGGTCGTGGACGGCGAGCGCGGCCAAGCCCTGCACCATCGACGAGCTCGGCAGGAACATCACGTGGCGGTTCTCGGAGCGGGCCTGCGCGCCCACGGCGACGACGTCCTGTGCGGGCAGGGAACCGTTGGGCAGCACGAGCACGTCTCCGCTCGGCAGCGCGCGCACCGCCTCGAGCAGCCGGTCCGGCCCGAAATCGGCATCGGCGTGTATCACCGCGGCACCTTCGCTCTCGAACAGTTCCCGCGTGCCGTGGCCGGCCACGACGGCGAGCACCGCGCGCTCACCGGTACCCGGTGTCGGGAGAACGACCGACGCGGGTGTGCGGGGCTGCGCCGCGCAATCGCCGTCCGTCGTAGCCCCGAGGGCGAAACACGTGATGTCGATGCGAATGAGAGAGCCCGCGGCGAGCCCGGCCTCCACTGCGGCGCCGGGATCGCAGCAGTGGACGTGCACCGACCAGGACCCTGCGCCGTCGCCGACCACGGCCACCGAGTCACCGAGGGCGTCGAGGCGAACCCGGAGTACGTCTATGTCCTCGGGCTCCGCACGCTCGACGACGTACATGACCTCGTAGTCCTGCTGTGTCTCCGTGCGGGGCGGGGAGGAGTGGTCGCCGGAGGACGCCGCGACCGGAGAAGCCGGGGCCCGGGTGATCTGGAGGCGTCGCTGGGGTCGTTGCCCGGTGGTGATCTCGACCAGGCAGTCGAGCAGGATCACCAGCCCGAGTCCGCCGGCATCGACGACTCCCGCCTCGGCGAGAACGTCCAGTTGTGCCGGTGTGTGCTGGAGTGCGTCCGCGGCTGCGTCGGCCGCCGCGACGGTGACGTCGCACACGGTGGCTTCGCTGCTGCGGGTCGCCTTCTCGGCGCCGTCCGCCGCAGCTTCGAGGACGCTGACGATGGTGCCCTCTTCGGGTGTGCTGAGCGCCTTCATCACGAGTTCCGACGCGCGGCGCAGAGCTTCGGCGAGTCCGCGGCCGTCGATGGTCGTGTGCCCGGCCACCGCGTCGGCGACACCGCGCAGGGCCTGGGCGACGATGACGCCGGAGTTGCCGCGGGCACCGAGGAACGCGCCCCGGGCGAGGCGTTCCGACACGTCCGACGCGGTGAGCGCGCCGTCCACCGGACCCCCGATGTTCTCGACGGCGGATTGCAGGGTGAGCACGAGATTGGTTCCGGTATCGCCGTCCGGAACGGGGAAGACGTTGAGGGTGTTGATCTCGTGGCGCCGCTCTTCGAGGGCTTCGAGCGCGATCTCGGCCCATCGCCGCAGCGCGCGCCCGCCGACCGTGTCCCCGACCTCGAGCACCAGCTCACACCCCTCTACGTCGCTCTTCGTCCTCTGCCGGAAAGAGTAGCCGGGGGTCGTGCATACGTCCGGTTTGGTCATCCGCCGCGGAGTTCGCTAAGCTGATCGGGTTGCCTCGCACGGGTGACTCGTGTTCCCCGTGTTTGCAGGACGCAGAGCAAGACCAGAAGATGCATTATCCACTAGACACACAAGGAGTTCGCGACATGGCTGCCGTCTGCGACGTATGCGCCAAGGGCCCCGGCTTCGGGAAGTCGGTCTCGCACTCGCACCGGCGTACCAATCGTCGCTGGAACCCGAACATCCAGAGCGTCCGCGCTCAGGTTGCCCCGGGCAACACCCGCAAGATCAACGTGTGCACCTCCTGCCTCAAGGCAGGTAAGGTCACCCGCTGACCTCGGTCGAGCTGCAGACGAAGGCCCCCGGCGCGTAAAGCGCAGGGGGCC
>JAEZDV010000015.1 GCA_023417985.1 Actinomycetes bacterium | reverse complement strand
CGGCGGCGGGAGGCTCTCGCCGGTGCCGAGGACCACGCGGCGAGGCGCGGGGACGGCGCGCTACCGGGTACGGCGGACGACACGCTGCACCTGTATTTCCTGTGTGCCCACCCGTCGCTGACACCGTCGTCCGCGGTGGCGCTCACGCTCCGGGCCGTCGGCGGCCTGACGACACGGCAGATCGCGCAGGCCTACCTCGTGCCGGAATCGACGATGGCGCAGCGGATCAGCAGGGCGAAACGCACGGTCTCCGGCGTGCGGTTCGATCGTCCCGGCGATGTCGCCACGGTGTTGCGCGTCCTGTATCTGGTGTTCAACGAGGGATATTCGGGCGATGTCGATCTCGTTGCCGAAGCCATCCGGCTCACCCGGCAACTCGCCGCGGCGATCGACCACCCCGAGGTGCGGGGCCTGCTCGCATTGATGTTGCTGCATCACGCGCGGCGCGACGCCCGGCTGACCGCCGACGGACGCCTGATACCGCTCGCGGAACAGGATCGCAGCCGATGGGACACCGCAGCGATCGCCGAGGGCGTCGACATCCTGCAAGCTGCTCTCGCCCGCGACCGACTGGGGGAGTTCCAGGCCCAAGCCGCCGTCGCCGCTCTCCATGCCGACGCGAGCACCGCCGAGGAAACCGACTGGGTGCAGATCGTCGAGTGGTACGACGAACTTGTGCGCCTGACGGGCAGCCCGGTCGTCCGGCTCAACCGTGCGGTCGCCGTCGGCGAGGCGGACGGACCCCGCGCCGGCCTGGCGGCGCTCACGGAGGTGGGCCGATCCGTGCCCCGTTATGCGGCGGTGGCGGCGTATCTGCACGAGCGGCACGGCGACCCGGTGACGGCAGCCCGGTTGTACGCCGAGGCCGCCCGCGCATCCCCCAACCTTGCCGAGCGCGAGCACCTCGTGCGGCAGGCTGCGCGTCTCAACCGCCGGGCGTCTCAACCGCCGGCCGCCTCCGCAACCCGCAGAACCCACCCCGAGTAAGCGCCTCCCGCCCGGGGGTGGACCTGAGACGATCGGCCGATGACGATCCCGCCTCCCCGTCCCCGCATCGCTGCCGGTCGCCGCCACTCGGTGGGCGTCACCGCCGGGGGAGTGGTCCTCACTGCGGGCCCGCCGAACGCGGCGGAACGGCGCACCGAACGGTGGAGCGAGATCGTTGCGGTGGCGGCGGGCAACGTACACACAGCACCGAACACCGGACGCTCCCACACGATCGGGCTTCGCACCGACGGCACGGTGGTCGCGTCCGGATGGAACCACGAGGGCCAATGCGACGTCGGGGACTGGACCCACGTAGTGAGTGTGGCCGCCGGGTGGCGACGCACCCTCGCCGTGCTCGCCGACGGGACCGCCCGCGCGGCAGGCCGCCACGACGGCGCCGCCGCCGTCGAGGGGTGGACCGATCTGGTCGCCGTGGGGGCGGGCGACTGGCACTCGATCGGGCTGCGGTCCGACGGCACGGCGGTGGCCGCAGGAAACGACCGTCGGGGGCAGTGCCGGGTCGGGGAGTGGCGTGGTCTGCGGGCGATCTCGGCGGGCGCTCTGCACACCGTCGCCCTCACCGCTACCGGGCGTGTGTTCGCGACCGGAGACTTCTCCGCCGGGGTCGGCGAAGTCTCTGCGTGGCGCGACGTCGTGGCCGTGTCGGCGGGAAGCTTTCACACGGTCGGGGTGCTCGACGACGGCCGGGTGCTCGCCGCCGGCGACAACGGTCGCGGGCAATGTGAGGTCGCACGCTGGCGCGACGTCGTGGCGGTCGCTGCCGGTTCCACCCACACCCTGGGCCTTCGCGCGGACGGGACAGTCGTTGCGGCCGGTAACCGCGACGACGGGCGCTGCGACGTCGGGAGGTGGAAACTCGCCTCCGCCCACCGACTCTCCGGTATCGCGCCGTGGCAGGAGTGAGGCGCGCCCGGGCCGGGTACCCGACCGGAGCACGAACCGACCTGCCGGCAGGCGACCGAGGAGAGCAATGGAGTCGAGGACAGCCATCAGCACCGGGGCGGCGAGTCCCACCGGCTCCGAGTTCGACGACATCGACGCATGGTGGCGTGCGGCGAATTACCTGTCCGTGGGCCAGATCTACCTGATGGACAATCCGCTGTTGCGGGAACCGTTGCGGCCGGAGCACATCAAACCACGGTTGCTGGGGCATTGGGGCACCACACCCGGACTGAACTTCATCTATGCGCATCTCAACCGGGTGATCGCCGCACGTGATCTCGACATGATCTACGTCATGGGGCCCGGCCACGGCGGTCCCGGCCCCGTCGCCGCAGCGTGGCTGGAAGGTACGTACAGCGAGCGGTATCCCGAAGTCTCCCAGGACGAGGCCGGGATGGCGCGGCTGTTCACCCAGTTCTCCTTTCCCGGCGGCATTCCCAGCCATGTCGCCCCGGAAACGCCCGGCTCGATCCACGAGGGCGGCGAGCTGGGGTACTCGCTGGCCCACGCCTACGGGGCTGCGTTCGACAATCCCGATCTGATCGTCGCGGTGGTCGTGGGGGACGGCGAAGCGGAGACGGGCCCGCTCGCCGCGAGCTGGCACTCCACGAAGTTCGTCGATCCGCAACGCGACGGCGCGGTACTCCCGATCCTGCATCTGAACGGTTACAAGATCGCGAACCCGACCGTCCTCGCACGCATCGACGACGAGGAACTGATCTCGCTGCTGCGCGGATACGGACACCAACCGCTCGTCGTGTCCGGGTCCGATCCCGCGGAGATGCACCGGGCGTTCGCATCAGCGCTGGATTGGGCACTGAACCGCATCGCCGAGATCCAGGAGCGCGCCCGCCAGACGGGCGACACCGTGCGCCCCGCGTGGCCGATGATCGTGCTGCAGTCCCCGAAGGGCTGGACCGGTCCCGCAGAGGTCGACGGAACTCCGATCGAGGGCAGCTGGCGGGCACACCAGGTGCCGTTCGGCAACGCTCGCAACGACTCCGGGCACCGCAGGATCCTCGAGGAATGGATGCGCAGTTACCGGCCCGAAGAACTCTTCGACACCACCGGTGCTCCCGTACCCAGGATCGGGAACCTGCACCCGGACGGCGCGCGGAGGATGAGCGCCAATCCGCACACCAACGGCGGTGCGATCCTGCGGGATCTGGTGTTTCCCGATTTCCGGGACTACGCCGTCGGGATAGGCAGTCCCGGGACCGAGACCGCCGAGGCGACCCGCGTGCTGGGAGAGTTCCTCCGCGACATCATGGTGCGCAATCCGGCGACGTTCCGGATGTTCGCGCCGGACGAGAACAATTCGAACCGGCTCGACGCCGTCCTCGAGGTCACCGACCGAACCTGGAACGCCGAGATCGTGCCGGGCGACGACCGTCTCGCACCCGACGGGCGTGTGATGGAGGTGCTGTCCGAGCACATGTGCCAGGGCTGGCTCGAGGGCTACCTGCTCACCGGCCGGCACGGACTGTTCTCCTGCTACGAGGCGTTCGTCCACGTCGTCGACTCGATGTTCAACCAGCATGCGAAGTGGTTGCGCACCACCAACCGCATCGAGTGGCGCAAACCGATCCCGTCGTTGAACTATCTCCTCACGTCGCATGTGTGGCGGCAGGACCACAACGGGTTCTCCCACCAGGACCCCGGGTTCATCGACCATGTCGTCAACAAGAAATCCGAAGTCATCCGGGTCTATCTGCCACCGGACGCCAACACGCTGCTGTCGGTCGCCGATCACTGTCTGCGCAGCCGCCAGTACGTCAACGTGATCGTCGCGGGCAAGCAACCGGACTTGCAGTACCTCGACATGGATTCGGCGGTCACCCACTGCACCAAGGGAATCGGGATCTGGGAGTGGGCGTCGACCGACGCGGGCACCGAACCCGACGTCGTTCTCGGATGTGCCGGCGACGTGCCCACGAAGGAAACCCTGGCAGCGGTCGAAATCCTGCTCGGCTGGTTCCCGGACCTGAAGATCCGCGTCGTCAACGTCGTCGATCTGATGCGGCTGCAGGACGATCGCGAGCATCCGCACGGCCTTCCGGCCGCGGACTTCGACGCCCTGTTCACCACCGACAAGCCGGTGATCTTCGCGTACCACGGGTATCCCTGGCTGATCCATCGCCTCACCTACCGGCGCACCAACCACGACAACATCCACGTGCGCGGCTACATCGAGGAAGGCACGACCACCACCCCCTTCGACATGTGCGTGCTCAACCGGATCGACCGATTCCACCTCGCGAAGGACGTCATCGACCGGGTCGAGCGTCTCCGGCCCATCGGCGCTCACGCCCGCGAACACCTGCTCAACACCCTCGCCGAGCATCACCGCTACATCCGTGCGCACGGTGAGGACATGCCGGAGATCACGCAGTGGCAGTGGCGCGGACCCGAGGCCGTGACCACCCCGACCTGAGTGATTGCGCGCGGAAATTCCGGTCTCTCAGGCGAGATCGGTTTCCGGGCGGCGCAGCACGGGCTCACCGCGGACGAGCCGGGCCACGTCGACCTGGTCGAGGGAAGTGACGACGAGGTCGGCGCCCGCCTCGGCAAGGCCCCGCTCGTCGTCGGCGCGTGCCACACCGATCGACAGCATCCCGCCACCTACGGCTGCTTCGATTCCGCTGACCGCGTCCTCGACGACGACGCAGGAGTCCGCCGGGGCGCCGAGTTCGGCCGCCGCGGTGAGAAAGATTTCGGGATCGGGTTTTCCACGGGCGAAATCGCGGCCCGACAGGTCCGCGTCGAACATGTCGCTCAGCGTGCTGCCCTCGGCGACGGCGACGTCGAAGCCTTCGTTCCGGGCGAACACGTCCATCCGCACCGCTCTGAGGAACCGGAACGCGTTCTTCGACGACGACGCTGCCGCGATGGGCACGCCCGCGCCGCGCATCGCGAGTACGAACCGCAGCGCGTCCGGGTACGCCTCGAATCGTCCCTCGTCGATCAAGCGGATCAGCAGGTTCTGCTTGCGGTCCGCATAGGCGCGCAGGTGTTCGTCGTCGTCCGGAATCCCGAAGTATCGCAACGCGGCACCGGCCCCCTCCATCCGCGGCCGGCCCGACATCACATCCTGGTAGACGCCGGGTGTGAACGCCTCCTCCGACCACGTGCTGCTCTCGCGGATCGGCGCCCACTCTCCCTGCATCAACTCGCGCAGGCTCTCGCGCCACGCATGCTCGTGGGGTGAGTCGACGAGCACCCCGTCGACATCGAAGATTGCGCCGCGGAGTTCGTGCCCGCCCATCGTCGCTCCCGTCGTCCGGTCAGGCCGGTTGCTCGTGCAGATCCGGCGCCGACGGCACCGGCGGAATCTGGAACACGTGCGACGCGCCCGCCCCCAGTTCGAGGATGTTGTCGCCGACACCGACCCGCACCGGCACCCGGAATCCTTCGGCCTCGACGAGGACGGTCAATTTGTCACCCGAGATGCGCACGCGCAGCGGGGTGCCGCGGTACCGCATCGAGAACGACACCCCGTCGAGCCGGTCCATCAGGCGAGGGCGGAACATCAACGCGCCGCCGTAGATTCGGGCTCCGACGTAATAGCGCTGCACCAGGTCGAGCGTTCCGGCCATCACCCCCATGTGGATGCCTTCTTTGGTGGTGCCACCCTGCAGGTCACTCACGTCGCTCTCGAGCGCGACCATGAAACGCTCCCACGACGACTCCGGATCGAACGCCGCCAGCACACCCGCGTAGGTGAGGAAGCTCAACGTCGACCCGTGTGAGGTGCGATGGTCGTAGTACTCGACCGTCCGGACGGCCATGGGGCGATCGATCTCGTAGCCGAGTCGCGCGAACAATGGTTGCAGCTCGTTGAAGTCGAACAGGAAGAACAGCATCACCGCGTCGGCTTGCTTGGAGACCTTGTATCGGTTCGGGTCCTTGCCCTCGGCCCGCAGAATGCGGTCCATCCGCTGAATGTTCCCGTACTTGCTGCGGTAGTGATCCCAGTCGATCTCCTCGAGCTTGTCGTAGCCCTCGAACTGGCTGATCACCCCGTCGTGGAACGGCACGTACATCTTGGTGGTCATCTGCGACCACGTCTCGAGCTCGTCGTCGGTCACGCGCATGCGGGCGCGCAGCGCCGTCTGCCGGCTCGCGGACAGTCGCTCGAGCACGTCGAGCGCCTTACCGGCGATCCACGCGACCATGACGTTGGTGTAGGCGTTGTTGTCGATTCCCGCAGCTTCGACGCCGGGGTACCGTTCATGGAATTCGTCCGGCCCCATGACGCCGTGGATTTCGTAACGGTCGCGGTCGGGGTTGTACCGGGCGATCGACGCCCAGAACCGCGCGATCTCGAGCATCAGCTCGGCGCCGAAGTCGGCGAGGAAGTCGAAGTCGTCCGTCGCCTGGTAGTACCGCCACACGTTGTAGAAGATGGCGGCGCTCACGTGGCGCTGATTGCGGCTCAGATCCGGGTCCCATTGCCCCGAGAGGGGATTGAGGTGGACGGTCTGTGTTTCTTCGGTGCCGTCGCTGCCGCTCTGCCACGGGAACATCGCCCCGTCGTATCCCGCCTCGCACGCTGCGGCCTGCGCCTCGACCAGCCGGCGGTACCGGTAGCCGATCAGGCCACGGGTCACGTCGGGCATCCGAAGATCCAGGAACGGGTAGACGTACAACTCGTCCCAGAACACGTGCCCGCGGTATGCCTCGCCGTTGAGCCCTCGTGCCGGAACACCCGCGTCGTGGCGTGCGGTGTGCCGCGAACACACCTGGAGCACATGCGCGACGTGCAGGCGGAGCAGCATCTGGACACGAGGTTCCTTGGGCACCCGGATGTCGCAGATGTCCCACAACTCGTCCCAGGCGGCTTCGTGTTCGGCGTATGCCTCGTCGAAGCCCGGATAACGCACCACGTGACGTCCCGCTGCCGCGAGCGGTTCGGTGATCGCATCGTCGCGGGCGGTGAACATCGAGACGAGCTTCTCGACCCGCACGGGCGTGCCCTGGGTGACGTCGAAGGCGAGGACCTGCTGGATGTAGTCCTCCATCTGGTACAGGTCGCGTTCGACGTCGAGACAGTCCTGCTCGCCTTCGTAGAAGACCTGGGTGCGGGCCGCCTGGGCGATGTAGATGTCGGACTGGCGGGTCTGCACTTTCAACGCGATCGTGTCGGCGCTGAAGGTTCGGGGCGAGACCGGATCGAGGTGACGGCCTTCGAGTTCGCGGTACCGCGCGACCGCTCGATTGGTCATGCGCCCGTCGAGCGCCGACACCAGCTCGATGCGCCCGGACCAGTTCTCGGGAGTGATGGTCCAGGACAACCCGGCCTGGTGCCGGTGGGCCATGCTCACGAACCGGCGGCTGTGCAGCGTCGTTTCGCGACCCTTCCGGTCCCGGAACCGGATCTTCCGCATGAGCGTGGCGGTGCGGATGTCGTAGATGTGCCGGTACGACAGGAGCTCGACGTTCGACAGCCGGACCGCGTCCTCGCCTTCGATGCGG
Organism: Actinomycetes bacterium; assembly: GCA_023417985.1. GTDB lineage: Bacteria > Actinomycetota > Actinomycetes > Mycobacteriales > Mycobacteriaceae > Rhodococcus. The sequence continues at coordinate 2,901 of JAEZDV010000015.1, read as the reverse complement.
AGTTTCAGCACCAGCCAGTTGGGCAGGTTGACCAGATCCTCGTTGAGCACAGGGCGCCCGCCCATGATCGTGGTCTCGCGGTTGTAGCACCCGTGGGAGTAGGTGCCGGGGTAGTGGACTTCCCCCATGTCCTCCCACTCCGCCGTGCCCCGGGTGCAGAAGTATCCGTTGCCGGTGGAGGTCATCGACTCGCGGAGGCCCTCCTCGTCGGGAACGAAGTTGGTGTATTCGAGGGTGAACTCCGGGTCGGACACGCGTACCTCCAGGGCGAGTAGCGGCGGGCGACGGATCAGCGGGCCAGGTTCGACAGGAACCTTTCGACGTCCTCCACGGAACTGAGCACGAATTCGGCCGCGGTGGTGCGGCCTGCCATCTCCGGGTCGTCGGGGCGGCCGACGAGAATGCCGATCCCTTTGCCGCGCAACGCGCGGAAGGCGCTTTCGTCGGTGATGTCGTCGCCCAGGTAGAGCGGGACGATGTCGTCGGAGGTCAGCCCGAGGACATCGATGAGGTGGAGTACGGCCTTGCCCTTGTTCCAGTCGATCGCCGGGGTGAACTCGTACACCATCTTTCCCGGGACCAGCGTCAGCCGATCGCGGTTGCGGTCGCGCAGATCGTCGATGACCTCGTCGACACGGATGCGGGTCTCGGGTGTGGCCCGCCGGTAGTGCACCGCGACCGATGCGTGCTTGGCCTCGATGGACACGCCCTCGAGACCGCGAAGTCTCTCCCGCAGGGTGGCGGTGGTCCCGGCGATCAGATCGGTGAAATCGGTGAGCGCCTCGTGCACGACCTGCCCCTGATCGGGACTCCAGATGTCGAATCCGTGGCTGCCGGCGACGGTCAGCGAGTCGACACCCATCAACTGCTGCACCACCTGGCGGTCCCGTCCGGTGACGATGCAGACCGAACACCGCTCGGCGAGCGAAATCACCGTACGGCGCATGCTGTCGGACCACACCGCGTCCTCGGGGCGAGGAACGATCGGGGTGAGTACACCGTCGTAATCCAGGAAGACGGCCGGCCGGCGACCCTCGAGCCGGTGCCGCAGTGCTTCCGATCCGAGTGCCGGGGCCAGATCGCCCACGGTCGACGCCGTTTCCATGTGGCCGGGACCTCCTGCCGTCGGGTTCCTCACCGGTCGTTCCGGACTCCGTGCGGTACCTGTCCGCGAGGAGAACACATACACCGAACCGTACACCCGGGGACATGTGCCCGGAGGCAATGGAAGACGCTCCTTTCGTCGTCAGCGGGCCGGGCGCCGCCACCGCGCGTCGTCCGCCGTCAGCTGTGTGAGCAGGTGTTCTGCTGCGTCGGCGTTGCGGAAGGGCCCCGACAGCAGGTCGGCGTAGACGTGGGACGGCGCGACACGCCGCACACCGCCGTGCCGGTCCATTCGATCGAACACCACGGGTGACCAGGGGATCGCCACGACGACATCGCCGCCGCGGTCGACGGGACGCAACCCGAGCGCCGACGCGAACTCGTCCGGATCGTCGGCGTAGACCTCGACCACGGCCGGCTGCGCGTAGTCGGTCGCTCCGACACCGGTGAGCGCGTACGGAATGTCGATGTGCTCGGCGAGCCGCTCGCGAACGGCGGCCACGCCGTCCGGCGCGGCGAAACGGCGGACCGCGCAGACCTTTCGATCCGCGGCCCACGCGCGCAGCATCGGTTCCCACCGCACCTCGGTGATCGCGCCGCGGGGGATGCGGCGGATCAGTTCGCGTTCGACGAGAACTTCGACGACGCGATAGGTGGCGCCGGTCGACGCTCCCGAGAGCTTGATCAGTTCCGGAACGGTGATCTCGCCCGCGTGGTCCGCCAGGGCACGCACCACCCGGTCGGACGGTTCACCGGTGAGGACGCCGGAGGGCCTCCCCGGGCCGCGCCAGGGATCGGCATCGGCGCCGCGGTTGCGCACCCAGATCGCCGGGCGTGTCGCCACGAGAGCGAGGTTCCCGGTGGCGTCCGCATAGGAGATTCCGTGCTGGTCGAGCTGTCGTCGCACCGGATCGGACAGATAGTGGGCGCAGACGAAACCTCTGTCGGATTCGGACAACTCGGCCGTGATGCGAGCGACGTCGCCGCTCAGGACTCCGCGGGAGGGGATGACGGCGAACGACACCGATTCGCCGTCCGGCGCCGTGACGAGGAGCCGTCGAGGTGCTTCGGGGGAGCGGGGCCGATCGGCGCTCAGGCTCCATCCGAGGGGCAGGCACGCTTCGAGTCCGGCGGCCGCACGGCGGTAGATGTCGATGTGGCGTTCGGGCCGGGGACCCGCGGAGTTCTCCGTTACGGCCAAGGAGTCCTGTTGTGTCACATCCACCACACTAGCCACTCTGTACACGACGGAAAAGCCCTTTTACCGAGCGTGGAACACGGGGTCACCAACCGGTGCCCTCGACCAACACCAGAAATACATGCGCTAGCGTCCTTCTCATGACTGACAGCGCCGGCCGGATCGCGTTCATCCAGGCCACATGGCATCGCAACATCGTCGACCAGGCGAAGGCCGGGTTCACCGACGAGATCACCTCGCTCGGATGGTCTACGGACTCGCTCGACTACTTCGAGGTACCCGGAGCGTTCGAGATCCCGTTGCATGCGGCTCGCCTGGCCCGCACCGGCCGTTACGCCGGCATCGTGGCAGCCGGTCTGGTCGTCGACGGCGGGATCTACCGGCACGATTTCGTCGCGACCGCGGTCATCGACGGATTGATGCGTGTCCAGCTCGACACCGATGTGCCGGTGTTCTCCGTGGTGCTCACCCCGCATCACTTCCACGAGCACGACGAGCACGTCTCGTACTACACCCGCCACTTCGTGACGAAGGGCGCCGAAGCGGCGCGCGCGCTCGACTCCACCGTGACATCGCTGCGGGCGTTGCCGACCGCGAAC
>JAEZDV010000013.1 GCA_023417985.1 Actinomycetes bacterium | reverse complement strand
GATCTGGCAGGATCAGTTCACGCGGCGCAGCAGCGCAGCGAGAGCCTGCCCGCCACCGATGCACATCGTGACGACACCCAGTTCGAGGTCGCGGCGAACGAGATCCTTCGCGACCCGCAGAGTGAGGATCGCGCCCGTCGCGCCGACCGGGTGGCCCAGGGCGATCGCGCCGCCGTACGGGTTCGTCTTCTCCGGGTCGAGTTTCGCGTCGCGCATGACAGCGATCGCCTGCGACGCGAAGGCTTCGTTGAGCTCGACGATGCCGATGTCGGCCGGTGAGGTACCGGTCTGCGCGAACAACTTGCGCAACGCGAACGTCGGCGCGTAGCCCATGAGCTGCGGATCCATCGCGGCGGTGGTGACGGCTTCGAGGACCACCGAGCCGCCGAGTCCGCGCTCGCGTGCCACCGACTCGCGGGCGAGCACGAGAGCGGCGGCACCGTCGTTGATGCCCGAGGCGTTACCGGCGGTCACCGTGCCGTCCTTGATGAAGGCGGACCGCAGCTTCCCGAGGGTTTCGACGGTGGTACCGGGCTTGGGATGCTCGTCCTCGGTGACGGTGACGGGCTTGCGTCCGCCGATCTCGACCGGAGTGATCTCCTCGGCGAAGGCAGCCTTGGCGGCGTCGGTAGCGGCGCGACGCTGCGATTCGACGGCGAAGGCATCCTGCTCGTTGCGGTCGACGCCGTATTCGCGGGCGACGTTCTCGGCGGTGACACCCATGTGCAGGTTGCTGAACGGATCGGTGAGCATGCCGACGGTGCCGTCGACGAGTTCACGGTTGCCCAGCTTGTACCCGTTGCGGGCGCCGAAGTCGTAGAACGGCATGCGCGACATGCTCTCGTCGCCACCGGCGACGGCGATGTCGGCGGTGCCCCAGCGAATCTCCTGAGCGGCGGACCACACGGCCTGGAGCCCGGAACCGCAGAGACGGTTGACAGTGAGCGCGGGCGTCTCGACGGGCAGTCCCGCTGCGAGAGTGACCCGGCGCGCGTTGTACGCGTCCGCACCGACCTGCCCGATGCATCCCATGATCACTTCGTCAATGTCCTCCGGGGCCACACCGGCACGCCCGAGAGCGGCACGGACGGCCGTGGCACCGAGTTCGTGGGCGGGAACGTCCTTGAACGCGCCACCGAAACTGCCGACCGGGGTACGTGCACCGTCGATGATGACGATCGGTTCCGGAGTACTCATGTTTCTCGTCCTATCTGATCGAAACACCGTTGTTCCGCGACGCCGACGTTCCGAACCGCAATCCGATGTGGCTGGTCGCACGAGGAAATCCGTGACGCATGTTACGACACCGGGCGTCGTGCCTCGCGAGCGCTACCGGGCTCTCACTCGGGTGGGGTCGCCTCACCGCGGCGGATGCGAGTGGCCGCCTGCGGGGTGCCGAGTTCGGCACGGAGATCCGGACGTCCCACATAGAGTTCGAGGACGCGATACAGGAGTGTGGCGTCGATATCGAACCGCCGGGTGTCGACCACGATGCGGGGGGTGGCAGGGATCGGTTCGAGCCGGAAGATCTTGCTGGTCCGGCGGCGTGCCCAGGCCGCGGTCTCGGTGCCTTCCACCCACATCTCGGGATAGCCGTGATGGACGGCGCGTAGGCCCGCCACCGAGACCCACGGAAGGTACGACTCAACGAACCACCCGCGATATCTGATCCCGTCGGGGCCGAGCGTCAGTGCTCCCGCCCGGATTCGGCCGAACCCCACTTCGGCAAGGAATACGGCGCAGAGTGCCCCGAGCGTCGCCAGCGATGCGCTGACCAGGGTGAGGCCACCGTTGGTGAGGGCCACTTCGACGGCAGCACCGAGGGACAGTGCCGCCGCGCATCCGACCATCGTGACGAGCAGCAGGAAAACAGCCCTGCGCGCCTGCACTTCGGTCGCTCCGCGATCGCCGGCTTCCGTGTAACGCACCTTCGGTTCGCGTCGTTCCGGCCACCAGTACACCGCACCGAACGCCGAGGTGAGCAGCATCAGTACCGCGAGGATGAGGAAGAACCGCATCTCGCCCCCGGAACCCGCCGCGGCAGCGCGTGATCCGCCCCACAGCGCGGCGAAGCCCACGAGGGCAGCGGCACCGGTCGCCACGGTTGCCGGCCTGTTCCAGTTCTGTCGCGGCCATTCCGGCGGACGTTCCGGAGTCACCCGAGTGCTGTCGGTTTCTCCGTCTCCGCCCCGCCGAACGTATGTTCGTCGCATCGGTCTCCCCTCCGGTCTGCCAGGAGCCCCGACGCCCCCGGCCTGTGCCGGTCGGAGCCCGACGCTACCTGAACGGCGGGGCAGCACCGGCCATCGGCGATCGGGGTGGGAGAGCAGGTGGAGGCCCCGACACGGCACCCCCGGTTGCGGATGAGAATGTGACGATTACCATACTTACCGGTCAGTTGTGGTGTTACACCAGGTCATATGGCATTTTCAGGTGGTCGGAGCAGTGGCGGAAGCGCGTTCCGAGTGTTTTTCTGTGCGGATGAGTAACACCTCCGGTGAGGAAAGCGACATTATCTTTGACGATTCAGACGAGACCGGAGGAATCTGCATGACTGTCCAGCTCGATTCGCCTGGGATCGACACCCAGGGCACTTCGTCGGCCGATGCCGAACTGGGGACGCTGTTCGAACAGGTTCAGGAGCTCGACGCCCAGATTCTCGAAGTGATCAAGCGACGCGCCGAACTTTCACAGCGCATCGGCGTTGTGGCGAAGGAATCCGGCTCGAGCCGGGAGGCTCAGGCAGAGGAGATGGCAGTCCTCGATCGTTTCCGCGAGCTCGGGTCCGATGGCAACACGCTTGCCATGACGCTGCTGCGGCTCGGACGCACGCGCCGGGGCTGAGCCCCCGTCGGACCTCACGTAGCCCCCGCACCGATCGGTGCGGGGGCTACGTCGCGCTCGGGGCGAGGTGTCAGCGGAGGATGGTCTTGATCTCGAGGAACTCCTCGAGTCCGAATACGCCGCCTTCCCTGCCGATGCCGGACTGCTTGTAGCCGCCGAACGGTGCGTCGGTGTTGAACGCTCCCCCGTTGATGTACACCTGACCCGTCCGGATCCGGCGGGCCACGGATTCGGCGCGCTGCACGTCGCCGGACCACACCCCTCCGGAGAGTCCGTACTCACTGTTGTTGGCGATGCGCACCGCGTCGTCGACGTCGCGGTAGCCCATGATCGACAGGACCGGGCCGAAGATCTCTTCGCGGGCGATGGTCATCTCTTCGGTGACCCCGGAGAATACGGTGGGGCCGACGAAGTAGCCGGTGCCGAGCCCGGTGTCGCGTCCGTCGAGGACGAGTTCTGCGCCTTCTGCCACACCCTTGTCGATGTACGACCGCACTCGCGCCTGCTGTGTGGCGCTCACGAGCGGTCCGAGTTTCGACGCGGGGTCGCCCGGGTGCCCGACGGTGAAATTGCGTGCGATCTGCTCTGCCAGCGCCGCGACCTCCGGCAACCGATCCGCGGGAACGAGCATGCGCGTCAGCGCGGTGCAGGTCTGGCCCGAGTTGAGGAAGCACTTGCTCACCCCGTCGGCGACTGCCCTGCCGAGATCGGCGTCGTCGAGGATGATGTTGGCGGATTTGCCGCCGAGTTCGAGCGCCACCTTCTTCACCGTGGCGGCCGCGACCGCCGCGACCCGCTTGCCGGCGCGGGTCGAACCGGTGAACGACACCATGTCCACGTCGGGGTGCGCCGCGAGGGCCTCACCCACGACCGGTCCGAATCCGCTGACCACGTTGAAGACGCCGGCGGGAAGACCCGCCTCGTGCGCGATATCGGCGAGCGCGTAGCTCACCAGCGGCGCGACCTCGGTCGGCTTGAGGACCACGGTGCATCCGGCCGCCAGCGCGGCGAACACCTTGAGGACGACCTGGTGCAGCGGATAGTTCCAGGGGGTGATGGCGCCGACGACACCGATCGGTTCACGCACGACGAGGGCGTTGCCGATCTCCCGGTCGTCGAAGTCGTATTCGGCAGCGAGCGACGCGTAGGCCGCGATGTTCTTCAGCGGCATACCCACCTGGACGGCGGCCGCGAGTTTCGTCGGCATCCCCATGTCCTGCGAGACGACGGCCGTCAGTTCCGCGGCCCGCTCGTTCGCCAGCGCGGACACCTTCTCGAGGTACGCACCCCGCGCCGCACCGCTCAGCGCCGACCAGCCCGGAAACGCCTCCTTCGCCGCGGCCACTGCGCGATCGACGTCGCCGGGAACACCCTCGGCCACCTCGGCGACGATCTCCTCGGTCGCCGGATCGCGTACCTCGATGCGGCCGGTTCCTCCCGATGCCACCCACTCCCCACCGATGTAGATCTGCGTGCGGTCCAGAACGTCGGTCATGCCTGCCTCCGTGTGTCGTGCGCCTCTTTCGGCGCAGCGTATCGAAGGAAGTCGCACAGAGGCGTGGCATCGCCTGCTCCGTAGGATTTGCGCCGGTCGTGCCGTCGGTGCGAGTCCCGGCGCGGGCACGACCGGTGTGATGCACGACGCCGAACATGCTGTTAACACGTAGGCTACAATCGGTTTCGCTGCTCGCGCGCTTCACCGTCGCATCGCTCGGCACATCCGGACAACGTCGTCTGCTTCTCATCATCGTCTCCGGCAGAGCTCTATGCGATCGCGGATCTGTGCGAATCCTCGCCTTCCCCTTCGTGTCCTCGCGGTCGGACGACGTCCGAATTCGATCCGCCGAGGAGGGCCTTCCGTTGACGAACGCCGACGACACCGGGCTGTACGACAGCACTGTCGACAAGAGCAGCTGCGGCGTAGGTTTCATCACCCGCAAGGACGGTGCGCAGACCCGCGAGATTCTCGATCGCGCACACGAGGCCCTCTGCGTCGTCCCGCATCGCGGCGGCATGTCCGCCGAGGGCGTGGGCGACGGTGCCGGCATCAACGTGGATCTGTCGGTGGAATTCTTCTCCGCCGTCACCGGAACCCCCTTACAGCAAGATCATTTCGGTGTCGGCAACTTCTTTCTCCCCGCCGATGTCACGGCACATCCGGCGGCCGAGGACCTGATCACCTCGGCACTCGAGACGGCCGGAGTCGCCGTGCTCACCGTGCGCGACGTTCCGGTCGACGACACCGTGCTGCGGCCTGCGGCGATCCGATACCAGCTCCCGGTCCGGCAGTGGATCTTCACCCGGCCCGAAACCTGCACGTCTGCTGTGGATTTCGACCGCCTTCTCCACGATGCCCTCCTCGACGTGGAGACGCGCGCCTACACCGAGAGTGCGCTGGCGGGCCTGTACCCGCTCTCCCTCAGTGCCCGGACCCAAGTCCTCAAGGGACGCTTGAATTCTCACGAGATCATCCCGTACTTCCGGGATCTCACCGATCCGCGGCACTCGGTCCACACCCTGTTCTTCCACACGCGGTTCTCCACCAACACCGACCCGCATCCGACGATGGCGCAACCGTTCCGGCTCATGGCCCACAACGGCGAACTGAATACCGACCGCAAGAACCGCCTGTTCGAGGGCGCGCTCGCCCGCGCCCGGGGACGAGACATCGTCCGCCCACCCGGGCAGTCCGACAGTTGCCGTTTCGACCAGACCCTCGCGTCGCGTATCGCCTTCGACGATCTGGACCTCGTCACCGCCGTCGTGCAGATGATGCCGCCGGCCTGGGAGAACGACACCTCGTTGTCCCCGAGTGTGCGCGCGATGCTCGAGTTCTTCTCCCTCTACGAGGAGAAGAACGACGGACCGGCAGCCTTGATCTTCGGCAACGGCACCGTCGTCGGTGCCCGCCTCGACAGGCTCGGCCTGCGTCCGCTGCGGACGGTCGAGACCCGCGAGTATCTCGCTGTGACCTCCGAGGCCGGGCAGTTCGATTTCGTGCCCGCAGCGGTGCTGCGCCGGGGTCGCATCGAGGCCGGCGGAATGCTGTACTTCGACCATCGCACCCAACGGTCGTACGGCACCGTCGAGGCTCTCGAAATGCTTGCCGGCGAACGCGATTACGCGTCGCTGGTGGAAGCTGCCCGTCGCGAGATCGAGGCACTCCCTCCCGTGCCCGCGGAAAAGGCCGGTTCTCCTCTGCGTTACAACGGCGACCTCGGACGCCATCAGCGTTACGTCTCCTATGCGCTCAATCAGGAATCGTTCCGGTTCATGCTCGACCCCATGCTCGCCTCGGGACAGGAGCGCATCTCCGCGATGGGGTACGGCAACGCGATCAACGCCCTGTCCGATCAGGAAGGCGGTGTCGCCAAGTACTTCTCGCAGCGCTTCGCGCAGGTGACGAACCCCTCGCTCGATTCCATCCGCGAGGCCGACGGCATGACGTTGCGTGTCGCGCTGGGGGCTCGGCCCGGCAGCGGTGCACCCTCGACGACCGCGACCCAGATCGTGGTGCCCACGCCGATCCTCACCCACCTCGACATGCTCCGGATCCGTGAGCAGACCGACACCCCGGTGCGGCGCTTCGAGATGCTCTACAGCCCGGTCTTCGACGACACCAAGGCCAACGCGGCCGCACTCGCCGCCGCGATCGACGGCGTCGCGGACCACATCGCCGGCTTCGCCCGCGAGTCCGGCGGCATCGCCGTTCTCACCGACCGGCACGTCGCCACCGATCGCGCTGCCCTGCCGATGATCCTGGCGATCGCGGCGGTCAACCAGCGACTCATCGACGAGGGCCTGCGACTGCGGGTCTCGGTGATCGTCGAGTCCGGGCAGTTGTGCTCGTCTCATCACATCGCCGCGACCCTCGGATTCGGCGCTGCCGCGGTGTACCCGCTCACCGTGCAGATGCGCGCGGAGGAGAAGTACGGCACCGACGCCGACCTCGCGTTCCTGAAGTTCCGCAAGGCCGCCGAGAAGTCCCTGATGAAGACGATGGGCCGAGTCGGGTTGTGCACGGTCGAGTCGTACATCGGCGGCGAGTTCTTCGAGCCCAGCTATCTCGACACCGACGACGAGGTGTTGCGCCGCTGGTTCCCCAACGTGAGCACACCCGTGGGCGGCGTCGGGTTCACCACGATCGCCCAGGCCGTCGCCGACTGGCACCGCCGCGCGCTCACCGTGGAGTCGGAGGCGGAAGTCCCGCTGCTCGGGCTGTTCAAGGAACGGGCCGAGGGTGCCGGGCATTCGTTCGGCACCACCGCCGTGCGCGGATTCGTCGACATGACCGAGGAACCCGTCGCGTTGCCCGCCGTGCGCGAGGCCGAACCGGACCTGACGGACTCCCTGCGTCTGCTTCCGCTGCACCGCTTGTCCGGCGCCCACGGTCTCGACGACGACGCGTATCGCTACGGCGGCTTCCGGGCACTCACCGAGGACGAGATCGACTCCTTCGAGATCACCCACGGATACCGGGCGTTCGCCCGGACGATGGCGGAGGAGCGCTCCCGCCGGCCCGCGGCACTGCGCGACGTGCTCGCGCTGCCCTCCGATGTCACCTTCGCCGTCACCGAGGACGACTTCCTCAAGGAGATGGGGCGGTTCTCGCGGTACGGCAACAACTCGATGCGGGTCCGCGGCATCTCTGCGGCACGCATCGACGAGAACGAGTTCGTGCTGCGCCTGACGGGCCCTCTCGCCGGCGACCACACCCGTCCGGAGGCGCTCGGCCGGTCGCTCGTCGCACGGTTCGGAGACGCCGTCGTTTCGCATCGCTGCTACGGCGACACGCTCACCGTGCACGCGGTGGGCGACGCTGCCGATTACCTGGCGCTGGTTCGTCAGGCTCCGCCCGCAGTGCGTCTCGACCAGGTGCAGCCCGCACACGAGATCACCCGTACCCTCGCCTCGGGCGCGATGAGTCACGGCGCCCTGAACTCCAATGCGCACGAGGCCGTCGCCCACGGCACCAACATGGTCGGCGGCATGTCCAACTGCGGCGAGGGCGGCGAGCACATCTCCCGGTACGGCACGATCCGCGGTTCCCGCATCAAGCAGTTCGCGTCCGGCCGCTTCGGAGTCTGGGCCGGCTACCTCGCCGATCCGATGCTCGAAGAGATCGAGATCAAGATCGCGCAGGGTGCGAAACCCGGTGAGGGCGGCCAGCTTCCCGCGAAGAAGGTGACCGTGGAGATCGCGGCGGCACGCGGCGCGACACCCGGTGTCGAACTGGTGTCTCCTCCCCCGCACCACGACACCTATTCGATCGAGGATCTCGCGCAGCTCATCCACGACTGCAAAGCCGCACGAGTGCGTGTCGTCGTCAAACTCGTCTCGTCGGAAGGGATCGGCACCATCGCCGTGGGTGTCGCCAAGGCCGGCGCCGACGTCATCAACGTCGCAGGCAACACCGGCGGCACCGGCGCCGCCTCCGTGACGTCGCTGAAGTACGCGGGCCGGTCCGCGGAGATCGGTGTGGCCGAGGTCCACCAGGCGCTCACCGCCAACGGATTGCGTGAGAAGGTCGTGCTGCGATGCTCGGGCGCACACCAGACCGCGTCGGACGTCATCGTCTCCGCGATGCTGGGCGCCGACAGTTTCGAGTTCGGCACCACGGCACTGATGATGCTCGGCTGCGTCATGGCCAAGAACTGCAACGTCAAATGCCCCGCCGGTCTGACCACCAACCCGGAGATGTTCGACGGCGATCCGCGAGCCATGGCGCAGTATCTGCTCAACATCGCAC
>JAEZDV010000382.1 GCA_023417985.1 Actinomycetes bacterium | reverse complement strand
GGGGGGGGGGGGGGGGGGGCCCTATCGGGCCCACCGGCGGCGCCTGCGGTAGTGTGCCGTCGCCGAAGGGCCGTCCGCCCAGCACTTCCCTGCCGTGCCGAGTCAGCCAATTCGACAGATCGGGTCCCTTCGGCACGATCCGGGTGGGATTCACGTCGGTGTGCACGAGGTAGTAGTGCTGCTTGATCTGCACGAAGTCGACGGTGTCACCGAAACCGGGCGTCTGGAACAGATCCCGGGCGTAACCCCACAGCGCCGGGAACGCCGTGAGCGGATTCCGGTTGCACTTGAAATGCCCGTGATACACCGGGTCGAAGCGAACGAGCGTGGTGAAGAGGCGGACGTCGGCCTCGGTGATCGAGTCGCCCACGAGGTAGCGGCGTGTACCCAGCCGTTCTTCGAGTTGATCGAGACGCGCGAACAATCGGTCGAACGACCGGTCGTACGACGCCTGCGACCCGGCGAATCCGCATCGGTACACGCCGTTGTTCACGTCGCGGTAGACCGCGTCGGCCACTTCGTCGATTTCGGCGCGCAACTCCTCCGGATACAGGTCGGGCGCTCCCTCGCGGTGATACCGCGTCCACTCGGTGGAGAAATCCAGCGTCATCTGCGCGTAGTCGTTGGTCACGACCGCGCCCGTCGGGATGTCGACGATCGCGGGAACGGTGATGCCCCGGTCGTATCCGGGGAACCGGGCGAAGTACGCGTCCTGCAGACGCGGAATGCCCAGCACCGGGTCGACGCCGCCCGGATCGAGATCGAAGGTCCAGCTGCGCTCGTCGTGGGTGGGTCCGCACAACCCGAGCGACAGTGCGTCCTCCAGGCCCAGGAGTCGCCGCACGATCATGGCGCGGTTCGCCCACGGGCAGGCGCGCGCCGCCACGAGCCGGTAACGCCCGGCCTCGACGGGGTAGCCGTCGCGGCCGTCGGCGGTAATGCGGGTGTCGATGTACCGGGTGTCACGGGTGAAGCCCGAACCGGGCTCGACGTAGGTGCCGCCGGTCGTGTTCTCTGATCCGCGGTGGTCGGTCACGGGTGCACCTTCGCTTCTGTCTCGGGCCGGCTCCGGATCACGGGCCGGCGGGTAGTCGCACGGTCATCTGTGTTCCCCATTCGGTGTACCCCGACACCGCGGCGAGCCCGCGAGCGGCGAGATTGTCCCGGCGCACGCGTGACATGGGAATCAGTCCTGCGTCGAGCGCATCGTGCGTGGCGAGGGTCGTCACCGTGGCGGCGAGTCCCAGCCGCCGATTCTCGGGTGCGGAGATCACCCGTACGTCCGCGAGCAGCGAATGCAACTCGCGGTAACCGGCTCCGGCCAGCGGCTGGTGATCGGGTCCGAGCAGGACGAACGTGCGTGCCGGGCGTGCGAGGGACAGGTCGGTTTCGGTGACGTCGTCGGGCGGGCAGTGCCGCAGGAGTTCGGCGAGGTCGCCGGTCTCGTGGGAGATCAACGGATCACGCACCCGGGTCGCATCCACCCAGTCGGCACACAATCCGAGCTTTTCGATACGGACCGCGTGCCCGCCGGTGGCGCTGCCTATCGACGATTCGTCTATGCGCTCCGGCGGGAGGCCCGCGATCGCCGACACCGCCGCTTCGGGCCCGACCACTGCCACGGCGTCTCCGACGCGCAGGATACGGAGGGTCCGGGTCGTCGCGTCCACTCGCAGCACCACACCGGGGACGGTGAGTGCGTCGTCGGTGAGGCCGAGCACACGGCACCAGGCCAGTGCCGCGATGCTCGAGAGATGCGGGTCCACCGGGCTACCGTAGACCTTCGAGGAGCGGAGGGGTTTTCGTGAGTGGTGTTACCGAGGGGTCCGCAGCGCCACCGTCGGAGGCGACGGGCGGGCAGTGGGCGGCCCTGGCCGCGTTGTGCGTGGGGTTCTTCATGATTCTCGTCGACAGCACCATCGTTGCCGTCGCGAACCCCGCGATCATGCATGCGTTCGACACCGACATCGACAGTGTCGTCTGGGTTACCAGCGCGTACCTGCTCGCGTATGCGGTGCCCCTGCTGGTCAGCGGTCGCATGGGAGATCGGGTCGGGCCGAGGTGGATGTACCTGACCGGCCTGGTGGTCTTCACCGGTGCGTCCCTGTGGTGTGGCATGTCCTCGACGGTCGAGATGCTCATCGTGGCGCGGGTATTCCAGGGATTCGGCGCGGCGATGATGTCGCCGCAGACGATGACCGTGATCACCAGGATCTTCCCGCCGGGTAAGCGGGGCAGCGCGATGGGCCTGTGGGGTGCGGTGGCCGGCATCGCGACGCTGGCCGGTCCGCTCGCCGGTGGTGTCCTGGTCGATACGCTCGGCTGGGAATGGATCTTCTTCGTGAACGTGCCCGTCGGTGTCGTGGCCTTCCTTCTGGCCGTCCGGTATGTCCCCGTTCTTCCCACACATGCTCACAGGTTCGACGTCGCCGGCGTGGTTCTCAGCGGTCTGGGCCTGTTCTGCCTGGTGTTCGGCATCCAGGAAGCCAACACCTACCACTGGTCCGCGCGGGTATGGGTGCTCATCGGCGCGGGAGTCGTCCTGCTCGTCGCGTTCGTTCGGTATCAGGCGGTCACCCGTGGTGAGCCTCTCGTGCCCCTGGTCCTCTTCCGCGATCGGAACTTCTGCCTGGCGAACGTGGGGATCGCGTCTATCGGCTTCGCGATCACATCGGTGATGCTGCCGTTCATGTTCTATGCGCAGGCGGTGCGGGGGCTCAGTCCGACGGGCGCGGCCCTGCTCATGATCCCGATGGCAGTGCTCAGCGGTGTGCTCGCCCCGGGGGTGGGCCGCCTCGTCGACCGGGTGCACCCGAGGGTCATCGCGTCCTCGGGATTCTTCCTCCTGGCCGTAGCTTTCGCGTGGCTGGCGCTGGTCATGACACCCGGCGCATCCACTCTGCAGTTGTTGCTGCCCATCGGACTGATGGGCATCGCGAGCGCGGCGATCTGGTCGCCGCTGTCCGCGACCGCCACCAATCACCTGTCCCGGGACCTCGCCGGCGCGGGATCGGGTGTCTACAACACCACGCGTCAGGTCGGAGCGGTGCTCGGCAGTGCGGCGCTGGGGTCGCTGATGGCGGCACGACTGTCGGCGAACGGATTGGGTAGCGGTGGATCGTCCGGAATGGATGCCGTCGAACTGCCGGTCTTCCTGCGTGAACCGTTCGCCACGGCGATGTCCCAATCCATGTGGTTGCCGATGGGCGTTCTGCTGGTGGGCCTTCTCGCGTCGCTGGCGTTCGAACGTCCGCGAAGCCAGCTCGGTAACCGCGAGCCCGCCCGCGCGACGGCTTCGGAAAGTGCTGCACTCTGACCTTCGGGTGCGTTCTTCGCTGCTTTCTCGTTCGCGCCCCCGGAGTGTGACGCACGCCATATAGTTTCAACCACGCGCAGCCGTGGGAGGTGGCATGTCATTGGCGGTGGTGGAGATTCCCGCTGGGGCCGGATGGTTGAGGGACGAGCGTGTCACGCGCCGGTCCGGCGGCATCCTGCAGTACGAAGGGCTGGAGCCGTGCCTGGCCGAACTCCTCGATCGCAGTGCGCTCAGATTCTCGAACAATGTTGCAGCCATTGATCGTTCGGGTCACACCGTCACCTATCGCGAGTTGTGGGCCGCCGCGGCGAGGGTGGCGGGAGGCTTGCTCGACCAGGGTGTCGGGCCGGCCGATCGTGTCGTCGTGCATTACTGCAACGGTTTCGACTGGCTGAGGGGCTTTCTCGGTGTCGTACTCGCGGGCGCCGTTCCCGTTCTGCCCGATCCGACATGCAGCGAGACCGAACTCGACTGGATCGTCTCCGACAGCGGTGCCGTGCACTGCCTCCAGGGCCCCCTGCCCGACGGTCTCGCCTTTCTCGACGGCGGAGCATCGCCCGACGAACTCGCTTTGCTGTACTACGTGCGCAGGTGGGGCGGCGGCCTGCACGGCGTCGAACTGACGAACACCAACGTGCTGTCGACCATCGAAGCCGTCGCGCACGCGATGAACCTGGCGGGGGAGAGTGCTCGTACGGTCATCACCGCGCCACTGTCGACGGCGGTGGGATGCAGTGTGCAGTTGCTGCCCACCCTGGCGTCCGGCGGCACCGTCGTCGCGTCGGGTTCGCGCGGTATCCGGGTGCCGTGGCGGCATCCGCGCGCGTCCTTCCCGTCCGCGCAGTGCGTCCGCGGATGGGGTGTGGCCGAGACCGGCGGAATCGGACTGTTGTTGCCGTCGGAATGCCGGAAACAGCACCCGCGCAGCGTGGGGGTTCCGTTCGGCGGTATCGAGGTCGCGCTGCTCGGCCCGGGCGCCGAGTCCGGCGTGGGGGAATTGCTGTGCCGAGGCCCCAGTGTGGCGAGACGGTACTGGAACGACCCCGTGGCGACTGCCGACACGTTCTCCGATGCCGGGTGGTTCCGGACCGGCGACCAGGTCTACATCGACGACGATGGGTTCGTATACCCGGTGGCAGTGCGAGTGGCCTGACCGGTGGGACGGAGAAACTGCCACACGAGCGGAGGTCGGGTATACACCCGGTAGCCGAATTCTCCGGCGGGAGCGCGGCGACAGCCCGGAAACCCCACTACTGCAAGGATGTGTTCATGTCCGACGAAGTTCTGCTCGAGCGTCGTGGCCGAGTCCTCGTCATCACCATCAACCGGCCCGACGCGCGCAACGCTGTCAATGCGGCGGTCAGCCGGGGGCTCGCCGACGCGGTCGACATCCTCGACGAGGACGCCGGATTGTCGGTCGGTGTGCTGACCGGAGCCGGCGGGAACTTCTGCGCGGGAATGGACCTCAAAGCCTTCGTGGCGGGCGAGAACGTCGCGATCCCCGGCAAGGGGCTCGGCTTCACCGAGGCTCCGCCGCGCAAGCCGCTCATCGCCGCCGTCGAGGGTTTCGCGCTGGCCGGCGGCACCGAACTGGTTCTCTCGACCGACCTGGTGGTCGCGGCGAAGAACGCCAAGTTCGGTATTCCCGAGGTCAAGCGGGGCCTCGTGGCAGCCGGTGGCGGACTCCTGCGTCTGCCGTCCCGCATTCCGTACCAGAAGGCGATGGAACTGGCACTGACCGGTGATTCCTTCACCGCGGAGGAAGCCCACGGATTCGGCTTCGTCAACACGCTGACCGAGCCCGGCGGAGCGCTCGACGGCGCGCTGGCACTGGCCGAGCGCATCACCGCGAACGGCCCGCTCGCAGTGGCGGTGACCAAGGAGATCATCTCGAAGTCGGTGGACTGGTCGTCGGACGAGGCGTTCGCGAAGCAGATGGAACTGGCCGGACCGGTCTTCGTGTCCGAGGACGCGCGCGAGGGTGCGACGGCGTTCGCGGAGAAGCGAGCACCCGTATGGCAGGGCCGCTAGGGAGGCGAGGAACATGACAGCACGCGGTGATTCCGGCGAGGTGGGAATCTCTGCCTCGCCGGAACCCGGCTTGGCGGAGTTGCATGTGCACATCGAGGGCACACTCGAACCGGAACTGATTCTCGAACTGGCCGAACGCAACAACATCGATTTCCCCTACAGCGATCTCGACGAACTCCGCGCCAGGTACGAGTTCACCGAACTGCAGTCCTTTCTCGACCTGTACTACGCGAACATGGACGTGCTGCGCACCGCGGAGGACTTCTCCGACCTCGCACGCGCCTATCTCGCGCGCGCCGCCCGTGCCGGGATCACCCGCGCCGAGTTCTTCTTCGACCCGCAGGCACACGTGGTGCGCGGGGTTCCGCTGACGGAAGTGATCGAGGGGCTTTCCGATGCGGTCGCCGCCGCGCGCCGCGAGTTCGGTGTCGACGCGGCGATGATCGCATCGATCGTGCGCGATCATCCGGTACCGGACGCCCACGAGACCCTCGGCGAACTGCTGCGCCTACAGGCACCGATCATCGGCCTCGGCCTCGATTCTGCGGAGGTGGGCTACCCGCCGTCGCTCTTCGAGGACGTCTTCGCCCGGGCCCGGGCCGAGGGCCTGCACATCACGGTGCATGCCGGCGAAGAAGGGCCTCCGGAATACGTGTGGCAGGCGCTCGATCTCCTCGGGGCCGAACGCATCGATCACGGGATCCGGTCGCTGGAGGATCCCGACCTCGTCGCGCGACTCGTCGACGAGCAGATCCCACTCACCGCATGCCCCTTGTCGAATGTGCGGCTGCGCGTGGTCGATTCGCTTGCCGCTCACCCGTTGCGCCGCATGCTCGACGCAGGCCTCGCGGTGTGCGTGAACTCCGACGACCCGGCCTACTTCGGTGGCTATGTCGACGACGTGTTCGCCGCCCTGCACGACCAGCTGGGGCTGACCGCCGAGGAGCGGGAAGTTCTCGCACGCAACTCTATGCGAGCAGCTTTCATCTGAGCGCGGGCCGGGTCACACGCCGAGTACCCGATCGAGATACGGATTGGCGAACACTCGCTTCGGGTCCACCCGATCGCGCACAGCCAGGAAATCGTCGAACCGCGGATAGGTCGTACGCAGGTCGTCGGCCGTGCGGCCGTGCAGCTTTCCCCAGTGCGGGCGGCCGTCGACGGCACGCATGATCTGCTCGACCGCCGCGAAGTACGCGCGATGGTCGCGCCGGTGGTATTGGTGCACGGCGACGTACGCCGTTTCCCGTCCGTACGCGGTGGACAACCAGACATCGTCCGGCGCTGCGAAGCGCACTTCCACGGGAAAACCGATCCGCGTGCCATCGGACTGCAGCCAGGATTCGATCTCGCGAAGCACTGTCGGAAGCGCTTCGACGGGAACGGCGTATTCCATCTCCCGGAACCGAACCCGACGGTTCGATGCGAACACCCGGTAACTGCGGTCGACGAACGTGCGCGCCGAC
>JAEZDV010000377.1 GCA_023417985.1 Actinomycetes bacterium | reverse complement strand
CCCGGCGGCATCGACGCTTCGCTGTAGCGCAGCCACCAAGTCGAGTACTTCGGCGTCCTCACCCTCGGACGCCGACTCGGCCACCTGGAACACTTTCTCGCCGCCGTGCGCCAGCGCATCGTCGATCAAGGTGCGCAGCTCGACCTGATACTCGTCCGTGAACTCGGTGGGATCGAAGTCGCCCGACATCGACTCCACGAGTGTCTCCGCCATCGCGAGTTCTCTCGGCTTGGGCTTCTCGACCCCGTCGAGCGAGGGGAATTCTGCCGCCCGGACCTCGTCGGGCCACAGCAACGTCTGCAACACCAGCATTCCGTCGCGGTTCCGCAGAGCCGCGAGCCTGGTCCGCTGACGCAGCGTGAAATGCACCAACGCGATCCGGTCGCTCTGCTCGAGAGTCGCCGCCAGCAGCGCGTACGCCTTCGGTGAGGACGAATCGGGCTCGAGGTAGTACGACTTCTCGAACAGCATCGGATCGATCTGCTCCGAGGGCACGAACTCGAGTACCGGAATCTCATGTTTCTCCGCAGCGGGCAGCTTGTCGAAGTCTTCGTCCGTGAGGACGACACGCTCACCGTTGTCGGAGTCGTACGCCTTGTCGATTTCCTGGAAGGGCACGACTTCGCCGCACTCGGAGCACACGCGCTGGTACTTGATGCGCCCGCCGTCCTTCGCATGCACCTGGTGGAACTTGATGTCATGGGACTCGGTCGCCGAATACACCTTCACCGGCACGTTGACGAGGCCGAACGCGATGGCACCTTTCCAAATCGACCGCATCTGTCCATCATGATCGACGAAGTGGGCACCTGGTGAAAAGAACCCGAAATCGGTCACAGGTGTTGCAGAGAGCTACGTCACCACACCGAGCGCACGATTGCGCTGCGCAGCGGTCCGGGGACCCGCCGGAACAATGTCCACATGGTGCTCGATACGCCTGCGAGGTCTGCCCGGCCGGACAGATAGGCCCGCTGCTGCTCGGCCGGAAGGCCGAAGAACACGTCGAAGAAGGCCGCTGCGGACTGCGCGTCGAGGCGCAACAGCACCCGCAGTCCCAGCCCCCGGAGCCTCGCCACCGCGCGGGCGGACGACGGCCACAGCACCCGCAGCGGATCGGAA
The DNA here is from genome assembly GCA_023417985.1 of Actinomycetes bacterium. Lineage (GTDB taxonomy): Bacteria > Actinomycetota > Actinomycetes > Mycobacteriales > Mycobacteriaceae > Rhodococcus. The sequence goes on along the minus strand of JAEZDV010000377.1, from coordinate 1,647 downwards.
TCGTCCCGGAGTGCGTCGACGAGAGCATCCGCGGTCGAGAGGGCGGTCGCGACGGCATAACCCGTCGCGGGGTGCATCAGCCCACCACGTGCTCCGTAACCGATCACGCCGGGTTCGCTGCGCAGTCCCTCCACGGCGAACCGCACGTTCTCGATCCGTCCTGCGTCCGCCGCCGCAATTCCACGCGCCGCCAGCCTGAGGTCGAGGCGACGCTGCAACTCCGGGAGCGGAAGCGGCGGCCGGCCCACCAGACAGGTTTCCTCCAGCAGGGTGCGCCCACCGCCCAGTGGCATCGCGTAGAGGAAGGACGGGATGTCGCCCGAGTCGGTTCCGTTGTCGCGCCGCCAATCCATGAACCACGCCCGTTGCCCGTCCAGTGCGGATTGCGCGACCGCGCTGTCGAATACCCGGCCGAAGGCGGTCTGTCCGGCCCGGCCCGGGCTCGCCGGAACGCCGCGCGCGTCGATCACGTGTCGGGCACTCAGCCGCTCGCCGGTGCTCAGGACGGCGCTGCGCGCGTCGATCGAGTCGACGCGTCCCTGCACGACCGTCACGTCTTCCAGGTCGAGATACTCCTGAAGCCGCGCGGTGTCGAGTACCCGGTACGGCCGGTTCAGTTCGTGGAGTCGCGACGCCCACACCGCCGGGGCCTGCACGGTCGCGGCGATCGCGTGCTCGGGCAGCCAGGGAGGAAGTTCGTCGCTCCACGCGGCGTACGTCGCGGTCCACTGCCGGGACGGCCGGGGGTCGACCGCGACTACGTCGAGCCCGGCACGGGCGGCGCGGGACGCCACGGCCCGACCCGCCGGACCGAGCCCGGCGACCAGCACGTCGGCGGGGGAGGAAGCAGGCACGACCACAGCGTAGGCGGCGAACGGGCGGGTCCGCCGGAGCGCACTCGCGCGATGGGTAGTAGTGCATCTCACCGCGGAGGGGAGTGGTGCACACGGTAAACTGGATACTTCGTGTGCCCCGCCAGTCGGTTTCGGCACCCACCCCGTCGTCGCCGAGGAGTTCTCACCTGTGATCACCGCTACCGATCTCGAAGTCCGCGCGGGTGTGCGGACCCTGCTCTCCGCGCCAGGATCGGCGTTGCGGGTGCAGGCCGGCGATCGGATCGGTCTGGTCGGGCGCAACGGCGCGGGCAAGACCACCACCCTGCGGATTCTCGCGGGTGAGGGCGAACCGTATGCGGGCGCCGTGATCCGTTCCGGTGACGTCGGTTATCTCCCGCAGGATCCCAAGGAGGGCAATCTCGACGTTCTCGCCAAGGACCGTGTGCTCTCCGCGCGAGGACTCGACGAGATCCTGCGCGGTATGGAGAAGCAGCAGGCCTTGATGGCAGAGGCCGTGGACGAGAAGATCCGCGACCGCGCCGTCCGCAAGTACGGATCGCTGGAAGAACGCTTCTCGACGCTCGGCGGGTACGTCGCCGAGTCGGAGGCGTCCCGGATCTGCCACAGCCTCGGCCTGCCCGACCGCATCCTCGGGCAACCCCTCCACACGCTCTCCGGCGGTCAGCGCCGACGCGTCGAACTCGCGCGCATCCTGTTCGCGGCATCCGACGGCTCCGGCGGCAAATCGGACACGACGTTGCTGCTCGACGAGCCCACCAACCACCTCGACGCGGACTCCATCACCTGGCTG
>JAEZDV010000374.1 GCA_023417985.1 Actinomycetes bacterium | reverse complement strand
CCCGGGGGCATCACCGTCGCGGCCCTGATCGACGACAAATCAGACGTATCTCCGGATGAGCGCGTTAGAGTCGACACGCCGACGCCGAGGGAGAAACACGTGAAACGTTTCGTGCGCACTGCCGTAGTTGCTGCCACCGCTGTCTTGGCTGTGGCCGGATGTTCCGGAAACAACAGCGATGACCCACTCGCCTCCGGCTCAGCGGAGGGTGGCGCCATCGTCGTTGGTTCTGCCAACTTCCCCGAGAACGTCCTGCTCGCAGAGATCTACGCCCAGGCGCTCGAACGCGACGGAGCCGAGGTGACCCGCCAGTTCAACATCGGAAGCCGGGAAATCTACTACGACCAGGTCGCGTCGGGCGCCATCACGGTTCTGCCCGAGTACAACGGCGCATTGCTCGCCCGCGTCGACCCGGAGAACACCGCCGCAACCACGCAGCAGGTGAACGAGGCCCTGGCCGAGTCGCTTCCCGAGGGACTGACCATCCTCGCCTCCGCACCCGGTGAGAACAAGGACGCCCTGGTGGTCACCGAGGAGACCGCAGATCGCTACAACCTGACGACCATAGCCGATCTCGCACCGGTCGCAGGGGAGCTGGCTCTCGGCGGACCACCGGAGTTCGAGACCCGACAGCAGGGTGTCGTCGGCCTGCGCGACGTCTACGGAGTCGAGTTCCGGGAGTTCGTGCCCACCGACACCGGTGGACCCATCACCATTCGTGCGCTCAGCGACGACACTATCCAGGTCGCGAACATCTTCACCACCGATCCCTCGCTCAGCACCGAACCCTTTGTCGCATTGGAAGACCCGGAATCGGTCTTCGGAGCGCAGAATGTCACTCCACTCGTTCACCGGGAGGACCTGACGGACGAGAACGTCTCGACGCTCGACGCCGTGTCGGAGAAGCTCACGACGGAGGTTCTCATCGAGCTGGTGGGCCAGGTCGTCACGGACGGCCGCGACATCGACGTCGTCGCCGAGGAATGGTTGCAGAGCAACGGCATAAACTGAAAGCCGGTGTGATGTGATCACATTCGACAACGTCGAGAAGCAGTACCCCGACGGAACCGTGGCGGTCGACGGTCTGTCGCTCGAGGTGCCCACCGGCACGCTGACCGTGTTCGTCGGACCGTCCGGATGCGGTAAGACCACCTCCCTCCGCATGATCAACCGGATGGTCGACCCGACCGGTGGACGCGTGCTCGTCAACGGTGAGGATGTGCGCACCCAGGATCCTCAAACGCTCCGGCGTGGGATCGGATACGTCATTCAGCACGCCGGACTGTTTCCACACCGGACGGTCGTCGACAACGTCGCGACGGTGCCACGACTGATGGGTGTCTCACGGAAGCAGGCCCGGACGACCGCCATGGAAGTGCTCGGGCGGGTCGGGTTGGGAGAAGAACTCGCGCGTCGGTACCCCGCACAACTGTCGGGTGGTCAGCAGCAACGCGTCGGCGTGGCTCGTGCGCTCGCCGCCGATCCACCGATACTCCTGATGGACGAGCCGTTTTCGGCGGTCGATCCGGTGGTCCGCAAAGAGTTGCAGCAAGAGTTGCTGCGCTTGCAATCGGTCCTCGCCAAGACCATCGTGCTGGTCACCCACGACATCGACGAGGCGATCACGCTCGGTGATCGGGTCGCGGTGCTGCGGCCGGGTGGGGTGCTCGCCCAATACGCCACTCCCGAAGAGCTTCTGAGCGACCCGGCCGACGACTTCGTGGCCGGGTTCCTCGGAGTCGACCGGGGGGTGCGGTTGCTCTCGTTCTTCTCCACAAGCGAACTCCCGCTGCACACCGATCGGATCACGACCGCCGGAGACTCGTCCGTCCGGGGTGGTGACGACCGATGGTTGCTCGTGGTCGACGACGAGAAGCGTCCCCTCGGCTGGCGCGACCCGCAGGCACCAGAGACCCTCGTGCCCGCGGGACGAGGATTCGTGCCCGAAAAGGACACGTTGCGTGTCGTTCTGGATGCCTCGGTCCTCTCGCCGTCCGGATCCGCTGTCGCAGTCGACGAGGGTGGGCGGGTGCTCGGAGTCGTGAGCAGCGAAGAAGTGGCCGCTGTTGTTCGCGGCCGGCATCGGCACCGTGCGGACTCGCAAGCGCCGCAGAGGCACCCGTGAACCTCCGGATCCCGGGCTACCTCGGTACGTTCTGGGAACTGCTGTCGGATCACCTCGTGATGGCTCTCGGTGCGTCCTTTCTGGGACTGGTGGTGGCCCTGCCGCTCGGTCTGGCGTGCGTACGGTGGCCGCGGGCATATCTCCCGGTCCTGGCGATCTCGAGTGTGCTGTATTCGATTCCGTCACTTGCCTTCTTCGTCCTGCTCATCGCGTTCACCGGTATCAGCCGAACCACCGTGATCCTGCCGCTCGCCGTGTACGCCCTGGCGGGTCTGGTTCCGAACGTGGTCGACGGGCTGCGCGGGATCCCGGACAGCGTGCGCCAGTCCGCGATCGCGATGGGATTCTCCGGACCCCGCAGGCTGCTCACCGTGGATCTGCCGATCGCGTTGCCCGCTGTCCTGGCGGGCTTGCGTGTCGCGGTGGTGGCCAACATCAGCATGGTCAGTGTCGGTGCGCTGATCGGAATGGGCGCGTTCGGGTCGCTCTTCACGGCGTCGGTGCAGCTGGACCGGCTCGATCTGGCGTTGATCGGAGTAGCGGTCACAGTCGTGATGGCACTCGTCGCCGATGCGGTGCTGGTGGTCGTGCAGTGGCTGGTCACGCCGTGGCTGCACCGGTCGGCGGGAGCCACCCGGTGACGACACTGTGGCATTATCTCGTCGAGTACTTCGGTGACGCCGCGAACTGGTCGGGACCGTCCGGAATCCCGGCCCGTCTCCTCGAACACTTCGGCTACACGCTTCTGGCCTTCCTGCTGACCGTGCTGCTCGCGTTCCCTCTCGGGCTGTGGACCGGCCACACGGGCCGCGGCGGGGTACTGATGACGCTCGTCGCGAACGCCGCGCGGGCACTGCCCACCTACGGGTTGCTCGTGCTGCTGGTGGTGCTCTACGGCATCGGTCTGGTGCCCGTTCTGGTTCCGCTCGTCGCGCTCGCGGTGCCACCCGTGCTGCTCAACTCCTACGAGGGGATCCGCAACGTGGACCCCGCTCTCACGGATGCGGCCCGCGGCATGGGGATGACCCGCGTCCAGGTACTGCTCCGCGCGCAACTACCCGTCGCGATGCCGCTGATCCTCGTCGGGATGCGGACCGCGGCCGTGCAGATCGTCGCTACCGCGACGATCGCCGCGTCGGTGAGTTTCGGTGGGGTCGGCAGGCCGATCGTCGACGGTCTCGCGCGTAGCAACTACGCACTCGTTGTGGGTGGCGCCGCGCTTGCTGCGGTGTGCTCTCTGATCGTGCTGGGCATCTTCGCGGTGCTGCGTCGCGTCTTGGTTTCGGAAGGCCTGCGATCCGCATCGAGCTGAGCGAAATCGGCACTGAACGGCACCGGTACGCAGCAGGGACACCAAGGGCCGCCGCGTTTGCGTGACCTTTTCGTGATCTTCCATTACGGTTTACACAGCCCGCTCAGCGGGGACCCTCACGTCGTGTTACGACGTGTCGTGTTGCGAGCTGCGGCGCCGGACTGAAACCTGTG
>JAEZDV010000345.1 GCA_023417985.1 Actinomycetes bacterium | reverse complement strand
CATCGCCACCGTTCCCGAACCGAACTCGTGCCGGTCCACGAGCCTCAGGTCGATCGGGTTCGACATGCCCGCGAACAACGTCGGACCGCGGCCCGCGATTCTGGGCAGCACCACGAACTCGTACTCGTCGATCAACCCCAGCTCGGCCAGCGCCCGAGGGAGTGTCACGCCGCCGACGGACACGCCGTTCGGCGATCGGCGTTTGATTTCTCGAACCGCGTCGGCGAGATCGCCCTGTACGAGTTCCGCGTTCCAGTCGACGCTCGGAAGTGTGCTCGACACTACGAACTTCTTCGCCGCGTCGATCGTGCGGGCGAACGGGTCCGTCCATTCCGGGTTCGCTGCTGTCGCTGGAGACGGCCGCCACGCCGATTCCATCATCTCGTACGTCACCCGGCCGAACAGGAGCGCATCCGCCTGCTCGAGGTTCGCGGTGTGGTGGCGGTGCAACTCGAGCAGTTCTTTCTCGTCCGCGGCGCCCGCAAGATGATCGCAGCAGCCGTCCAGAGTGATGTTGATGGAGTACCGAAGCAGTCCCATCGCGTCAGCGTAAACGAGAGGCAGGTCCCCTCACGGTGCTTCGGCCGCGACGAGTTTGCCGACGCGGAGGGGTCTCTCTCTGCGACAGTGGAAGCACAGTGTGGAGGTGGGCATGGGCCTGATCGAGATCGAACTGTTCGCGACCCTCGACCTCGTCGGGCAAGCGCCCGGCGGACCGGACGAGGATCCGGACGACAGCTTCCCCTTCGGCGGCTGGCAAGCACCCCTACTGGACAAGGTCACCGAGGCGCAGATCGGCGCGGCATACGAAGGGACGGACGCGCTGCTCCTCGGCAGGCGTACCTACGACATCTTCGCCGCGTACTGGCCCCACCAGGAAGGTGGCGAGGACAGCGCGATCGCCACACTGTTCAACGGGGTCCCGAAGTACGTGGCCTCCCGAGGCACCCCCGACCTGTCGTGGGCCGGGAGCACCCAGCTCGGGCCGGATCTGGCAGGTTCCGTGCGCGAGATCCGCGAGCGGCACGAGCACACAAAGGTGGTCGGGAGTCTCAACTTCGTGCAGACCCTGCTGCGTGAGCAACTCTTCGATCGTCTGGACCTCTGGATACATCCGATAGTGCTGGGCGTCGGAAAGAAGGTGTTCGACGGCGGCGAAGTGCCCACCAACGTCACGCTGCTCGCACCACCGGTCGCCGATCCCAAGGGCACCGTGTATCTGCGTTACGGACTCGGCGAAGGCACCCCGGGGACCGGGGACATGGGCGCGCCCGATCGTGGTGTCGGGCGGGATATCTGATCCGCTTATGCTGACGCGATGTTCTTTCTGTTCGGCTACGGCACCAAAAGGCAGTATCTCGGCGTAGGACACACTCGAACGTGTCCGCGCTGCCACAACACGACCGAGTGGAGAAGACTGCGCGAATTCAAGCAGGTGACGGTGTTCTTCGTTCCCGTCGCGCGCTGGAGTCGTCGGCAGCTCGAGGAGTGCGGCATCTGCGGCACCGCCGTCGAAAGCTGACCTTTCGACCGACCGGCGAATCAGGTTCCGCAGAACGTCTGAAAAGACTCGTTGAACAGTCGTGGGGCGGGGTCTGCGTAGTCCGACCAGTCGTCGCGCCGCTCGAACGGCTGTGTGACGACTTCGAGCAACTTCTCGAAGAGTGAGAGGTCGCCTCCGGTGGCTGCCCGCAAAGCAGCGTCGAGGTGATGATTCCGGGGAATGTAGAGCGGATTGACGCGGTCCATCGCGTCCGCGGTCTCCGTCCGGCCTCTCCCCTGGTGCGCCAAGAGCTCATTCCATCGCTCCAGCCAGGGGCCGATGGTCGCGCGCGGCAAGAGACGATCGAGAGATGCGGGGACTCCGCGAAGCTCATCCGCCAACGCGCGGAAGGTGCCCGTCCAGTCGGCGCCGGACTCTTCCATCAAGGTCAGCAGTTCGTCGACCAATGCTCGGTCGACGTGCGTGCCGGAAACTCCGAGTTTGGCTGCGATTCCCGCCGTAAGGTAGCCGTCGTAGCGGTCGTCGAAGGTGTCGAGCACAGCCGACGCCGCGGTGATCGCGTCGTCGGGTGTCGAAGCGATCACGGGCAGCAGGGTTTCGGCGAAACGAGCCAGGTTCCATTTCAGGACGGCAGCCTGGTTTCCGAAGGCGTATCGCGCACCGCGGTCGATAGAGCTGAACACGGCACCCGGATCGAAAGCGTCCACGAAAGCACACGGGCCGTAGTCGATGGTCTCCCCGGAGATGGTCGTGTTGTCGGTGTTCATCACGCCGTGAACGAAGCCGACGAGCATCCACTTGGCCACCAGATACGCCTGCGCGTCGACGACAGCGTCGAAGAACCGCAGATAGCGGTTGTCGTCGCCGGTCGCGGGCAGTTCGGCCAGATCCGGATAGTGACGGATGATCGCGTAGTCGGCGAGCCTGGGCAGCACGTCACCCTGTCGCGCCGCGTACTCGAAGGTGCCCACCCGGAGATGGCTGGATGCCACGCGTGCCAGCACTGCACCCGGCTCGACACCGTTACGGCGCACGCCCCGACCCGTGGCAACGACAGAAAGTGCACGCGTCGTCGGGATACCGAGGGCCGACATGGCCTCGCTGACGAGGTACTCCCGCAACATCGGCCCGACCGCCGCGAAGCCGTCACCACCGCGGGAGAACGGCGTCGGCCCGGAGCCCTTGAGATGCAGATCGACTCGCCGGCCGCGGGTATCGACCAGTTCACCGAGCAGCAAGGCCCGCCCGTCGCCGAGAAGCGGCGCGTAGCCGCCGAACTGGTGGCCCGCGTATGCCATCGCCGCAGGCGCGGATCCGGCTGGAACTGCGGAGCCGGACAGAACCGCGACCCCGTCTTCGCTACGCAGTGCCTCGGCGCTCAACCCGAGATCGGAGGCCAATCGTTCGTTGAGCACAAGGAGTGCGGGAGCCGGAGCGGGGACGCCCTTCCACGGGACTGTCAGCTCACCCAACTCCTCGGCGAAGGTGTTCTCGAGACCGGCCACCGCGGTGTTCGTGTCCGAGGTGGAATCGGGAAGTGCAGTCATGATTCGAGGGTAACCACCCGCAACCTCGCCCACCGCGTGCACCGCGCGGCCAGTGTCCTGCGTCTATGGTTCAGCAACCGGAGTGCCTTGGTGGTAGAGAATCATCCAGCCGCTCTCCCGACGCCGAGGGCAACCGCCCATCGGAAAGCGCATCGAGCCCAAGCGAGTGGATGCGGTGCGGGTGTATCCAGCGACGAGTCCCGAAAGTGATGTACCGGGGCTGTTCGGGGAGGTTCTTTAGGGTGAGTTGTTCGGTATTTCTAGTTTTTCCGTCCAGTCCAGAATACTTCTGGTCTGAGGTGTCTCAGCCCTATGCGGGTTTTCTTTCGACGGGCGAGCGTCGCACTCCCACAGGTATCGGCGGACGATGTCGTCACAGGACGACCCGGTGCGCAATCCTCTGCCCGCACTGGGCATCGCGCGACGTTCAGCGACCCCGCTCCCCCGCACGCGACGACCGATCGGGAAAATCGGCGCGGCCCCCCACTACCGAAGGGTGCTGAGCGATAGCCCGATGTAGATGCGGTTCGGGAGCACGCGTCTCCCGTGCACCCTGTGTTCGAGCGGGCCGATCCTCTCCCTCGCCGAACACGCGTGCAGCCTGCAGAAGATCTCGAGCGACGGCCTCCGGACGCTCGGTCGTGCGATGTACCGTCTGCGGCTTCGTCCGCCCCCAGTCCGAATCGTCTCCGCCGGCCCGGTCGGAGCGCAGGCGGAATCCCGACCACGCGGTTCCCGTCAACCAGGTCAGCGCCGTGATGCCCACGACGTCCTCGGGGTCGACGTCATCGCTGAACGCGTCGAACTTGTCGGCGATCCAGGCCAGAAGCCCCACGGGCGAGTCGGTGAGGCCGTAGGCCAGGGTGAGCGGTTCTGCGGACTGGACCATGAAGTAGACGGCGCTTTCCATCCACGCGTCCATCGCGTCGTAGAAGGACGATTCTGCGGCGCCGAGTGAGGCTCGGTCGACCATGAACAGTTTCGGAAACGGGCTATCGGTCAGGTGAATGCCTGCCACCTCATCGGGGTGGGGGGTTGCAATACGGTCCGCGATGAGACTTCCGAAGGCACCGCCGCGCACGTCCCGACCGGGGTCGATGGCCACGGCATCGCCGTCGACCGCGTACTTGAACTGGTCACCTACTGGACCGAGACGTTCCGGTCGACAGGCGCTGGTCGAGCAGAGCCAGGCGGGCGGGTTCGATGCGAATCCGGAACGGGGTGAGCGACAAAGTGGACTCCTTCGGTGTTATCCCGGCCCCTCGAAACTATCCGGACTATCCGACCTGAGTCTGTGGCCGGCGAGATCCTCGTACGGCGGGCCCGGTCGGCCGAGATGACTCGAACCCCTCACGGCATCGAGGTCCGAGACCGGTAGATCGGTGGTGATCCCCGTTACGTTCATCGGCGCTCCTGTCCCCGCGGCGGAGCGAAATCGAGGCTCCCGCAACGATCACCGCGTGTCGGCCCGGTGCGCGGTCACCGCACGTGGTCCAGGAACCGACGCCGGGTCGATAGGCTGCTGGAATGCGTGGTGAGTACAAAGTCCCCGACGGCAAACTCGTGGCGGTCGACGTCGAAGTCGAGGACGGACAGCTGGCAAAGGTGTCCCTCTTCGGAGACTTCTTCCTCGAACCCGACGAGGCACTCGAGGACATCGTCGCGGCGGTGACCGGCATGCCGACCACCGCGAGCGCCGACACGCTCGGCAAAGCTATCGCCGACGCGCTCGACGACGACGTGTCGATGATCGGCTTCACCCCCGAATCCGTCGGCATCGCGATCCGCCGCGCCCTGGGCCACGCCACCACCTGGCACGACCACACCTTCGACGTGATCGAACCGGTGAGCCTCGACCCGGCGCTACACGTCGCGCTCGACGAGGTGATCACCCGCGAAGTCGCCTCCGGCAACCGCCCCCCGACCCTACGGTTCTGGGACTGGAATGCACCGCTCGTCGTCCTCGGCTCCTTCCAATCCGTGCGCAACGAAGTCGACGAGGAAGCCGCGGCGCGCCACGGCATCGGCGTCGTCCGCCGCATCTCCGGTGGCGGCGCGATGTTCATGGAACCCGGCAACTGCATCACCTACTCGCTGTCGGTACCCACCTCCCTGGTCGACGGACTGAGCTTCGAACGCTCCTACGCCTTCCTCGACCAGTGGGTAATGGGCGCACTCGCCGACGTCGGCATCAAGGCTCGGTACGTACCACTCAACGACATCGCCTCCGAACACGGCAAGATCGCCGGCGCCGCGCAGAAGCGTTTCGCCGCCGGCGCGGTGCTCCACCACGTCACGATGGCCTACGACATCGACGCCGACAAGATGACCGACGTACTCCGCATCGGACGCGAGAAAATCTCCGACAAAGGCATCACCAGCTCCGGCAAGCGAGTCGACCCCATGCGCTCACAAACCGGTATGACACGCGACGACATCATCGCCGCCTTCCTCACCCACTTCCGAACCCACTACAACACCCACACCGGCGCCTACACCGACACCGAACTCACCGCGGCACGAGACCTCGTCGATACCAAATTCACCAACCCCGAGTGGACCTACCGCGTGCCCTGAAACACACTCCACACCCGCCCCACGGCGACACCTAGCCGTACACCCTGACCTGCCACGGCGGTGGGCTCGTCTGCGACGCCTTCGAGGCTCGAATGCGGCCCGACTTTGCTGCCGATAGCTCGGGTGGCATCGAGCAGGCTGCGGTCCGACGCCTTCTCTCTTTCGCCGCTCGTCAAGGCCGACGAGCAGAACTCGCACCCCTGGCACCGACGATGACGATCGACACGCGGTCACCACATCGGGAGTGGAGCATCGACACCTCCTGAGCCCGGCCGCTTCCAGCGTGATCACCGAGACCGCGCGGGCGCGATCGGGTGCGGGCAGGGCCACAGGGGTTCAAGCACGGATCAGGCGCGCATCCCGTGTACTCGCACAACATCTTTCACATCGCGCACCCGATACCTATCGCTGCCTCTTCGTCCCCACCGGTCACAGGCTCTGTAACGCCCTCCGAAGATCAACCAACGGTCACGAAAAGGTATCGCCGATGTGTCCTCCAGCACGATGCGGTCCGACATCCGGTAACGACGGGGAGCTTTCCTCGGCGAGTAAGGGTAGGCATTGTCCGCTCGCGGCGCACCCGGACATCCCTCCGGAAGCGCGCCGATCCGACATCCATGACCGACTCGCGACGGTTTCGCAATTACGTTGCAGCACAACATATTCGATGCACAGAGCACTCTGGATCGCGATGTCGATCCGAAGGTTTCCACTTCTGGCGCCCCGGCGGTCGAGCAAGATCGAAGCGCGCTCGGAACGACGGTAACGAGGCCGGATGCGTCGGCCGTCACGAGAAGGACACGGGAATGGCCTTCGCCACGATGCCTTGAAAAGGTCCCGAGCTGCGACGTTACCTGGTTGTGACCTTAAAACCGCTCGATGGGCATCGATAACGGGAGAAATGATCTCCGTTCGATAACGCCCGCGGTTCCCCGTCAGAGGCCGAACGAACTCTCGGCCGAATCTTGGAGCAAGCAAGAACCCATGTCCGTTTCATCTTCGCGCCGTCTGCGCGCTGCCATCGCCGCTGCTGCGGTCATCACCACCGCTGTCGGAGTCGGTACCGCTACTGCCGACGCCTCTCCGGCCACCTCCGTATCGACTCGATACGAGGAACCGACCCGACTGCTGAAGTCGTTGGACTTCGAGGCTCTCGCCACCGCCGGATGGTCCAAAGCGGACGCTACCGCATCCGTCGATTCCGAGGAGTCCACGGGGTCCGCCGAAGGGTCCACGGAGGCCACCGAGCCTACGGAGACGACCCCCGAAGTGGTCGAGCCGGCCCCGGCCCCCGCACCCCCCGTCGTGACCCCGGACGAGCTGGCACGCATCGTTCCGGGAATCGCGCCGGAAAGGATCGCAGAGGTGATCAACCCTCTGAACGACGCGATGATCCGCCACGGTATCGACACACCTGTTCGTCAGGCGGCGTTCATCGCACAGCTCGCCGTCGAATCCGACTCGTTCCGGACCTTCGAGGAATACGCGTCGGGACGCGCCTATGAGGGCCGTGCCGACCTCGGCAACGTCCACCCGGGCGACGGCGAACGTTACAAGGGGCGTGGCGCCATCCAGATCACCGGCCGCCACAACTACGAGAAGGTGAGCGAGCACACCGGAGTGGACTTCGTGTCGCACCCCGAGATGCTCGCAGCACCGGAGAACGCGTTCACCACCGCGGCCTGGTACTGGACCTCCCGCAATCTCAACGATGTTGCCGAGAATGCAGGAATCGTCCGGGTCTCGGAGCTCGTCAACGGCGGCCATCACGCTCTGCAACGGCGGATCGCCGACTTCGAGCGTGGCCTGGACGTGCTGCTGCAGCCGTAGCTGCAGGCAGCGCACGGTCGTGCCGCGGGGAGTGACGTCCACGGACGCTCCACCGCACGTCACTCCCCCGGCGCCTCGTGGCCGAGCCGGCCCAGAGCCTTCCGTGCAACCTCCGATGTGCCCTGTCGCGCGCGGATCCGATCACTGGAGCTAGACGGCTACGTCGAAGATCTGCCCGATCCCGTACGTCACCACCATCGCCAGGGCACCTCCCAGCACGACACGCACGACAGCCCGGCCACGTCGGGCTCCCCCGAGCCACGCGCTGATCGACCCCGTGATTGCCAGCGCGACGAGCACGGACCCGAACGTCACCGGAATCCGTATCCCGTCCGGAGCCAGAATGATCACGAGCAGCGGCACCAGAGCCCCCAGCGTGAACGACACCGCCGAGGACAGGGCCGCGAGCCAGGGGTTGGCCAGATCCTTGGGGTCGATCCGCAGTTCGACCTGCGCATGCGCGGCGAGCGGGTCCCGGGCTGTCATTTCCTCCGCCGCAGTCCGGGCTGTGCTCTCCGACAATCCCCAGCTCGCGAGTAAGTCCTCGAGCTCGGACAGTTCGGCGTCCGGCATCGTGTCGAGCTCGCGTCGTTCCGCAGACAGCGCGGCCTGTTCGGTGTCGCGCTGAGTGCTCACCGACACGTACTCGCCGAGGGCCATCGAGACGGCACCGGCCGCGAGACCGGCGACCCCGGCAGTGAGAATCGCCTGTTCCGTCGCCGTAGCGGCTGCGACACCCACCACCAGGCCCGCGGTCGAGACGATGCCGTCGTTTGCGCCGAGCACGCCGGCGCGCAGCCAGTTGAGCTTGCCCGCCAGCGAACCACCGTGTGGTTCGGCTCCTGTGTGGCCTCCGGGCTCGGCGCCCTGCGACCGTGGTTCCGGCATCGACATGGCGTCAAGCTAGCACCGTCCCCTCGGCACCATCGGATATTGGCGCTTCGGAACCACGCTCCTTCCCACCGGCATTGTGTGACGGTTGTGCGGAGGAGACATATGCAGACCGGCGGCCGCCGGCTTTCGGTGCGGCCACGGTCCGGCTACGCCCCGCCGATGGGAGGGCCACACGATGGACAGCGCTCCCCTGATAGCGGTCACCGGCGCGACCGGCAACGTCGGGCGTGCGGTCGCGGACCTTCTCACACGGGACGGTGCCCGCATTCGGCTGGTGGTGCGCGACCCTGCTCGTGCACCGACCGATGCCGGCGACGTCGTGCAGGCCTCCTACGGCGACCTCGACGCGTCCACCGCCGCATTGAGCGGCGCGGACACCCTCTTCATGGTTTCGGCAGCCGAGAGCGCAGAGCGACTCGCCCAGCACCGCACCTTCGTCGATGCCGCGGCTGCGGCCGGGGTGCGCCACGTCGTCTATACGTCGTTTCTCGGGGCGGCTCCGGATGCGACCTTCACCCTCGCCCGCGACCACTGGGCCACCGAGCGGCACCTACGGGCATCCGGCATGGCCTGGACGTTTCTGCGCGACTCGTTCTACCTCGACTTTCTGCCCGCACTCGCGGACGAGGACGGAGTGATTCGCGGCCCGGCCGACGACGGCCGAGTCGGCGCGGTGGCGCGCGCAGACGTCGCACGCAGCGCCGCTGCCGTGTGCTCGAACGTCGACGCCCACGCGGGCCGAACCTACGACCTCACCGGTCCGGAAGCGATGACTCTCCGGGAGGCCGCGCAGACGATCACCGAGGTCACCGGACGGGCCACCACGTACGAGGAAGAGACTGTCGAGCAGGCGTACGCCTCTCGGCGCAGATACGACGCACCGGATTGGCAACTCGACGCATGGGTGTCGACGTACACCGCAATCGCCGCGGGTGAGCTCGCGCAGGTGACCGACACGGTCGAGCAACTCACCGGTGTTGCGCCGCTGAGTCTCGTCGACCTGCTGCGGCGCTCACCGGGCCGTTAGCACCGACGGTGTCGTGACCTGTCCCCGTACTGCGGAAGAGCCGCCCGCCGCACTAGCCCGTGACACGCCTCCGGCCGAAAAATGAACCGGGACAGCCAACCCCGGTTCCGTCTAGGGTGACGCCGGTGAGCAACATTCCCGGTCATTGGATTCCGCATCGCCGTGAGGACGGCGAAGTTGTCGGCTGGATCGACGCGGAGTCCTGCGCGCCCGACCTCGTCCCCGTCGATCGGCTGGGACGCCCCCTCGACGCGGTCCCGGACTGGCCCTCCGCCGAGGAAGTCCTCGAGAACCGAGGGTTGCGATTCCTCTTGCGCCGCTTCGATTATCGCGGTCACAGGGTGCGGATCCGTCAGCTGTACGACGATCGTGTCGTCGTCACAACCGCGGTCTCCGACGCGATCGGCGATGTCGGGGAGGTATTCGTCCTGCCGTTTCCCGCCGGGACGGAACTGAGCGAGGTCGAGGGCTGACGCGGCATCCGGCAGGCGGGACCGGAGCCACGGTTCGCCGAACTCGTCAGGATCCGGCTCGGTCGGGCTCGACTCGTGTGCGTTGTGCCTGCGGAGATACCTACGCCGTACGTGACCGGGCCGCGAGATCTCGGACGAAACGGGCTGTCGCGTCGGCGAGTTCGGCCGGATGCGAACGAGGCGACCAGTGGCCCGCGTCGAGCGGTTCGACGCGCAGGTCGGTCACCCATCTCGAGGTGTCTTCGTAGCTGACCGGCCGCACTGCGCGGTCCCGCAGATTCTGAACGAGCTGGACGGGAACATCCGTCCGCCGTCGGCGCGGATCGGCAAGGCGCCTGCGCAGATTGGCGCGGTACAGCTTCAGGCCGTGCACCATGTCGTCCCCCAGACTCGGCGCGACCGGTCCGATGAGCGCCGGGTCCGTACGGTCGAACACCCCGACGAAGGCAGGCCAGTGCCGGGACAACCACCTTCGCAGTACCGGTACCGGCAATCCGGGGATCTGGAGCAGCAAAGTGTAGGCCGAGGCGAGTGCCTGCTCGCACGGACCGAGCAGGCGGAACTCCCGTACCCGCCGCCGCATCCACAGCCCGAGATGGTCGAGGTTCGGGCCCGAGACCGAGGTGTACGACGCTATCCGCCCTCGAGCGCCCGCCTCACATACTGCTTCCCAGCACAGAACCGCGCCCCAGTCGTGACCGAGAAGATGCACCGGGTCCGCCGGGCTCACCGCGTCGATCACTGCGAACAGATCGGCCGCAAGGTACTCGAGCCGGTAATCCGGGACCGCGCGAGGGACGGTGGACTTTCCTGCCCCCCGATTGTCGAACCGCACGATCCGAAAGGTGTCGGAGAGCAGGGGTGTCACCCGATCCCACAGTGCGTGCGTGTCGGGCCAGCCGTGGACGAGGACGAGGGTCGGCCCGTCCGGGTTGCCCTCCTCGACGACATGGAGGCGCACCGGGCCGTTGGTGACGGTGCGGGTGGTCATGCCGTCGCCTGAGTGCGAGCCACGGAGCGGCGGGACACCGTGGCACTGCCGAGAGCGCTGAGGGTACGCATCGGGCCAGATTAACGTAACTCCGCGTAATATGTAAGAACGGTGGACCGTGCCTCAGACGAGGTCGGCGGGCTTACCGAGAGCCTGTTCCTGCCGGGGACGGAGCATCCGCCAGGCGATGACCGCAGACACGACCATGAGCGTGGCACCGATCGCCGACGTGATCGCCACGCCGCTGTCGAACGCGGATCCGGCGGCGGCCAGCAGCGCTTCCGCCTGCGCCGGAGGCAGCGTCTCGGCCACCGCATGCGCGCCGCCGAGAGTCTGCTGCGCGGCTGTCGCCTGCGCCGCATCGATTTCCGCCGGAACGACGAGGTGGGACGCATACGACGCGGTGAGAATCGAGCCGAGTACCGCGGTGCCGAGTACCGCGCCCATCTCGTAGGCGGTCTCCGAGACCGCCGAGGCTGCACCGGCTTTGGATGCGGGGACACTCGAAACGATCAGATCGTTGGACAGTGTTTCCGCCGCACCGATGCCCGCGCCGAGTACCGCGAAGGCGACGATGATCGGCGTCACCGCGGACGGCGAGGCCAGCATCAGCACGAGTCCGTAGCCCATCGCCGACAGCAGAAGCGCCGCGACGATGATCGATGCCGGCCGAATCCACCGCACCAGCAGCACTACGGACATTCCGGCGACGACCATGACGGCGAGCCCGGGAACAAGAGCGATGCCGGCTTGCATCGGACTCTTCCCGATGACGAGCTGGAGGTGCTGCGACACGAAGAACAGGAATCCGACCAGCGAGAACACCGACAGCAGGTTGACGATCACGGCGCCTGAGAACGCCGAGACCCGGAACAGCCGTACGTCGAGCATCGGGTCGGGTCGGCCCAACTGCCGCCGGACGAAGAGCACCAACGCGACGACTCCCACACCCGCGGGGACGAGCGCGGTGAGACCAGGGCCGTCGCCTCCCAATCGTTTGATCGCATATACCAGCGGTGCGAGCGCGAGCATGGACAGCGCGATGCTCACAACATCGACCCGGCCCGGATTCGGGTCCTTCGACTCGGGTACGAACACGGGTGCGAGCACGAGCAGCGGGAGCAGGACGGGCACGGCGAGCAGGAACACCGAGCCCCACCACGCGTGCTCGAGCAGGAACCCGCCCACGATCGGACCGAGTGCGGCGCCGGCGGCGAAGCACGACGCCCAGATCGCGATCGCGAACCGTCGCTGGTCGCCGTCGAGGAAGATGTTGCGCAACAACGACAGTGTGGACGGCATGAGCATCGCTCCGAAGAAGCCGAGTGCACCGCGGGCGGCGATCAGCAGTTCGGCGGACGGTGCGTAGGCGGCCGCAACGGAGACTGCCGCGAATCCTGTCGCGCCGATCAGGAGCAGACGTCGACGCCCGATCCGGTCACCGAGGCTGCCCATCGCGACGAGCAGACCGGCAAGGACCAACGGATAGGCATCGATGATCCACAACTGCTGCGCGCCGGTGGGTTGCAGGGCCGACGAGATCGCGGGAAGCGCGAAGGCGAGAACGGTGTTGTCCACGGAGACCAGCAACACCGGGAGCATGAGCACTGCGAGCGCGGCCCATTCACGAGGACCGGCCTTCGCAATCGGCGGGTTGTCGTGCGGGGAAACGGAAGCGGTCGCCATGAATACTGAGCTTTCGGTGTCATCGTCGGAACAGTTCGTTACTGTACAAGCTGGACGGTACAGTAACGAACGTCGTACGATCGGCGGGTGCCACCCCCACCTGCCGCCCGCACCAAACTCGTGGACGCTTACGTGACGATCCTGCTCGAGCAGGGCGAACGAGCCGCCACCCTCGACGCCGTCGCCACGGCCGCCGGAGTATCCAAAGGCGGGCTCCTCTATCACTTTCCGTCGAAAGCCGCGCTCGTCGAGGGCCTCTGCGAGTACGTCGAACACCTCGCTGCCGAGGATGCGGCACTCATGCGCACGGCCCCGGAAGGTCCCGCCGCGTACTACATCCACACCTCGGTCTACGCCGGCACACCTATCGACCGAGCGATCATCGCCACCACCCGATTGAGCCAAGGCGCGAACGAACGGGCACGTGAGGCGCTGCATCGAATCCGGCAGGGCTGGCTCGATGTGCTGATCGAGGCGCTCGCAGACCCCGCCGTCGCGCGCGCGGTGATGCTGATCGGTGACGGCCTCTACTACAACGCCGCGATGTCGGGCGAGACGAGCGAGACGCCGAGCGAGGACGTGGACGAACTTCTCGAAGTGGTGCGGCGCATGACCGAGGGTCGCGCCTGATCAGCGCCCCGCCGGTCCGCGCGGTTTCACCGGAAGACGGTGCAATTCGACGTCACCCAGGGCGCCGCCCTCGATCGTCGCGGTCATGTAGGTGCACTGAGGTTGCCTGCGCCGATCCGTCGGCGAGCCGGGATTGAGTAGGCGAAGACCGCTGGGAGCGGCTGTGTCCCATGGGATATGGGAATGCCCGAAGACCAGCACGTCGGTGTCAGGATACGTCGCCGCCATGCGCTGCTCCCGGCCCGCCGAGGCGCCGGTCTCGTGCACCACCGCGAGACGTACACCGTCGAGCGTCACCCGCGCGACCTCCGGCAGTCTTTCGCGCAGCGCAGGTCCGTCGTTGTTGCCCCAGCATGCGACGAGCCGTCGTGCGCGTTTTTCGAGCGAGTCGAGCAACCCGATGTCGATCCAGTCGCCCGCGTGGACGAGGACGTCTGCGCGGTCGACCTCGTCCCACACAACCTCGGGGAGGCGGCGCGCACGCGCGGGAACGTGGGTGTCGGCGAGCAGCAGCAACTTCATGGGATCCAGTGTGCTGTTCTTCAGCGGATCAGGCGGACTGTCCTACCGCAGCGGCACACCGAGAAGCGCATCGACTGCGTCGGCGAAAAGTCCCGGCGCGGACGCATCGTCGCCACCCCGCTCGACCGCGAAGCGCGCCCACCCGTCGAGGGCTGCGAGAGCCTTCGGAGTATCGAGATCGTCGGCGAGGTGCTGACGCAGCCGCGCGATGGTGTCGTCGGCCGATTGCGCCGATCCCAATGCCGCCGCCGACACGATCGCGCGACTGCGCCAGCACCGCGCCGACGACCTCGATACCCCGAAGGCTCTTGCCGCCCTCGACGGGTGGGCGCGGTTCGCGGTCGAGCGGGGTGGCGACGATGCGTCGGCGCCCGGCTTGTTCGCCGA
>JAEZDV010000259.1 GCA_023417985.1 Actinomycetes bacterium | reverse complement strand
GACCAGGGCCTCGAGTTCCGGACCCGTGGGGGTCAGAGTGCATCCGTTCCTCGTTCTCCCGTGCGCACCCGCACCACCGACTCGACGGGGGTGATCCACACCTTGCCGTCGCCGATCTTGCCGGTACGGGATGCCTCGACGATGGTCTCGACAACCTTGTCGACCGCGGAGTCGTCCACCACAACCTCGACCCGCACCTTCGGTACGAAATCCACGGAGTACTCGGCGCCGCGGTAGACCTCGGTGTGGCCCTTCTGGCGTCCGTAGCCCTGCACCTCGCTGACGGTCATGCCCAGCACACCCGCCTGTTCGAGACCTGCCTTGACGTCCTCGAGCGTGAACGGCTTGATGATTGCCGTGATCAGCTTCATATCCTCATCCTTCCCAGTGCCCACTGGCAACTGCGATCACTGCCCGCTGTCTTGGACTTCTTATCACTTCGGTGCGTTGAAGAACTCTGTCACTTCAACGCCGTGGCGAAGTCGTACGCGGATTCCGCGTGCTCTGCTTCGTCGACGCCACGGGCTTCTTCCTCGTCCGTCACGCGCCAGCCGAGCGGCTTGAGTGCGTAGGCGATGATGAGGGTGACCACTGCGGTGAACACCAGGGCGACAACCGCGATGACGATCTGGACGACGAGCTGCTTGTAGTCGCCACCGTAGAACAGGCCGGTCTCGGTTCCGAGGAAGCCGATGGCCACGGTGCCCCAGAGTCCGGAGACGAGGTGCACACCGACGACGTCGAGCGAGTCGTCGTAACCGAACTTGTACTTCAGCCCGACGGCCAGAGCGGAGAGCACGCCTGCGACGACGCCGAGGGCGATCGAGCCGACCGGGCTCAGGGAACCGGCAGCAGGGGTGATGGCCACGAGGCCCGCGACTGCACCCGATGCGGCACCGAGGCTGGTGGCCTTGCCGTCACGCAGGCGTTCGGTGAGGAGCCAGCCGAGGATTGCCGCGGCGGTGGCAGTGGTGGTGTTGACCCAGGCGAGGCCTGCGGTTCCGTCCGCGGCGAACGCCGAACCGGCGTTGAAGCCGAACCAGCCGAACCACAGCAGGGCTGCGCCGAGCATGACGAACGGGAGGTTGTGCGGGCGGAACGCGGTGCGTCCGAAGCCGGCGCGCTTGCCGACGACCAGTGCGAGGACGAGCGCTGCGATACCTGCGTTGATGTGGACCACGGTGCCGCCGGCGAAGTCGATCGGGGCGACCGTGGCGACGAGGCTGCCTTCGCCGTCGTCGGAGGTGCCGAAGAGCTTGGCTGCGAGGCCGTCTTCCGAACCCGAGAGCAGGCCGCCGCCCCACACCATGTGGGCGAGGGGGAAGTAGGCGCAGGTGACCCAGATCGCCGCGAACGCCATCCAGGTACCGAACTTGACGCGCTCGGCCAGTGCACCGCTGATCAGCGCGGTGGTGATGATCGCGAAGGTCACCTGGAAGCCGATGTCGATGATCTGCGGGTAGTTACCGAGGCCGGCGAGGAACTCACCGTTCTCGTCGTAGATCGCACCCTGCAGACCGAAGTGCTGGAACGGGTTGGCGAAGATTCCGCCGATGTCCTCGGAGCCGTAGGACATCGACCAACCCCACAGCACATAGATGACGCCGATCACGGCCATCGCCCCGAACGACATCATCATCATGTTCAGGACGGATTTCGCCCGGGACATTCCACCGTAGAAGAACGCCAGGCCCGGTGTCATCAACAGCACGAGTGACGCTGCCATCAGCATCCATGCGGCGTCCCCGGTGTTCACCACTTCCTCCACTTGCAACCTCCCTGTTGGTCGCGCCGAACGGCGCGTCGTCTCGAGGGAAAGCTTGGTGGTGCCATGTTTCATCGGAAGCGCCGCACTGTTTCGAGGGTGTGAACGACGATCCAGTGCGTGTTTCATCTGTGTTTCGAGACCGGCCGGGACCGCCGACCCCAACCGGACAGACCCGGCCGGAGCCGGAATTCGGGCGTATCCGGAGCCCCGGGCCCCGTGCCGGAGGCGCGTGTCGAGGGCACAACGAAAGCTGTGGCCGCTTCCCGCGAGGGGAGCGGCCACAAACCAGAACGCGACGGAACCGTCAGCCGAGCAGCGCGTCGACGAACGCCTCGGGCTCGAACGGCGCGAGGTCGTCCGCGCCCTCCCCCAGTCCGACGAGCTTGACCGGCACACCGAGTTCGTGTTGCACCTGGAAGACGATTCCGCCCTTGGCCGTGCCGTCGAGCTTGGTGAGGACCACGCCGGTGATGTCGACGACGTCGGCGAACACCCGGGCCTGCATCAGGCCGTTCTGGCCGATGGTGGCGTCGAGCACGAGAAGTACCTCGTCGACTGCCGCCTTCTTCTCCACGACCCGCTTGACCTTGCCGAGTTCGTCCATCAGGCCGATCTTGGTGTGCAGACGCCCAGCGGTGTCGATCAGGACCGCGTCGACACCGTTGTCGATGCCCTTCGCGACCGCATCGAACGCCACGGCGGCGGGATCGGCGGAATCCTTGCCGCGCACGACTTCGGCGCCGACGCGCTCGGCCCAAGTCTGCAACTGGTCTGCCGCGGCCGCGCGGAAGGTGTCGGCGGCGCCGAGGAGCACCCGGCGGCCGTCGGCGACCAGCACGCGAGCGAGCTTGCCGGTGGTGGTCGTCTTACCCGTGCCGTTGACGCCCACGACGAGCAGTACAGCGGGATGGTCCTCGTGCGGCAGGGCACGGATCGAGCGGTCGAGTTCGGGTCGCAGTTCGTCGACGAGGACACTGCGCAGCAGAGCGCGGGCCTCTGCCTCGGTGCGCACCGTGTTCAGTGCGATCTGTTCACGCAGACGGTCGACGATCTTGGTCGTGGTGGCAGCACCGAGGTCGGCGACGAGCAGCGTGTCCTCGATCTCCTCCCAGGAGTCCTCGTCGAGGTCGCCGCCGCCGAGCAGCCCCAGGACGCCGCGGCCCAGGGTGCTCTGCGATTTGGCGAGGC
>JAEZDV010000247.1 GCA_023417985.1 Actinomycetes bacterium | reverse complement strand
GTACTTCCCGTGGGGCTCCGCGACCGCGCACGCCGGCGGCGAGAGCCAGAAGGACCGGTAGTAGGCCTTGCGGTAGTAGTAGCAGGTGAGCCGGAAGAGCAGCAGGAACGGCAGCGAAACGAATGCCAGCGGAATCCACCGTGGGAGTTCGCCGACCCACACGCCGAAGTGCGAGGAACCCGGCAGGCACGACGCGCTGACACACGGCGAATAGAACGGCGTGAGGTAGTGGTAGTCGTCGACCCAGTAGGCGGTACGCGCGAACGAGCGCACGGTGGCGTAGACGATGAAGGCGACCAGTCCGATGACGGTCAGCGCAGGTGTCTGCCACCACCGATCGGTTCGTAGTGTGCGCGCGGCTATGCGCGCCCGGGCCGCATTTCGGACCCCGGCGCCGGTAGGGGCGCTCACCGCTCCCCGTGCAATCCGCCGAGTCCTTCGTCGTCGGCGTCGACTCCACGGAACAGCGACTCGTCGTAGGGCGAATCCGGAATCGGAATGCGGTCCTCGGTCGACGCCCACAGCGGACGCGGCGGAGCCTCCTGGAAGTCGCGCGCGTCGATGTCGAGACGGTCGAGGTCGTTGGTGAGCCTGCGGATCGACGCGGCGTCGCCGTACCGCGACCTGAGCGAACCGACACATCGACGTAATTGCCCGATCGCGCTCTGAAGATCATGCATATCGGTGGACATCGGTACCTCCGAAGAAAACGGTCGGCACGCCGACGCCCGCCGACCTCCATGTGATTGCGTTCACACTACGACAGGTGTGCGCGCTTGCGAGCCGTTTCACGGGTTGCAGCGTGCGGATGTCACCGACCGCAAAACGCACCAGTCGGATCGTCCGGATATCGACCGAATCGTGAGGGTCGCCCGGCGACGCGTGCTCGGTGTCCACGAAAAGCTTCGGGTCCACGTCGACTTCTCGGATGCGGTAACGCAGACCGGCGTCCCCGCGACATCTCCTACGTCGGGGTACCCCATCTGTTCGGTCATCGAATTGAGGCACCCACCATGCGAGAAGCACCCTCTCTGCTCGCCGCGCAGTTCGGAACGACGCTGATCACGGCTGTCGTCGGTGGGGCCGACACTCACCCGTTGTAAGGCAGTTCCCGAGCGGCCACACCGCCGCCTTCCCCGACGACGCCTCCGGCGTCGACAGCATCAATGATCCGGCGTGCGAGTGACGCGCGCCCGAAATCGATGGTGCAATTTCAGCTTCCACCCTGAATCAGGTTACGCCAGAGCTTCTTTCAGCACGTGTCGGCGACCTGATCGCGCTCGAGTCCGATTCGTACGCGCAGGTCGCGTCCTCCCTGGACCACGGACTTGGACCTCGACTGTTTCCCGGGCGACCCCCGGGAAGTTCCCGGCCGTATGCGGCGTCGAGCCGCCGGCCGACTTCGACGGCGGTGCCGAACCCGGCCCCGTCTCCCGCTGTACAGAACGGAGTTCCCGAATGACTACGAAAATCGGAGCGGTGACCGGGCCGAACACCTCGTCGACCCAGTACGGCGTGGGCGGCACGGATCTGGGAATTGCCCGCACTCTGCCCAACGGACGCCAAGCTGTCGTCCTGGGTGACACCTTCGAACAGGCCGGCGTCGGGGGCCCGGGCTGGCGGTCCCCCGTCATGCTGCTCACGGACGAGAAGTCTCCGGCGGCGTACGCCAACGGTCTCACGTTCCACGGTGCCATCGGTGGCTCGTACGCCCGCCAGTTGTGGCCGTACACCCACGACAGGGCGCCGTGGACCAACGGCGGATTCTCCACCGTCCTGCCCTCTGACCTTCTGGTCGTCGGCTCCCGGATCTACCTGTTCGTGACGATCTGCCGGTCCCTCGAGGAGGTCCTCTGGACGGAGATCCAGTATTCCGACGACAACGGCCAGACTTGGGTTCACGCCGGCCCCGCCGGACAACGCGAGTGGCATCACGAGGGCGGTTTCCAGATGGGGATCACCTGGGAGCTGGGACCCGACGGCTGGGTCTACATCATGGGAAACAAGTGGCTGGTGGACGGCGGCTCCAACGTCCACCTGTACCGCTGCCGCCCCACCGAGGTGGCGGACCGCTCCAAGTGGTCCGGCTGGGGATGGAACGGGACGGACTGGGGATGGAACCGCGCATGTTCGGACATCTTCCCGACGGGGACGAAGGTCCGGGAGATGAACCTGCGGATGGTCCAGAACCAATGGCTCCTGACCTACACCCAGACCGAGCCGGACATACGAGTCAACGTGAAGGGCCTGCTCAGCGGGCCGACCTCTCACATCGGAAACGCTCCGACCACAACCGTCGTCCGTCACGTGGCACACGATGTCGAGCCCCAGGATCCGAACAACACCCTGGCGCAGTGCTACGGCGGGTACGTTCTCGCGGGATCCACGCTCGACGAGCTCTATGTCCTGGTCTCCCAATGGAATACCCGCGACGGCTGGCCTTACCAGATCAATCTCTACCGGCACACCGTCCACGCAGACATCCCGCGTCCCGCACCGGTACCGACGCTCGATGAGGTGGTGGACCAGAACTATCTCCTGTCGCGAGCCGTTCTGGCCAAGGTGGGCGGCACCGTCTCGGATCTCCCCACCACTCCGGCGGCGGTCACCTTGGACGCGGCGCAGCACACCAACACGGCGTTGCGGCGTGTTGCCGCCGCTGTGGGTGCCGGCACGGGCGGAATCTGACATGACCGGCCCGGGACTCCCTTCACCGGCAACGTCGTGAGGAATACCGTCTCTGACATGGTCACGCGGCGGAGACGGTATTCGCTCGTCCCACCCCCGGCGGGGCAGCTCGGTGGCGCACGCGCCGCCTAGATCGGAACGTCCCGCATCCACCGAGGGGCGGCGGCGACGAACTCCGTGGAACCGAGCGCGCCGGCGCCCTCGGGTATCGCACCGAGCAGGGGTACACCCGTGACGGCGGGGAGGTCGTCGACATTGCACCGCTCGGCCAGATCCGGGGTCGCGGGACTGCTGCCGATGACGATTCCACGACACTCCACCCCCGCCGTGCGCAGCGCTCCGACGGTCAGCGCGCTGTGATTGAGCGTCCCGAGCGACGCGGCCGCGACCACCACCGCCGGAGCGTCGAGCGTTGCGGCGAGGTCGACGAGTGTGAATCCTGCGGCGCCGAGACGGACGAGCACCCCTCCTGCACCCTCGACGAGGACCAGGTCTGCGCTGTTCGCGAGCGCGCGGACAGCATCGGCAGTGCTCGCGAGGTCGAGCAATGCTCGTCCCGAGCGTCGGGCGGCGGTGTCGGGTGCGAGCGGATCCGGATACCGGGCGAGTTCGACGGCGTCGATTCCACCTCCGGTGAGGCGGACGATCTCGGCCAGATCGCCGGGTTCGTCGTCGTCGACCCCGGTCTGGGCCGGTTTACACACCGCGACCCGCAGTCCACCGCTAGCGGCACGCGATGCGAGCGCCGCGGTCACGACGGTTTTCCCGACTCCGGTGGACGTGCCGGTGACGAACAGAATGCTCATACGCGGGCCTCGGCCAGGACGTCGGTGAGTACCGAGTTCACCACGGAGCGTTCGTGATCGGAAATATTCGCGCGGGCGGTCAGGCGCAAGCGCGACGTTCCTTCGGGTACCGACGGCGGCCGGAAACACCCGACCTGCACGCCGCGTTCACGACAGCGCCGGGCCGCCCGGGCCGCGACGTGCGGGTCGCCGAGAATCACCGACACCACCGCGGACGGCGGTGGCTGCACGCCTGCCACCCGGGCGAGGTGCGCGGCCTGATCGAGGACCGCGCCGGCAAGTCCGGGTTCGGCTTGCAGCACCTTCAGGGCGCCGCGCGCAGCACCGACGGCGGCGGGAGCGAGACCGGTGTCGAAGATGAACGTGCGGGCGGTGTCGATGAGATGGTCACGCACCCGGCCGGCCGCGAGCACCACGCCACCTTGGGAGGCAAGGGCTTTCGAGAGGGTGGCCGTGACGATCACGTCCGGTTCCCCGGCCAGGCCGACTTCGTGGACCAGCCCGCGGCCGCCATTTCCGCGGACCCCGATCCCGTGGGCTTCGTCGACGAGCAGCAGAGCGCCGTGGGTGCGGCACACGCGGTGCAGCTCTCGCAGGGGTGACAGGTCGCCGTCGGTGCTGAACACCGAATCGGTGAGCACCAGCGCCCGCGGTTCGGTCCGGGCGCCGAGGGCGTCGGCCACCGCGCGGACGTCGCCGTGGGGAGTAACGCAGATCCTCGACCGGGAAAGCCGGCACGCGTCGACGAGGGAGGCGTGACATCCCGCATCCGAGACGATCAGCGTGTCCTTGCCCGCGAGCGCAGTCACAGCACCGAGGTTCGCGGTGTACCCGCTGGAGAACACCAGTCCGGCCTCGGCGCCGGTGAACTCCGCGAGTTCGAGTTCGAGCAACTCGTGATCGGCCGTCGTCCCGGTGACGAGGCGCGATCCGGTGGCGCCACCGCCCCATCGGTGGAGAGCGGCCACGGCGGAGGCGAGAACCTCCGGATGGCGAACGAGGCCGAGGTAGTCGTTGGACGCGAGGTCGATGAGCGGAGCGACGGCGCTGCGGGGTGTGAGTTCCCGGTGCAGCCCGGCGAGCCGCCGCCGTTCGGCAGCGTCGTCGAGCCAGGTCGGACCGGCAGAGGTAGGCATTCCCACACCGTACTTGAACACTGTTCAAGCAGGGAAGTCCCGCCGGTATCAGCCCTGCACCGTGGCCGCGGCGGCCACCACCCCCGAGGTGATCGCAGCGACGTCGGCGGGCGTGCACACGTACGGCGGCATCGTGTAGACGAGATTGCGGAACGGGCGCAGCCACACCCCCTCCTTCACGGCAGCCGCGGTGGCTGCCCGCATGTCGACCGGCCCCACCGTCTCGACCACCCCGATCCCACCGAGCACGCGCACGTCGGCCACGCCGGGCAGGTCCCGCGCGGGCGCCAGACCGGACTCGAGTTGCGCCGTGAGATTACCCACCTCCGCGCGCCAGTTTCTCGACAACAGCAACTCGGTCGACGCCACCGCGACCGCACACGCGAGCGGGTTGCCCATGAAGGTCGGTCCGTGCATCACCCCTCCGCCCTCACCCGCACTGATCGCTTCCGCGATGTGCGTCGTGCAGAGGACCGCGGCGAGCGTCAGATATCCGCCCGTCAGCGCTTTGCCCACACACATCAGATCCGGCGAGACCCCCGCGTGATCGGCGGCGAACAACTCACCCGTCCGGCCGAATCCCGTCGCGATCTCGTCGAAGATCAGCACCAATCCGTGTTCGTCACACATGCGCCGCAACTCGCGCAGGTAGCGCGGGTCGTGGAACCTCATTCCGCCGGCGCCCTGCACCACGGGCTCGACGATAACGCCGGCGAGTTCGTGGGCGTGCTCCTCGAGGACAGATTCGAACGACGCGACGTACGACGCATCGAACTCGCGTGGCGGCGCCGGCGCGAACACCTGCCTGACCAGCACGTCCGTCCACATCGCGTGCATGCCACCCTCCGGGTCGCACACGCTCATGGGGGCGAGGGTGTCGCCGTGGTAGCCGCCCCGCCACGTGAGCAGGCGGTGTCGCTCCGGACGGCCGACGGCTCGCTGGTACTGCAGTGCGAGCTTCGTAGCCACCTCGACCGAGACCGACCCGGAATCGGCGAGAAAGACCTTGTCCAGGCCTTCCGGGGATATCTCGACGAGCAACTCGGCGAGGCGGGCCGCGGGAGCGTGCGTGAGCCCTCCGAACATCACGTGACTCATTTTCGCCAGCTGCTCGGTGACCGCGGCGTCGAGCACCGGATGCCGGTACCCGTGGATCGCGGCCCACCACGAACTCATGCCGTCGACGAGCTCGCGCCCGTCCGCGAGGAGCAACCTCGTACCTGTCGCACTTTCCACCACGAGGGGTTCGGTGGAGGCCGGAAATGCGCCGTAGGGATGCCACAGATGGTCGCCGTCGATGGCGGAGATCCGCTCGGCAGACATAGGGGAGGAAACCACGGCACGACTGTAGGCGGTTGGAACAGGACGCCACCCTACGCGTAGTCTGCCCAAGTTCCTGGGTACGAAGGTCACAGGAATCGATCTTGCGTGTTCCACGGGTCCCGCCCGAGACACCGAGTCGACGACACCGAGACACCGTCGAGTCCACGACACTACTGAGGAGAATGTGAATGGCAGTCCGCACCTCGGACCCGGGTCCGAAGGCCGCCGCGGCCACTGCTACCCGTCTCCCCTATCGCGCCGACCTCGACGGGGTGCGAGGTCTCGCGATCGCTCTCGTCGTCGTCTTCCACGTCTGGTTCGGGCGCGTGTCCGGCGGTGTGGACGTCTTCCTCGCGCTGTCGGGGTTCTTCTTCGTAGGCACCCTGCTGCGGGTCGCCGAGTCGCATGCCCCGCTCGACCCCCGGCCGGTGCTGCGCCGGGTGGGACGGCGGCTGTTTCCGCCACTGATACTCGTGCTGTTCGGCACGACCGTCACCGCGGTTGCCCTGCTGCCGTACACCCAGTGGTTCCGGGTCGCCGAACAAACCGGCGCCTCCCTGCTGTTCGTGCAGAACTGGCATCTCGCGCGCACGGCGAGCGATTACCTCGCCGCCGACCCGATGGTCAGTCCCCTCCAGCACCTGTGGTCGATCTCGGTGCAGGGCCAGTTCTATCTCTGTGCGGTGCTCGTGGTGTTCGGAGCGGTGTGGTTACTGCGACGCAGATCGGTGCCCGCACGCGTGCCGCTCGCGGTGCTCCTCACTTTGCTGACCGCGGCGTCCCTCACCTACGCGGTACTGGCCGACGTACCGCAGTCGTGGCTGTACTACGACAGCGCTGCCCGGATGTGGGAACTCACACTCGGCGGCGTGTTCGCCTGTGCGCTCCCGTGGTTGCGGGTGCCACGCGTGCTCCGCATCGTCCTCGGTATCGCGGGCCTCGCGGTGCTGTTCCTGTGCGGCGTGCTCATCGACGGAAACAGCCTTTTCCCGGGCCCGTGGGCGCTGGTTCCCGTCGGTGCGGCCATGGCATTGATCGTGGCCGGTCACACACAGTCGGGGAACAGCGCCGCCGACACCCCCACCGCGCGTGTCCTGTCGAGCGTCCCGCTGGTCCGGCTCGGATCCGTCGCCTACGCCTTGTACCTGTGGCACTGGCCGGTGCTCATCGGCTACCTGGTCCTTCGTGACACACCCGCAGTCGGTCTGCTCGGCGGACTCGTCGTGATCGCGATCTCGCTGGTGCTCGCGGAAGCCACGACGCGGTGGCTCGAGAATCCGATCCGCCGCTCCGACTCCGGCCGGACCCGCACCGTCCTCATCGCCGCAGTCACCGTGTGCGGTGTCGCACTGACTGCCGCGGCCGCCAGCTGGACGACCCATGTGGGACGTCAGGACGACGTGCTCGAGCGCGCGGTGGCGCTGTCCCCCGAACAGTACCCCGGGGCGGCGGCACTGAGGGGGTTCGTCGACGTCGAACCTCGACCCGTGCAACCACCTCTGTTGGTCGCGCACCGCGATCTGCCGCCGGCAACGCTGGACAACTGCATCGCCCAGCACACCAACCGTGAACCGTTGACCTGTACGTACGGCGATCCGTTGTCGACGAGAAGGATGGTCCTCGCAGGCGGATCGCACTCCGAGCACTGGCTCGCGGCGCTCGACACCATCGGCAAGCAGCGAGGGTTCCGGATCGACACCTATCTCAAGGTCGGTTGTCCCCTGTCGGATCCGCTCGCGCCGCTCACGGAGGAATCCCCGACTGTGGAATGCGACACGTGGTCGGTGAAGGTACTCGCCGAACTACAGGCCGATCCACCCGACATGCTGTTCACCACCTCGACGCGAAAGAAGGACGACGGTGAGGGGCCCGGCGATTTCACGCCGTTCTGGTACGTCGACCTGTGGCGAACCCTCGACGAGTACGGCATCCCCGTGGTCGCGATCCGCGACAATCCGTGGCTGGTGCGCGGGGACACGAGTTACCGCGCCGCCGACTGTCTCGCCGACGGCGGCACATCCGAGTCGTGCGCAGTGGCACGCGCCGACGCGCTCGAACCCGTCGATCCCGCGATCGATGCCTCCGCGTTCTCACCGAACGTCAGCCTTATCGACCTGTCGGATTCGCTGTGCCGGAGCGACATCTGCCGTGTGGTCGAAGGCAATGTTCTGATCTATCGTGACGACGATCACCTCACCACCACGTACGTTCGGACGTTGACGCCCGATCTGGACGAGCAGTTGGGTCCAGCCACCGGCTGGTGGTGAACGCCCGGAGGGTTGATATGTCCGAGTGCGGCTACTCTGCAGTGATGCAGCCCAGCCAGACGGACAACAGCGAAGAAACCCGCGAGCCCATCCCCGTATGGCCCGGGAGTGCCTATCCCCTCGGTGCAACCTACGACGGCGCCGGAACGAACTTCGCCCTGTTCTCCGAAATCGCCGAAAAGGTCGAACTGTGCCTGATCTCGCGCGAGGGCACCGAGACCCGGATTCCTCTCGAAGAGGTCGACGGCTACGTATGGCACGCGTACCTGCCCACGGTCTCACCCGGCCAGCGCTACGGCTACCGCGTCCACGGCCCGTACGACCCGAAGAACGGTCACCGGTGTGACCCGAGCAAGCTGCTGCTCGACCCGTACGGCAAGGCGTTCGACGGAGACTTCGACGGTGATCCGTCCCTGTTCTCCTACGCGCTTCCGTCGAACGGTGACACCGAGGCCGACACCACGCCGGGCGACGACACCGACGAGGCAGCAACGGACTCGGACGGGGCGGACCCCGACTTCCCGCAGCTCGATTCCCTCGGCCACACCATGACGACCGTGGTCATCAATCCGTACTTCGACTGGGCGAACGATCGCCATCCCCGTCGGCCCTACAACGAGACGGTGATCTACGAGGCACACGTCAAGGGCATGACCGCCACGCACCCCGACGTTCCCGACTACCTCCGGGGCACCTATGCGGGCCTCGCTCACCCCGCCGTCATCGATCACCTGCTCGACCTCGGGGTCACCGCGATCGAACTGATGCCCGTACATCAGTTCATGCACGATCAGGTGCTCCTCGACCAGGGTCTGCGCAACTACTGGGGCTACAACACTTTCGGGTTCTTCGCCCCGCACGCGGAGTACTCGTCGTCGTCGAAGCCGAGCGAGGCGGTCGCCGAGTTCAAGGCCATGGTCCGCGCGTTCCACGAAGCGGGCATCGAAGTGATCCTCGACGTGGTGTACAACCACACCGCAGAGGGCAATCACCTCGGGCCGACCATCAGCTTCCGAGGTATCGACAATGCCGCGTACTACCGTCTCGTCGACGACGACAAAACCCATTACATGGACTACACCGGGACGGGCAACAGCCTCAATGCCCGGCATCCCCACACTCTCCAGCTGATCATGGACTCGCTGCGGTACTGGGTCACCGAGATGCACGTCGACGGTTTCCGGTTCGATCTTGCGTCCACTCTCGCCCGCGAACTGCACGACGTGGACCGGTTGTCGGCATTCTTCGATCTGGTGCAACAGGATCCGGTGGTCTCGCAGGTCAAACTCATCGCCGAACCGTGGGACATCGGCGAGGGCGGCTACCAGGTCGGCAACTTCCCGAGCCTGTGGACCGAGTGGAACGGCAAGTACCGCGATACGGTGCGCGACTACTGGCGCAGCGAACCGTCCACCCTCGGTGAGTTCGCGTCCCGCCTGACCGGCTCGTCCGACCTCTACGAGGACACCGGACGGCGTCCCGGCGCCTCCATCAACTTCGTCACCGCGCACGACGGATTCACGCTCGCGGATCTGGTGTCCTACAACGAGAAGCACAACGACGCCAACGGCGAAGACAACCGGGACGGCGAGTCGCACAACCGGTCGTGGAACTGCGGCGTCGAAGGCCAGACCGACGATCCCGACGTCCTTGCACTGCGGGCACGCCAGCAACGCAACATCCTTGCGACGCTGGTGTTGTCGCAGGGCACCCCGATGCTGGCTCACGGAGACGAGATGGGCCGCAGCCAGCACGGTAACAACAACGTGTACTGCCAGGACAACGAGTTGTCGTGGATGGATTGGTCTCTCGCAGAGGACAATGCCGATCTGGTGGCCTTCACCCGCAACGTGATCGCGCTGCGCACCGAGCATCCGGTGTTCCGGCGTCGTCGCTTCTTCGAAGGCCGGCCGATCCGCAGCGGCGACCAGTCCCGCGACATCGCGTGGCTCACGCCCTCGGGTGACGAGATGACACCCGAGGACTGGGACAGCGGTTTCGGCAAGTCGCTCTCGGTGTTCCTCAACGGTGACGGCATTCCCGAACCGGACAACCGCGGGCAACGCGTCGTCGACGATTCGTTCCTGTTGTGCTTCAACGCACATCACGAGCCGATCGAGTTCGTCACCCCGGACGGTGCGCACGCGGACGAATGGTCCGTGGCGATCGACACCGATGCCGCGGACGGCCTGCGGGAGTTCACCGTCACGGCGGGCAAGCCGATCCTGGTGGAAGCACGCTCGATGGTGGTGCTGCGGAGGACCGCATGAGCTCACTCCCGTTGCTGTCCACCTACCGGTTGCAGATGCGGGGTGACGCGTTCACGTTCGCCGACGCCGTCTCCATCGTCGACTATCTCGACAGCCTCGGGGTCTCGCACGTGTACCTGTCGCCCATCCTGACCGCCACCACCGGATCGAATCACGGCTA
Source organism: Actinomycetes bacterium (assembly GCA_023417985.1). Classification (GTDB taxonomy): domain Bacteria; phylum Actinomycetota; class Actinomycetes; order Mycobacteriales; family Mycobacteriaceae; genus Rhodococcus. Next base: position 2,361 of record JAEZDV010000247.1, on the reverse strand, counting down.
CGACGTCGTCGACCCGTCCACGGTGTCGTCGGCGCTCGGTGGACGGGCCGGCTTCGAACAGCTTGTGCGGGAGGTGCGTTCGCGTGGAATGGGCGTAATCGTCGACATCGTCCCCAACCATGTGGGCGTCGGCGACCCCCGTCAGAACGCGTGGTGGTGGGACGTACTGCGCCGCGGCCGCGACTCCGCATACGCCACGTTCTTCGACATCGATTGGTCGGTGGACAACGGCGCAGACGGCCGGATCGCTCTCCCGGTGCTCGGTTCCGCCGATGCCCTCGGAGAACTGACGGTGGATCGGTCGGGTGGCGAAGCCCTACTCGCCTACTACGACAAGCGTTTTCCGATCGCTCCGGGCACCGACAACGGAACTGCTACGGAAATTCATGCACGTCAGGCGTACCGCCTGGTTGCCTGGGACTCCGGGTTGATCGGGTACCGGCGATTCTTCACGGTCGACGATCTTGCGGCGGTGCGAGTCGAGGACCCCGAGGTGTTCGACGCGGTACACGCCCAGGTGTCGTCGTGGATCGACGACGACCTCGTCGACGGACTGCGCGTCGACCATCCGGACGGCCTCGCCGATCCGCCGGAGTATCTGGCTCGGCTGCGCGCCCTCGCGGGGCCACAGCGCTGGCTAGTGATCGAGAAGATCCTCGCCGAGGGCGAACCTCTCGACCTGACGTTGCCGGTCGACGGCACCACAGGCTACGACGCACTCGACGAACTCGCCGCGGTGTTCGTCGATCCGCGCGGGGAACAGGCGCTGACGGCCCTGTCCCGGACGTTCACCGGCAACGACGGCGACGCAGCGTGGTTGCACGCGCAGGAGCGCGCTCTCGAGCGGTCGGTGCTCGAGACCGGTCTCGCTCCCGAGGTCAACCGCCTGGTCCGCGCGATCCGGCGCGAGACCCAGAGCACCGTGACCCCGGGTACCGGGACACCCGGATCCGATCACGAGTGCCCCGACACACCCCTCCGCGAAGCCGTGATTGCGGTGGCGGCGCGGGTGCCGGTCTACCGTGCCGACTATGCTCCGCTCAGCACCATGTTGCCCGGCATCGTCGGCGAGGTCGCCCGGGAGAAGCCGGATCTCGAACCTGCTCTCGGAACCTTCGTGCGCGCACTCACGATCGGTGGAGAAACGGCCGCCCGGTTCGGACAGGTCTGTGGTGCCGCCACCGCCAAAGCGGTCGAGGACTGCTTGTTCTATCGGGCTGCCCGTCTCGTCTCCTTACAGGAGGTCGGTGGCCAGCCGGGCCGGTTCTCGTTGGGTGCCAACCAGTTCCATCTCGCGTGGGCCCAGCGCGCCCAGCGTCTCCCCCGCGCGATGACGACATTGTCGACGCACGACACCAAGCGCAGCGAAGACGTGCGGGCACGTATCGGTGTGCTGTCCCAGGTCGCCGGACTGTGGTCGGAGCACCTGCGTGAATGGAACACTCTGGCGCCTGCTCCCGACGAGGCCATCGGATTGTTCTTCTGGCAGACCCTGTTCGGGGTGTGGCCGGTGGACGGTGTCGTGACCGCGGAACTGCGTGAACGACTCCACAATTACGCGACGAAAGCATTGCGGGAAAACGGTACCCGGTCGACGTGGACCGACGTGGACACCGAATTCGAAGCGGCCGTGAACAACTGGATCGACGCCGTGTGCGACGGACCTGTCGGCGCGGCCTTGACCGAACTGGTCGCCGAGCTGGAGCCACATGTCGCCGCGGTGTCGCTCGGTCAGAAACTTCTGCAACTCCTGGGCCCGGGCGTGCCCGACGTCTATCAGGGAACGGAACTGTGGGACGACTCCCTCGTCGATCCCGACAACCGGCGACCCGTCGATTTCGGGACCCGCCGCAGGCTGCTCGACGAGCCCGATTCGGCGCCCGCCAAGTTCGCGGTCGTGCAGAAAGCCCTCCGGGTTCGCCGGGACCGGCCGGACAGCTTCGTGGGCGGCGCGTACGTCCCGGTGTTCGCGGTCGGGCCGGCCGCCGAAAACATCCTCGCGTTCGGACGAGGACCGTCCGCAGACGACCTCGATGTGCTCGCGTTGTCCTTGCGGCACACCGTCGATCTCGCCGCGACAGGATGGGGCGAGACGGTGCTGGACCTTCCGCTCGGCTCCTGGACCGATGTGTTGTCGGGACGGCGTTTCTCCGGAACCGTCCGGCCCGCAGAAGTTTTCGCGGTGTTGCCGGTCGCGGCGCTGGTGCGCGACTGACGTGACCCGTGCTGCCCTTGGTGGATAAATGCCCGCACAGCGGGCAAAATCCGACCGAAACTTGCGGGCCCTGCGCTTACACGTCGGATTCGTCCAGCGCCGCCTGATCAGCCTCGCGGCGCCGGTCGCGGTGGCGGACCCACGTG
>JAEZDV010000190.1 GCA_023417985.1 Actinomycetes bacterium | reverse complement strand
GTGGGTGAGGTGTCCGTCTCGGCCGCCGCGCGGGACAGTTCTGCGGTGCGCCGGCCGAGCGCGAAGCCGGACAGGTCGGGGACCCGAATCAGGAATCCCTCGGCAACAAGAAGATTGAGCATCCGGTACGCGGTCGTGGGTGCCACACCGGCGAAACGCGCGATCTCCTTGGCAGTGGCCCCGGGCCCGAGGTGTGCCACCGCCTCGAGCATTCCCAGTGCCTTGCGCACGGCCTTGGGTTGCTGACCACCGAACCCCACATCGATATCCGCCTGGGCGGTCATCGTGCGTCCCCCGGCACCGGATGTGCCGACACGAGTCGGGGTCGCCCGGCGTCGTCGAGCACCAGTTCGCCCGCACCGGGCAACAGGTCGGTGGTTTCCGGGCTGTCGAAAGCACCCATCGTCGCGAGTGACTCCGGCCGCACCCGCTCGAGCACGGTCGCCCACACAACGCCTGCCAGCGCGACGAGGAGCACGGCGGACGGTATCCCCCACTGCCCGTCGACGATCCCGGAGAACGTGAGATACCCGAGAAGTCCGATGCCCACGCAGGTGATACCCACCGCGATCACGGTGGTCGAGCGGGCGTCCTCGCCGATACGCCGCAGGAACCGCACACAGGACACGGCGAGCAACGTGTAGGCCCCGACCACGGCGACCTCCACGAAACCGTCGAACACGACCGAGTCGCCGAGGAAGATCAGCAGGTACCCCCACGCGCCGAACACCACCGCGCCGGTGAATGCGATCACCGCGACATACGGTGTGCGGAATCGTGGATGGACGCGGGACAGGCGCCGCGGAACGGTACCTTCGATGCCCATCGCCAGCAACAGCCGGGAACCCGCCTGCGCGCATCCCAGTGCCGATGCGAACCAGGAGAAGGTCACACCTACCTTGACCGCCACCACCATCGCCGTACTCGCTCCCGAGGCGGTGCCCTCGAAATACGCGGCCACGACCGCGTCCGCGTGCCCGGTCGACGCGGCCCATCCGGCGAAGACGAAAACCGATCCGCACAGGATCGGGGTGACGAGTACCGCCCGGGTCACTGTGATCAGGGGACGCCGGGCTTCGGCCCCGAAGAACGCGGCGCTCTCGAATCCCGCCATCCCGAACACCACGATCAGCGCCAGGAACGGCAACGTGACCCCGGCGCCGGGCGTGATCGACGAGGTCGGAGTACCGGAGTCGGTGACCATGAGGACGCAGATGAGCACCAGCGAACACAGTTCCACGACGAGGATCGCCCGCATCGCGAGACGGACACCGCGCACCGCGATGATCGCGATGGCGCCGGCGACGAGCGCCGCGCACACCAGCAGCGGTAGGGTCCCGGATACGGTGATACCGAGAGCGGTGCCGATTCCCAGCAGGCTCACCGCCGAGTTCGCCAGAACCGATATCCCGATACCCAGATAGCCGAGCAGCAGAGCCGCGCCCATGGTGAGGGTGGCGCGCCGGGGAAGCCCCTGGTACGCGAAGCTGTACAACGACCCCGCGGCAGCGAGCCGGCGGGTGAACTGGGAGATGCAGAAGGCGACCGCGACGACCACCGCGGTGGTGCCGACGATCGCGCCCAGCCCCGCGACACCGGGATCGGCCGAGATGATCCACGACGCGATGAAGATCATTCCGGTCGCGGGGGCAACCGTCGACAAGGATTGACCGATCAGGTCGATCTGCGAGAGCTGTCGCCGGCTCAGCGCCCGCAGGGGCGAGAACACCGGCGTGGCGACCGGCGCCGCATTTCGGGACCGGGCGATCGCCGCTCCCAGCGCGCCACCGATCCGTGACCCGCCACCGCCACGTCTGCCGCTCGTCACCGGCACTCCGATCTTCCATCTGCCCGGCCTCGGACCCCGGGCGACCAGCAAAAACCGTAGAACGGCTGTGTTTCCTCCTCGTAACTTCGCCACACCTGTCACAGCTGTTTCAGCCCGGGCGCATATGTGACCGCCGTGTGAACCCGAGTGGAAATCCGGATGGTTGCCTCAGCCTGCGGAAACCCCGTTCCCGGCCCACCGCAAGCGATCCGTGTCACAAAACATGGGGCTGACCAGCACGAACAGGTCCGGAACGACACCGGCTCGTTTTCCACTCGGTGATCGCACAGTGTTTTCCTGCGCGAAGCAGAAGTGCCGCATCTGCTCATCAGGATTGGCCCGACGACAGAGAGGGCGTGATCCATGTTGTGGGCGATGGTCGCATCGATACTCGGTGGGACACTCCTGCTCGCGGGCATTCCGAAGCTCCGCGACCGGGACGGGCTGCTGACCGTAGTGAAGGGGTACCGGCTGCTGCCGGGCCGGATGGAACGTGTGGTCGCCGGTGCGCTGCCGATCGTCGAGGTTCTCGTGGGAACCGCGTTGATCCTGGGGGTTGCCGGCACATGGGCGGCTGCCGGTGCCGCGCTGCTGTTCATCGCCTTCACGTTCGGACTGACCGTGAACCTGGCCCGTGGCCGGCGTGACCTCGACTGCGGGTGCTTCGCATTCTCCGCGCACGAAGTGCCTCGCATCGGGTGGTTCCACGCGGCACGCGCGGCATCGTTCACCGTCGTCGCGCTCGTCCTCGCGGTGACCCACCCATCCGGGATCGCTCCGCTCGAGCAGCTCATCGGAGCCTCGGCCGGATTGCTGATCGTGCTCGCCGTCGTCGCGGTCGTGCAGATCCGATCGGTCGTGCACTTCGGCCGCCGTCCCGTCGACGACTACCTGACTTCCGCCTCGATCAGATTGCGCGCAGTGAGCACCGAGTCGAAGTACGGCTCGTAATCCCCTCTCCGCCGAATCGTTTTCACAGATTGGACTGATTTCGATGACAACATTTCTTCTGGTGGCCGTCGTGGTGCTCACCGTCGCAGTCGCACTGCTGTTCCTCATGACGCTGGCGCTGGCCCGCGAAATCGGTCGCGTCCAGGTGCGCCTCGGGCCGCTGGGTGCGCGGATGATGGACACCGGCCCGAAGGTCGAGCAGGCCGGCCCGTCGTTCGCCGGACTGGTCGATCACGTCGGACGGTCGGTACGCGTCGGAGGTCACCGCGACAAGGCGCAGCTGCTCATGTTCACCGCTCCCAGCTGCAGCACCTGCAAGAGCCTGCTTCCCGGCCTGCGTGCGATGGCCCGCGCCGAAACGGATCTCGACGTCGTCATCGTGTCCGACGGCACCCCGGAAGAACATCGGGAGTTCCTGGCCGGCAGCAACATCGGTGACGAACTGAGCTACGTCGACGCTCGCGACGTCGGAATCGCCTACCAGGTGGGCACCACACCGTACGGGGTGATCCTCGACGAGCACGGCAAGATCCGCGGTAAGGGCCTGTGCAACCACATGGCCCAGGTCGAGAGTCTGCTCAACGCTCTCGAGTCCGGCACTCCGTCCCTCCAGCACCTCCATGCGCAGGCGAAGTCTGCCTGACCCGTCCCGAGAGAGAGAAGGAGCCAAGCCATGGAAGAACACAACATGACCGAGAACCGATATCCGGTCGATGAGGAAACAGTCCGCGCGCAAGCGGACTGGATGGCCGGCAAGGGCGGATCGTTCGTCAGCCGCACAGGACGCAAACTGTCCGAAAGCACGTCGCGCCGTTCGATACTCAGCAAGATCGGCCGATGGACGATGGGCGTTTCCGGTGTCGCGCTGATCAGCTCGCTGCCGGTCACCCGCAGCGCGATGGCACAGGACCTGCCGCCGGAACCTGCGGCGCCCGAGGTACCGGATCCGCAGTTCATCACGTTCGACGGCAAGGATCCGGCCGAGTGCGAGTACTGGCGCTGGTGCAACATGGACGGCACCTCGTGTGCGGCCTGCAACGGCGGCGGCGTGACGACATGCGCTCCCGGCAGCCGTCCGGGCGCCGAGTTCTGGGTGGGTTGCTGCACCAACCCGGATACCGGAAAGACCTACCTGATCGCCTATTACGACTGCTGTGGCGCACCGTCGTGCTCCAACGCATTCTGCGGCGAACCCGACATGCAGGCCATCATGTACAACCCCGTCTCCGGCAGCTACGACCAGGAGATCATCTGGTGCGTCTCGGACGAGTCCCAGGCGTACACGTGCACGATGGCGCCCATCATCGGCGAGGACTGCCAGACCCGCCCCGCAGCTCGTCCGAAGGTCGGTGCCGGAGCATGACATCTCGATCCAGCAAGCGCATTCCCCGTACCGCCGCGATCGCCGTTCCGCTGGCCGCCGCGATCGTTCTCACCGGATGCAGTTCGGACGAGAGTCCGGCCGCCGGCGAGGTCACGTATCCGACCGTGCCGTTCACGACTCCCGGTGAGGGCATCGGACTCGGTAGCGAGGACCAGGAGATCGGTTCGACCTTCCCGGAACCGGTACACGTCGCCGAGATCGAACCGATCAAGTCGACGGAATTGCTCGCCGTAGCAGGCGGTTTCGGCAAGCTCGAGCTCGGTGTCAACACCCTCGACCCTGTGACCGGCGTGGCAGGAAACCGCTTCGTCGTCGGCCCCGGCATCTGGGATCCGGTAATCCACGGCTTCGTCGGCGAGACTTCCGCCGACCCCGCCGTTCTCGCGGCCGAGGTGTGGCGTCCCCGCGGGTCACGCGGTGCCGCGGACTTCACCGTCAGCACCTACTCGGGCAACCTGCTCGAGCCCTCGGAGGTCGTCCTCCCCGACTACGCGCGTGTCCACTCGCGGCCGGGATCCAATGCGGTGACCTCGGACGGCAAGTACTTCGTGACCTGGGACGACGGTCTGTACGGCGTGCGAGTCGTCGACCTCGAGGCGAAGAAGGAGAGCGGGGCACTCCAGATCATCGGCTGCGGGCCGTTCACCTGGCTGGTCGGGCACGAGCTCTACAGCGTCTGCGAGGACACCCGGGAGTTGATCCAGATCTCGATCGACGATGCGGGTGTTCCCACCGAGACCGCGCGGGCCAAGGTCCTCCCCGACGATTTCGTCAGCAATCGCACAGTCACCTGGGCCGACGAGAGTGACCAGGCGCTCCTGGTGGGTGCGAACGGCGACGTGTACGTCCTCGATTTCTCGAACGGCCTCCCGTCGGAGGCGGTGACACCGATCGGAAATGCCGGCCAGGACTCCGGTCGGTTCGCGGGCAACGCCATCAACAACACCGGCACCCGGATCGCGATCGAGTACACCGACTCGGTGGTCCACCCCCACTCCGCTCGCGGTGGCGACGTGGTGAAGATCGACCTGTTCGACGCGGCCACGTTCGCACCCGTGAAGACCCTCGATCTGGCGGCGCTCGGGCTCATCGACATCTCCGGCATGGCCTTCTCGGTCGACGGTGAGACGCTGTATGTAATCGGTGGCGGCCCCGAGGTGGAAGGCGAATCGGCACAGACGATCGTCGGAATCTCCGCCGAGACCGGCGACAAGGTCAGTTCGGTGGCGATCACCGGGACCGTCGAAGACGTGGGCACACTCCTGACCCCTCAGGTGCTGGAATGACTCGTTCGGGCCCGACCCTCGAC
>JAEZDV010000184.1 GCA_023417985.1 Actinomycetes bacterium | reverse complement strand
GCCCCGTTCCGGATCTCCGGGACGGGGCCGCGCTCGTCGCAGGGGCCGGATTCGTGCAGGTGTGAGGGTGCGACGACGGCCGCCGAAACGTGACACTTGCCGCATGCGGCCGCTCGGAGGCGGTGACCGCGACAGCCACCCCCACTCACCCGCTATCCTGGATCGGTCATGACCTCGCCCGCCACCGGATCCTCCGGTACCTCGAAAACCGTCTATCTCGATCACGCCGCGACCACGCCGATGCTGCCTGCGGCGATCGACGCGATGACCGAGGTCTTCGCCACGACCGGTAACGCCTCGTCCCTGCACGGCTCGGGACGTGCGGCTCGCCGCCGGATAGAGGAAGCGCGCGAATCGATCGCCGCCGAACTCGGTGCGCGACCCTCCGAGGTGATCTTCGTCTCCGGTGGCACCGAGGGCGACAATCTCGCCGTAAAGGGCATCTACTGGGGCCGGCGCGCCCAGGATCCGCGACGTCGCCGGATCGTCGCCGGCGCGGTCGAGCACCACGCCGTCCTCGACGCCGTCCAATGGCTCGCCGACCACGAGCAGGCCCTCGTCACCTGGCTGCCCGTGGACGAGGCGGGCCGGGTCGACCCCGATGTACTCCGCGACGAACTTGCCGCCCATCCCGACGAGGTCGCCCTCGTCACCATCATGTGGGCGAACAACGAAGTCGGCACAATCATGCCGATCCGCCGGTTGTCCGCCGTCGCCGCCGAATTCGATGTGCCGATGCACAGCGACGCCGTGCAGGCCGTCGCCCACCTGCCCGTCGATTTCGCCGCGAGCGGATTGTCCGCACTCACCCTCGCTGCCCACAAGTTCGGCGGCCCGCAAGGCGTCGGTGCGCTCCTGCTCGGACGCCAGGTCCCGTGCGTCCCCCTCTCCCACGGTGGAGGACACGAGCGGGACATCCGCTCGGGCACGCAGGACACGGCGTCGATCGTCGGCATGGCTGCTGCACTGCGGGAGGTGAGTGCCGACCTTCCCGCCCGAACCGCCGAACTCACCGCGCTGCGCGACCATCTCGTCGCCGGCGTCGAGGCGGTGGTCCCGGACGTGATTCTCAACGGTCCCCGCGGTGCCGGGCGGCTGCCCAACAACGCACACCTGACGTTCCCGGGCTGTGAGGGCGATTCGCTCCTGATGCTGCTCGACGCGGCCGGGATCGAGTGTTCGACCGGCTCGGCGTGCACGGCGGGTGTGGCGCGGCCGAGCCACGTGCTGGTCGCGATGGGGTCCGATCCCGCGACGGCACGTGGATCGTTGCGATTCTCCTTGGGACACACCACGACCCGAGACGACATCGATGCACTGATAGACGCTCTGCCGCGAGTGGTGGAGCGGGCACGCGCCGCCGGTATGGCGAGCGCCGGCGGACGAGGAGGTGACCGGAGATGAGGATTCTTGCGGCGATGAGCGGCGGTGTGGACTCGGCGGTTGCCGCGGCCCGCGCTGTCGACGCCGGACACGACGTGGTGGGGGTCCACCTGGCGTTGTCGTCGGCTCCGGGCACCTTGCGCACCGGTTCGCGCGGGTGCTGCTCGAAGGAGGACGCCGGCGATGCCCGCCGTGCCGCCGACGTGCTCGGAATACCTTTTTACGTCTGGGATTTCGCCGACCGCTTCAAGGAAGACGTGATCGACGACTTCGTTGCGGCCTACGCGGCGGGTCAGACGCCCAATCCGTGCCTGCGGTGCAACGAGAAGATCAAGTTCTCGGCACTGGCCGATCGTGCGGTGGCGCTGGGCTTCGACGCGGTGGCGACCGGCCATTACGCCCGATTGCGTGACGGCGTGCTCCGGCGCGCGGTCGACGCCGACAAGGACCAGTCGTATGTGCTGGCAGTGCTGACGGCGGAACAGCTTTCGCGAGCGATGTTCCCGGTGGGCGACACCCCCAAGGACCTGATCCGGGCCGAGGCGGCAGAGCGCGGCCTGGCCGTGGCGAACAAGCCGGATAGTCACGACATCTGCTTCATTCCGTCCGGTGACACCCGCGCCTTCCTGGGCGCTCGCATCGGCATCCGGCCCGGTGCGGTCGTCGACGACGATTCGGGTGAGGTGCTCGCCGAACACGAAGGTGTGCACGGTTTCACCATCGGACAGCGCAAGGGCCTCGGGATCTCCGGTCCCGGCGCCGACGGCCGTCCGCGCTACGTCACGGCAATCGAGCCCGACACGGGTACCGTCCGGGTCGGCAGCGCCGAACGGCTGAAGGTCGACTTCATCCATGCCGAGCGCGCCGTGTGGACCTCGGGCAGCGCGCCCGACGGGCCCGTGGAATGTGTCGTGCAGGTGCGTGCGCACGGGGGCCTCGCCCCCGCTGTCGCCGAAGCGACCGAGTCGGGGATCGAGATCTCGCTCCGGGAGTCGCTCACCGGTGTTGCCGCCGGTCAGGCTGCGGTGCTCTACCGGCCCGATCCGGCCGGCGACATCGTCCTCGGCAGCGGCACCATCGCCGCCGCCCGGCCTGTAGCCGAGGACGTGTGACCGGACCGGAAGCCCGTGCCGCGTGGTCGGGAATCGCCACCGGACTCGGCTCGTGGCCGGGAACCGATGCGCGCGAAGCCGCTTCCGTCGTGGTCGGCGAGCTCGCCGCACTTCCGCATCTCGTGGAACTCCCGGGACGCGGACTCGGCTCGGACATGATCGGGCGCGCGAGCGCACTGCTCGTCGACCTCCATCTCGATGCGTCGACCACCGGATACCGGCTCGTTTCCCGACGCGGCACGATCGCCGCCCGCGCCGAGGATCTGCTCGGTCAGGATCTCGATGCGCTCGAGGAAGCATGGGAACGCGCGGGCGCCGGTCCGGATCGCACCGTGAAGGTGCAGTCCGCCGGACCGCTCACCCTCGCCGCGCATCTCGAACTCGCGACCGGCCGCCGCGTGCTACTCGATCGCGGCGCAGTACGTGAAATCTCCGAGTCTCTCGCGGAAGGAATCGCGCGGCACGCCGCCGAACTGCACCGCAGGCTCGGTGTGCAGGTCGTCGTACAGCTCGACGAGCCTGCACTTCCCGATGTCCTGGCCGGGACCTTGGAAGGCAGAACGATCCTCGAGACCGTTCCCGCCTGGCCCGAACCCGAGGCGCTCGACGTCCTCGACACGACGATCCGGGGAACCGGGCGGTCCGTCGCGGTGCACTGCTGCGCGGGCACCCTGCCGACCGGCCTGCTGCGCCGCAGCGCCGCCGACGCCGTCTCGTTCGACCTCGCACAGGTTTCGCAGACCGACCTCGACGGGATCGGTGAACTCTTCGATTCCGGCACCGCGCTGATTCTCGGCCTGGTTCCGACGACCGCTCCCAGCCCGGTTCCGGGCTGGCGCGACCTCGCGGCGCCGGCCCTCGCGCTGTTCGACCGGCTCGGGTTCCCGCGCGCCGCGCTGCGGTCGGTGTCCGTGGCTCCGGCGTGCGGCCTCGGGTCGGCGCAGCCGCAGTGGGCGCGGAGCGCGCTGAAGCAGGCCCGTGACATCTCGGCCGCGTTGTCCGAGGACCCCGAAACCCTCTGACGTACGGATCGGGCCGGCCGTTCGTCCGCCCAGGCCCGCGTTCGGATCGCCACGGGAGCTGTCGGCCCGCTCGACTAGGCTTGTGACCTGTGAGTGAACCGACGGACGCGCCCGCCACCGCTACTCCCGAGGCGCGTGAGCGCTGGCAGGATCTCGCCGAACAGGTGCGCGAGCACCAGTTCCGCTACTACGTGCGCGACGCACCGATCATCTCCGACGGCGAGTTCGATGCCCTGCTCGGCGAGTTGCAGGCACTCGAGGAGCAGTACACGGAGCTGCGCACCCCCGACTCGCCCACCCAGCTGGTCGGCGGCGGGTTCGCCACCGACTTCACCGCCGTCGGGCACCTCGAGCCGATGCTCAGCCTCGACAACGTCTTCGACGAGGGTGAACTGCGCGCCTGGCTCGCACGCGCGGAGACCGAGACGGGCACCCATCCGGACTATCTGTGCGAGGTCAAGATCGACGGCGTCGCACTGAGTCTCGTGTACGAGAACGGCCGTCTCGTCCGGGCCGCGACGCGCGGCGACGGCCGCACCGGTGAAGACGTCACACTCAACGCCCGCACGATCGACGAAGTCCCCGAAAAGCTCACTGCCACCGATGAATACCCGATCCCGACACTTCTCGAGGTGCGCGGCGAGGTGTTCTTCCGGCTCGAGGATTTCGAGAACCTCAATGCCGGACTCGTGGCCGCGGGAAAGGCACCGTTCGCCAATCCCCGGAACTCCGCGGCGGGGTCGCTGCGCCAGAAGAACCCCGCGGTCACCGCGCAGCGCCGGCTGCGTATGTACTGCCACGGGTTCGGCCGCATCGAGGGTTTCGCGCCGCAATCCCAGTCGCAGGCGTACGACGCGTTCGCCGCGTGGGGCCTTCCGGTCTCGCCGCACACGAGTCGCGTGACGGGAGCGGACGCCGTCGTCGATCGCATGCGGTACTGGGGCGAGCACAGACACGACATCGAGCACGAACTCGACGGCGTGGTCGTGAAGATCGACGACATGGGCCTGCACCGCCGTCTCGGAGCCACCTCCCGAGCCCCACGCTGGGCGATCGCCTACAAGTACCCGCCTGAGGAGGTGACGACCAAACTCCTCGACATCCGGGTCAGCGTCGGTCGCACCGGACGGGTCACCCCGTTCGCCTACATGGAACCGGTCACCGTGGCCGGATCCACCGTCTCGCTCGCGACGCTGCACAACGCGTCGGAGGTGGCGCGCAAAGGTGTCCTGATCGGCGATACCGTGGTGATCCGCAAAGCGGGAGACGTCATCCCCGAGGTTCTCGGACCGGTGGTCGACCTGCGCGATGGCAGCGAACGCGAATTCGTCATGCCCACGGTCTGTCCCGAGTGCAGCACGCCTCTGGCCCCGGCGAAGGAAGCCGACGTCGACCTGCGCTGCCCCAATTCACGCAGCTGCCCGGCTCAGTTGCGTGAACGCGTATTCCACGTCGCCGGTCGTGGCGCGTTCGACATCGAGGCGCTCGGGTACGAGGCGGCGAGCGCGATGCTCGAGGGGAACATCATCTCCGACGAGGGCGACCTGTTCTCGCTCACCGAGGACGATCTGCGCAAGGCCCCGTTCTTCCTCACCTCGAAGGGTGCGCTGTCGAAGAACAGCGAACGCCTGCTGCAGAATCTCGCAAATGCGAAGGAACAACCCCTGTGGCGGGTTCTCGTCGCACTCTCGATCCGGCACGTCGGCCCGACCGCCGCACGCGCACTGGCCACGGAATTCGGCAGTTTGGACCGGATCCGGTCCGCGTCCGTCGACGAACTCGCCGCCGTCGAGGGCGTCGGACCGACGATCGCGGCCGCCGTTGTCGAGTGGTTCACGGTCGACTGGCACTGCGCGATCGTCGACAAGTGGGCGGCCGCAGGGGTGCGGATGGAGGACGAGCGCGACGAGTCGATCGCACGCACTCTCGAGGGACTCTCGATCGTCGTCACGGGCACACTCGCGGGCTTCTCCCGCGATCAGGCGAAGGAAGCCATTCTGACGCGCGGCGGCAAGGCCGCGGGCTCGGTGTCGAAGAAGACCGCTTTCGTGGTGGTGGGGGACAATCCCGGCACCAAAGCCGACAAGGCGGCCGATCTCGGTGTTCCCGTGATCGACGAGGACGGGTTCAGAATCCTGCTCGATCAGGGCCCGGATGCCGTGCGCGAGGTGGGCTGACGCGCCGGACGGGCATCGGCCCGCTGTATCGGCCGAGCTCATGTGGGGCGGCCGGTCCGCAACCCGGGTCTCCTGGCACATCCCGGAAAGCGCCTCAGGGTGGGTACGAACAACGGCATGATCTTAGAGGCATGCTGTGAACGTGTCCTTCGGCGGCCGATCTCGTGCAGACGAACCGACCGTGCGACGGCCTCCGAGCGTAGGCGTCTATCGACGACGCCGGGGACGTGGGGTGGAGATGGTCGAAGTGCCTGTGACGGACACCCGAGAATCGTGGGCGCCGGCTCCGGGGACTCTGGTGTCGGCGCGAGGTATCGAACTGCACGGCCCGTGGGGACACGTGTTCGGGCCGCTCGACCTCGACATCGACGCGGGTGGCGTGTCCGTGCTGGCGGCACCCGCGGGGGCGGCACGCACCGCGCTGCTGATGTCGCTGTGCGGGCGGATGCGGCTGACCGCCGGTTCGCTGGCCGTCCTCGGCTTCGAGAACAAACCGAGAAAAGTGTTCGCGAACTCGGCGATCGCGTGCCTGAACGAACTCGACGAAGTACCGCCGTCGGTCACGGTGCAGGACCTCGTCACCGAACAGAAACGGTGGGATTCGCCGTGGTACCGATTCGTCCCGCGGGTCGACGAGCACGGGGTCGCCGAGATGTGCGAGGAAGTCTTCGGCGACGTCGAGCTTCCACACGTGCGCGCCTTCGTCGACGACCTGCCCGAACTTCAGCAGATGCTGCTGCGCATCGCGGTGGCGAACACCCGGCGGCCACCGCTGCTGGTCGTCGGCCGGCTCGACAGGATCGCCGACGATGTCGAGCGCAGGGTTCTTCTCGACAGGCTGATCGCACTGGGTGAGGCGCAATCGGTGATCACCGCCGACGTCAATCCCCTTCCCCCCGGCGCCGCCGTGCACACGCTGGTGGAAATGCACGATCTCCTGGGACCGGGCGACATCGGCGTCATGACCGAGATGGGGTAGCGAATGCTGGCTGCGTTTTCGCTGGGTAGCGACATCACACGGTACTTCCGGGGCGCGATGCCGCGCATCGCGCTCGTCACCATCATCCTCATGCCGCTGCTCTACGGTGCGATGTACCTGTGGGCGTTCTGGAACCCGTTCGGTGCGGTCGACAGGATCCCCGCGGCGATCGTCAACAACGACACCGGGCGCTCCTCGACCGGTGAACAGGTCGATGCCGGAGACCAAGTCGTGAAATCGCTGCTCGCCGCGGGGAAGCTGGACCTCGAAGAGGTCCCGGAGGACGAGGCCACCGCCGGCCTCGCCAGCGGGAAGTACTACTACACCGTGACCATTCCGGAGAACTTCACCGAGGCGGTGGAATCTCCGAGCGGGGACAACCCGGAGAAGGCGAACCTGGTCTTCACCTTCAACGACGCCAACAACTACCTCGCGACCATCATCGCGCAGGACGCATCCGAGCAGGTGCTCAACCAGATCAACGCCACCATCGGCGCGGAGGGCGTCGGACAGATCCTCACCGGGCTCGAAAGCGCCGGGTCGGGCCTGAAGAAAGCGGCGGACGGCGCCGGTGAACTCGCGAACGGCATCGACAGCGCCAAGAGCGGAGCGGATCAGCTCGCTTCGGGCTCGCGCGAACTCGCCGACAATCTCGTCACTGCCCGTGACGGATCGGCCCGGCTGGCAAGTGGGGCGGACGAACTCGCGACCGCGGTGGACGAGGTGGCCGATCCGCTGCTCGGCTTCCTCGACAGCGGCGCACCGACCGATATCGCCGACCGGGTTACACAACTGCGGCAGTCGCTCATCGCGCTGGAAAGCCGGGTGCCGCAGCCGGTGGAAGCCGGGGCAGGGTCCGCGCTGCAAACGGTCGTCGGCGTGCTGGGCCAGAGCAACGATCCGCTCGCCCAACAGGCCCTTGCTGTGCTGGGCCCGCTCGCAGCACAGCAGGTGCAGACCGACGCCGAAGCGTTGCGTGCGGAAATCGTGCGCCTGCAAGGCGAAGCGCAGGCCGTCGAATACGAACTGCTCGACCCCGACAGCCCACTCCAGAGCGGACTTGCGTTGCTGCAGAGCGGCGATCTGGCATCGGATGTCGAGCAGTTGCGCAACGGGGTGGACGAATTGAGTTCCGGCGCACGGACGCTGAACTCGGGGCTCGGCGAGCTCACCGACGGTGGCTTCCGTCTCGCCGACGGTGCCGGGCAGTTGTCGTCGGGGATGGAGCGGTTGCAGTCCGGCTCGGACGAACTGGCCCAGCAACTTTCTCAGGGGGCGGGCGAGGTGCCCAGCTGGTCGGACGAGCAACGCACGGCGACCGCCGACACGTTGGCGTCGCCGGTGTCGTTGAAGCAGGACTACAACAACCTCGCGTCGACGTTCGGAACCGGGTTCGCCCCCTTCTTCCTATCGCTGGCGTTGTTCGTAGGCGGCATCATTACCTGGATGCTCTTGACGCCTTTACAATCCCGGCCGACGGTCGGTGGGGTCGGGTTGTATCGCACCGTGTTCGCGTCGTACTGGCCGGCTCTGCTCGTGGGGATCCTGCAGGCGCTGGTCATGTATGCGGTGGTGCACTTCGGCGTCGGACTCGACGTCCGGCACCTCACCGGCACGATCCTCTTCCTGATACTCGTCTCGGCGACGTATCTGGCCGTGATCCAGGCATTCAACGCGGTATTCGGCACCGCAGTAGGACGTGTCGTCACCCTGGCGTTCCTGATGCTGCAGTTGGTCTCGGCCGGTGGAATCTATCCGGTGCCCACGACGGCCAAACCGTTCCAGTACATCCATCCGTTCGATCCGATGACCTACACCGTCGAGGGGTTGCGACAGCTCACGGTGGCCGAGCAGGTCGACTCACGACTGTGGGTGTCGGTCGCGGTCCTGGTGGGGCTCCTGCTGGTCTCTCTCACCGCGAGCGCCCTTGCCGTCCGGCGCAACCGGCGCTACACGATGGAACGGCTGTACCCGCCGGTCGAGGTCTGACCGCCGCTGCGCTCATGTCGGCGCGTGTCTCGCGGCGAGGTCGGCGGCGAGGCGGTGGATGCGTTCGCGTGCGGCACCGGGGCCGAGTATTTCGATGTGATCGGCGAACTGGAGGAGTTGGCGCACCGACTCGATATCGGGATAGCGGAGGGTGGCCATACACCAATCGCCTTCCGCGGCATCGACATTCTGTATGCGGGCGCCGAGTATGCGTCGCGCGAGGTCGAGGCGGCTCGCGCGGAGGCGAACCGTGATCGTCACCTGCCCGGGCGTCTCGGTGCGCTCTTTCGACTCGGCCCACACCGTCCGGAGGCTCTCTCCGGCTCGAAGCCTGGCGGCGTCGGGGAGGAGTTCGTAGGTCTCGAGCCGGTCCAGCGCGAACAGCCGGGCCTTTCCGGTGTCGTCAGCGACGAGGTACCAGCGACCCGACTTGGTGGCGAGGCCGTAAGGATCGACCACTCGCGTCGTTGCCCGACGATCGGCGCTGCGCCGGTAGCGGATTTGCAGTCGCCGCCGACTGCGCAGGCTCAGGGCGAGATCGGCGACGTCCACACTCGGCTGCGGGTGATCCGACATCCACGCTGTGTTGTCGACCGCGATGAGATCCGCGAGCCGCGGTAGGTCCGGGGGATTGCGCGGGACGGCGGACTGCCGGGCCCCGAGCTTGTCCGTCGCCATCCGATGAGCTGCGGTCAGTCCCAGCCGGTCGAGTTGGTTGCTGTCCAATCCCGCGACGGACAACGCTTCCAACTCCGAGGGGTTCAGATGCGAGGCGTTGAGACGCGAGCCGGGTAACAGCACGATTCCGCCGTGCCGACCCCGTTCGGCATAGACCGGCACTCCCGCAGCCGACAGCGCCTCGACGTCTCGCAGCACCGTGCGCCGTGACACCTCGAGCCGCCGAGCGAGTTCACTCGTGGTGATGCGCCCGTGGGTCTGCAGGAGCAGCAGCAAGCGGAGCAGTCTGGAAGATCTCATCCCGGCCCATCTTCGCAAGAAAGGTGACAGGACCTGTCGTCATTTCCGGGTGTCCTGGGATGGCACTGCGCCTGAACGGGCGCCGCCCGCCATCGACCGAGGAGTGTCATGCCCGTACCCAACCTGTTCCTGATCTATGTGCGCGACGCCGAGGCCGCCACGATCTTCTACAGCGCGCTGTTCGAGATCGAACCGGCCTTCACCAGCCCGCGGTACGTCGCATTCGAGGTTGCTCCCGGCGTCCTGTTCGCGTTGTGGACCGGCCGCGGCGAGTTCGCGATTCCCGGTACCCCGCGCACTTGCGAAGTCGGGCTCATGGTCCCCGGCGCGCCGTCGGCGGTCGACGACATCTACGCCCGCTGGAGTGCCGCGGGTGTCGATGTGGCGGAAGCACCGCACGACGACGTGTTCGGCCGCACGTTCGTGGTCACCGATCCGGACGGCAACCTCATCCGCGTATCGCCGATGGATTGACCCGGCCACCGACGGTGCCCTAGGAGAGAACGGTGCCGATGATCCCGGCGAGGTATCCGATTCGCGCGATCTCGGAAGGCCGGAACTCCGGTCCGCCCGGCCGGCCGAGAACGAGTACCCGGTCGGGTTCTCCGAGCGGCGCCGCGGCCAGCATCGTGTTCATGTCGCGCCACAGGGCCGGCACCCAGTCGGCATCGTGGTCGAGCAGAGTCGATTTCGCCAGCGGCATCCACGGAACGTGGTCGAGGTGCGTCTCGGGAGCACCGGCGCTGCCGGCGATCCGGAAGATGCCGTGGGCGCCGATTCCCAGCACCGTCGCCCACCCGACCCGCAGTACGCGGGGTGCGCCGTCGACCAGAACCTGGAGCCGGTCGTCGTGCGCGGCGGCGACGTGATCGATCAGTTCGAGTTCGCGGTGGGTGTCGAGCATGCCCGCGTACGGACGGATGGAATCGACCGTCACACCGTCGAGCGACTCCGCGGCCGTGAGGAGCGTGTCGGGCAGCTTGCCCGGATCGACATCCACGACGAGATCGTCGATCGCGTAATCCGTGCCACGTTCGACGACGTCGAGGGACAGGATGTCCGCTCCGACCGAGCCGAGGGCCAATGCCAGCGCGCCGAGGCTACCGGGGCGATCGGGCAGCCGGACACGCAACAGATACGACACGTACGTCCTTTCCCAGAACATGCCGACGTCCCGCACGTCGACCCGGGAAAGCGCGGCACGCCCCCCGGCGCAGCACATCTTTCCACCTGCCGCGCGCCGATTGTGACCGCAGATCACAAGATTCGGCCACCGGGAACGAAAAGCCCCGGTCGCGGCCGTGCGCTTCACAAGATTGCAACAATTCGTTCGTTTACGCGAAACAGGCACCGGCGGCTTCGATCGGCACTCGGGCGGATCGAACCGACTGCACGACCGCATCGGCCACGCATTACCCTGGACGGGAAGTTCAAATCCCATCGGAAAGGGGCCACCTACGGTGCCTGCCATCTCCCGTGACGAGGTCGCGCACCTCGCCCGGTTGTCCCGGCTCGCGCTGACCGACGCCGAACTCGACGAGTTCGCCGGCCAGCTTGATTCGATCCTCAGCCATGTCAAGGCGGTGTCGGAGGTGGCCGCGGACGATGTGGCGCCGATGGCGAACCCGAACGCCGTCACCAACGTGACCCGCCCGGACGAAGTGGTCCCCGGACTCACGCCCGAGCAGGCGTTGTCGGGTGCTCCGCTCGTCGAGGAAGGACGGTTCTCCGTTCCGCAGATCCTGGGGGAGGGCGAATGAGCACCGATCTCACCCGGCTCGACGCCGCCACCCTCGCCGAGCGGATCCACGCGGGCGACCTGTCGTCCGTCGAGGTGACCCGGGCGCACCTGGACCGCATCGAAGCCGTCGACGGCAACTACAACGCCTTCCTGCACGTGGCGGGCGAGCAGGCGCTCGCGGCTGCGGGCGAGGTCGACCGGGCGGTCGCCGCGGGGGAGAAGCCCGCGTCGTCGCTCGCCGGGGTGCCGATTGCGCTCAAGGACGTCTTCACCACCACCGACATGCCGACGACCTGCGGGTCGAAGATCCTCGAGGGCTGGGTGTCGCCCTACGATGCGACGCTGACCACCAAGCTGCGGCAGGCCGGTATCCCCATCCTCGGCAAGACGAACATGGACGAGTTCGCCATGGGTTCGTCGACCGAGAACTCCGCATACGGCCCCACCCGCAACCCGTGGGACACCGATCGGATCCCGGGCGGATCGGGCGGCGGTTCCGCAGCCGCACTCGCGTCCTACCAGGCGCCTCTGGCCATAGGCACCGACACCGGCGGGTCCATTCGTCAGCCCGCAGCCGTGACCGCCACGGTCGGCACCAAGCCCACCTACGGCACCGTGTCCCGCTACGGCCTGGTCGCGTGCGCGTCGTCGCTGGACCAGGGCGGCCCGTGCGGTCGCACCGTCCTCGACACCGCGCTGCTGCACGAAGTGATCGCCGGGCACGACCCGCGCGACTCCACCTCGGTCGAGGCCGCGGTGCGCCCGGTGGTCGAGGCTGCTCGCCGAGGGGCCGACGGTGACCTGTCCGGACTGCGGGTCGGTGTCGTCAAGGAACTGCACTCCGACAGCTACAACCCCGGTGTGATCGCGTCGTTCGATGCGGCCGTCGAAACCCTGACGAAGCTCGGCGCCGAGGTTGTCGAGGTGTCGTGCCCGAATTTCGAGTACGCGCTCGCGTCGTACTATCTGATCCTCCCGTCGGAGGTGTCGTCCAACCTCGCCCGCTTCGACGCGATGCGGTACGGCATGCGCGTGGACGACGGCACGATGAGCGCCGACCAGGTCATGGCGGCCACCCGCGCTGCCGGTTTCGGCAAGGAAGTCAAGCGCCGCATCATGATCGGCACCTACGCGCTGTCGTCCGGATACTACGAGGCGTACTACGGCCAGGCCTTGAAGGTGCGTCGTCTCATCGCGCAGGACTTCGACAAGGCGTACGAGGAGGTCGACGTACTGGTGTCGCCGACGAGCCCGTTCACCCCGTGGAAGCTGGGCGAGAAGGTCGACGATCCGCTCGCGATGTACCTGTCCGATCTGTGCACGCTGCCGACGAATCTCGCGGGTCACTGCGCGATGTCGGTGCCGTCGGGCCTGTCCGCCGAGGACGGTCTTCCCGTCGGGCTCCAGATCATGGCACCCGCGCTCGCCGACGAGCGGCTCTACCGCGTGGGCGCGGCCTTCGAGGCGGCGCGCGGCCCGATCGTGGCCTGAGGCGTCGCGACAGCACCTCACACGGCCCGCAGGTTCCCGTTCGCGGAACCTGCGGGCCGTCTGTGTGCCACCGTCTAGGCCGCGCAGTCGGCCTGATCCCGCCCGTAGCGATGACCGTGCCCGGGCGCGGCATCGAGCGAGGTCAGAAGGTCCACGGTCGTGTGCGCGAAGGTGACCACCGGCAGCCAGGCCGGCACGGGGGCGTCGGCCCGCGCGTGGGACAGGTCCGGTGGCGACCACAGCAGCGCGGGCTCCCACCACACCACCGGATCCGACGTGTTCGCCAGGACGGTGCCTCCCGGAATGTCGATCCCGGCCGGGGGACCGGCCAGGAAACCGGCGCACGGGCCCTGCTCGGTGTCCGGGAGTGCTGCTGCCGCACCGGAAGCGCCGAGACTCTGCCCGTACAGGTGCAGTTCCGGTCGCTGTGACGCGGGCAGGGTGTCGATGTGCGCCCGCACAGCCGAGGTGAGCGCGCGGGCCGAATCGGAGGCTGCGTCGCGATCGGTGAGGAACGTCATCCAGCTCGGGGCGTCCGAATACTGCTGGGCGACGATCGCGACGTCGTCGCCCCACTGCGCCTCGAACCCTTCGACGGCCTGCGCGTCCACCCAGCCCGATCCGGTGGGAACCGCGAGCACGACATGAGCGCGATCGAATCCGCCGGCGCGTTCCAACTCGCGCACGGCCAGTGCGGCCCGCGACGGCACATCGGGTGCGGAGGCGAGACCGATGTACGTTCGGACAGCCGAATCGGGTTCGGCGAGGGAGACGAAACGCCGACCCTCTCGACCCAGCGTGTCCCAACCCACCAGGGAAGCTTCCGAACCCGCCAGTCCGGGAGCCGACGGCAGCGACGACGAGGCGGTCGCGTTCGCGCTGCCGGCCGGTGGGAGGAACACAGCCGAGCCGAACCCGAACCATGCTGCGAGCAAGCCGGTACCGGCCATCGCCGTGACCCTGCGGACGGTCCGGCGCCTGACGAGCACACGAGTCGCGCGGCACGCGAGGATCGCCGATGCCGCGACGACTGTGGCCGTCGCACACACTTCGAGCCAGTAGCGCAGCCCGATCGGGGGCTGCCCCATGGTTTCTCGTAACGCGCTCTGCCAGCGGTGTGCGCCGGTCCCGGCCACGAGGACGGATGCTGCGGCGACCGCGGCGGCGAGACAACGCACTTCGGCCTCACCGGATGCCGGTGCCCGGCGCGCGGCGCGCAGCCGTCGCACGACCGCTCGCCCCGCGAGTGCCAGCGTGATCGCCAGCCCGCACACCACACCCTGCGTCACCGAGGTGCGAGGAAGGAGTGAGGGTGCGAGTGAAAACCACAGTGACGCTGCGACAAGGACACTCGTTCCGATCGCCGGCGCCGACGCGTCGAGTGCGTGGCGTAGTCGTCGTACGGCGGCGGGAAACGCCGGCGGAACGGATGCTGCGGCAGGTTCACGGGTGAGGATGCTCATCGGCGTGCCTTTCGTCGTGTCCACACGCCCCACACGACGGCGCCCGTACCCAGGCCTGCCGAGACGAGAAGTGGAACGGGCGATTCGGAGACGGGGATGCGGTAGCCCTGCCGCCACGAATTGAGAGCCACGAACGTTGTGGCGACGTGAGCGGCGGGACGGCAGGTGAAGTCGGCGCGGCCGGCCTCCGAGCCGCAGGCCGCGTGCAACTGCCGTGCGAGCATCGCATCGAGCTCGCGGCGCGCGTCCGGGCCCAGTTCCTTCCCGGTGTCGCGGGCATACCGCAACAGGTCGTAGCCGAGATCATGTATCCGGCAGGCTGTTTCGAAACTGGAGGGAAGCGGGACGGGTGACGAGCAGTCGCCCTGTGGATCGACGAGAACTGCTCCGGATG
>JAEZDV010000168.1 GCA_023417985.1 Actinomycetes bacterium | reverse complement strand
CCCCGGCAACGCCGGGCGGGGGCCTTCTTTTGGGTGAGTGACGGGACTCGAACCCGCGACAGCCAGGATCACAACCTGGTGCTCTACCAACTGAACTACACTCACCATCGCATTCGCATGTGGCCGGGGCCGCTTGCGCCTGCGGTAGAGATACTAGCGTGACTTTGCCGAAAACGACGAATCGGCAGGTCAGGCCGGCCCCAAGTCCTCTACCACGGCTGCGATGTCCTCCGGGGGTGGGCCGGGCTCGGGAACGAAGGCGGTGCGCCGGTAGTAGCGCAGTTCGCGGATCGACTCCTTGATGTCGGCGAGCGCGCGGTGGGACAGGCCCTTCTCCGGCTGACCGAAGTAGATCCGCGGGTACCAGCGGCGGCACAACTCCTTGATCGAGCTCACGTCGACCATCCGGTAGTGGAGGTACTTGTCGAGTTCGGGCATGTCGCGGGTGATGAATCCCCGGTCGGTGCCGATCGAGTTACCGGCGAGCGGTGCCGTTCCCGCCTCGCCGACGTGCTCGCGGATGTAGTCGAGCACCAGTTTCTCGGCTTCCGCGAGTCCCACCGTCGAGCGTCGCACCTCTTCGGTCAGGCCCGAGCGCTCGTGCATCTGCTGCACGACGTCGGGCATGGCCGCGAGTGCCTCCTCGTCGGCGTGGATGACGATGTCCACGCCCTCTCCGAGCACATTGAGTTCGCTGTCCGTTACCAGTGCCGCGATCTCGATCAGCTTGTCGCTGTCGAGCCGCAGCCCGGTCATCTCACAATCGATCCATACGAGTTTGTCCTGCACGAGATACAGCGTAGCCAGACGTCGGAGCCGTTAAGGTCGGCAGTGGCAACGCAGTAGCACCGCACAGCCGAAGGAGCATCCGTATGCCGGACCGAGACAAGCTCCCCGAGGACCCCGGCGAAGCGTCGCGCGCAACGGGCACAGCCGCCCGGATCGCCGCCGAATACGAGGCGACCGGTCCCGCGCTCGACCTCGGCGCCGTCGTGGTCGACGGCGTGGCGAACCCGTCCGCCAAGGTCCGCATCCCGCTGTCCACACTCAACCGCCACGGGCTCGTCACCGGAGCTACCGGGACCGGAAAGACCGCAACGCTGCAACTGCTCGCGGAGCAGTTGTCGGCCGCAGGGGTGCCGGTGATGATGTCCGATGTCAAAGGTGATCTGTCGGGCCTTACCGGGGAGGGCAAGATCGAGGAGAAGGTCGTCGCTCGGGCGATCGACACCGGCGACGAGTCGTGGGAACCCCACGGCTACCCGGTGCAGTTCTATTCGCTCGGTTCCGAGGGCGCGGCCATCCCGGTCCGGGCGACCGTCACCTCGTTCGGGCCGATCCTGCTGAGCAAAGTGCTCGAGCTCAATGCAACTCAGGAGTCCACACTCGGCCTGATCTTCCACTGGGCAGATCAGCGCGGACTCGCGTTGCTCGATCTGAAGGACCTGAGGGAGGTCGTCAGGTACCTGACGAGCGACGAGGGGAAAGCAGACTTGAAGAGCATCGGCGGGGTATCCGGCGCGACGGCGGGGGTGATCCTGCGCGCGCTCGTCAATCTCGAAAATTCCGGGGGCGACACGTTCTTCGGTGAACCGGAGTTCGAGACCGAGGATCTGCTCCGCGTTGTGGACGGCCACGGCGTCATCAGCCTGTTCGAACTGGGCGATCGCGCGACCCAGCCGGCGTTGTTCTCCACCTTCCTGATGTGGTTGCTCGCAGACCTGTTCCAGGCGTTGCCGGAAGTGGGGGATCTCGAGAAGCCGAAGCTGGTGTTCGTCTTCGACGAGGCGCATCTGTTGTTCACCGATGCGTCGAAGGCGTTCCTGCGGCAGGTCGAGCAGACCGTCAAACTGATCCGCTCCAAGGGAGTCGGGGTGATCTTCTGCACCCAGCTGCCCTCGGACGTGCCCCAGGCGGTGTTGTCGCAACTGGGAGCACGCATCCAGCACGCGGTGCGTGCGTTCACCGCCGAGGACCGCAAGGCTCTGGACAAGGTGGTGCGCACCTACCCGGAGACGGACGTGTACGACCTCGGACGGGCATTGACGGAACTCGGAACCGGCGAAGCCGTCGTGACGGTGTTGTCGGAGACCGGTGCGCCCACCCCCGTCGCCTGGACCCGAATTCGGCCCCCGCGCTCCCTGCTGGGTTCGGTGGGGGAGAACGCGATCCTCGCGGCCGCC
Source organism: Actinomycetes bacterium (assembly GCA_023417985.1). Classification (GTDB taxonomy): domain Bacteria; phylum Actinomycetota; class Actinomycetes; order Mycobacteriales; family Mycobacteriaceae; genus Rhodococcus. The sequence continues at coordinate 9,033 of JAEZDV010000168.1, read as the reverse complement.
CAGTCGAGCGCGCTCTACGGCAAGTACGGCCGCACGATCGACCGCGAATCGGCGTACGAGAAGTTGTCCGCGTCGGTGGGCGGTGCCCCAGATGTCGATCCGGAGTTCGAGACCCCGCCGCTGCCCGCCGGTGCGGGGGAGGTCCTGCCGGAGTCCGCGCGTGACGACGAGCCGTCGATCATCGAACGAGCGATGGGTAGCCCGGCGGTCAACAGTTTCCTGCGGTCGGCGGCGTCCGCGGCGGGCCGGGAGATCGGCCGCAGCATCTTCGGAACCGGACGCCGCCGCAGGCGTTAGTCGGAGCCCAGTTTGCGGTAGAAGGCGCCGGCGATGGGCGCGGAGACCGACCGCGGCGCGAACTGTCCCGCCGCCGACATCGCCTTGCTGATCACGCCGGGCACGATGCGCATCCGGTTGGACGCGAGGGCGTCGAGCGAGACCTTTGCGGTGTGAGCGCTCGAGATCCACAGGAAGTCGGGCACCAGCTTGTCGACGATCGAGGCCTCAGCAGGATCCGGTTCCTCGGTGCGCACCGGTCCGGGAGCGAGCAACGTGATGTGCACGCCGGTGCCTTTGAGTTCGCCGCGCAGGGACTCGGAGAACGTGTTGACGAAGGCCTTGGTCGCGGCGTAGGTCGCGTTGTGCGGGATCGGCATGTTGCCGGCAGCGGAGCCCACCATCAGGATCGCGCCGGACTTGCGCTCGACCATCTGCGGGAGCACCGCGAGGGTGAGGTCGTGCACCGCAACGGCGTTCAGCTCGACCTGTGCACGCTCGTAGGCGGGGTCGAGTTCCGCGACGGCACCGAACGTGGCGATCCCTGCGTTGTTGCAGAGGATACTGATGCGGCGGCCGGCGAGTTCGTCGACGAGGACCGCCCGCGCGTCACGGTCGGACAGGTCGCACGCCCGAACCTCCACGGCGACGCGGTGCTTCGTACGCAGCGTCTCGGCGAGGGATTCCATCACCTCACCGCGGCGCGCGACGAGTACGAGGGAATGCCCCCGAGCGGCGAGTTCGGCGGCGAGGGCTTCGCCGATACCGGAAGAAGCTCCGGTGACGACGGCGCGGGCATCGGGATGGGGAGTCGGCAGAGTCACGGTGGGTCAGCCTAGCGGGGGGCGGACCGGGCGGGTCTGCGGCGTCGGCCCGCGCGACTCGCGGCACCGCTGTGGGCACGATCGGGTCACACGCGGCTTAGGCTGCGCACCATGAGCGCACACACGCACGCTCCGGCCGGGGTCGGGGGTGCCGCGACGAAGAAACAGGTCTTCGCGTGGGGTCTGTGGGACTGGGGATCCTCGGCATTCCATGCGGTGATCCTCACCTTCGTCTTCTCGGTCTACCTCACCGACGCTGTCGGCGACGACCTGCCCGGCACCGTGCCGGCGTCCGCGTGGCTCGGTTGGGCGCTGGGCATCTCGGGCGCGCTGATCGCCGTGACGGCACCGATCTTCGGTCAGAGGTTCGACGCGGCCGGTCGCCGCAAATGGTCTCTTGCGATCCTGACGGCGCTGACCGTGGCCGCGATGGCCGGTATGTACTTCGTGCGCGACGACTACAGCTACCTCTGGCTCGGACTCGTGTTGCTCGGAATCGCGTCTGTGGGCGCCGAACTTGCGCAGGTCCCGTACAACGCGATGCTGCGGCAGGTCTCGACGGAGGGCAACGTCGGCCGGGTGTCGGGATTCGGTTGGGCCATGGGGTATTTCGGCGGCATCGTGCTGTTGTTGCTCTGCTATGCCGGATTCATCGCCGGTGACGGGGACGTACGCGGTCTGCTCGGTGTCTCCACCGAAGGGGGTGCCAACATCCGGCTCGTGGCGCTGCTGGCGGCAATGTGGTTCGCGTTGTTCGCATTGCCCGTGGTGTTCGCCGTGCCGGAGAAGCCGGTCGAACGCGGTGACGACAGGCGACGCGTCGGCATCGTCGAGTCCTACCGCGTGCTGTGGCGCGATCTGCGTCGGTTGTGGCAGGCCGACCGCCGCACCATCGGTTATCTGGGTGCGTCCGCGTTGTTCCGGGACGGTCTGGCGGGTGTGTTCACCTTCGGTGCGGTCCTGGCGGTCAACGTCTACGGAATCAGCGCGGCGGACGTGTTGCTTTTCGGTGTCGCAGCCAATGTGGTCTCTGCGCTCGGCGCTATTGCCGCGGGACGCATCGACGACCGGCTCGGCCCCAAGACCGTCATCGTCGGTTCGCTCGTCGCGATGATCGCGGCCGGAACGGTGCTGCTGGTGGTGTCGGGGCCGACGATGTTCTGGATCTTCGGTCTCGTGCTGTGTCTGTTCGTCGGTCCTGCCCAGTCGTCGGCCCGCACGTTCCTGGTCAGGCTCACCCCGCCCGGCCGGGAAGGTCAGATGTTCGGCCTCTACGCGACCACCGGTCGTGCGGTGTCGTTCCTCGCGCCGACGCTGTTCGGATTCTTCGCGTGGTGGTTCGCCACCGATCGGGCCGGCATCGTCGGTCTCCTGCTCGTTCTCGCGGTGGGCCTCGCCGCGCTGCTCGCCGTCCGCGCTCCGGAAAGCGGGTGAGCGCAGGTCTCGGTACTCCGCCGTTTCCGCGCCCCGACTATCGGCCCGGGTCGAGCATCGGCACGAGGAATTGTCGTGCGATCGCGGCGAGCTGGGTGTCGTCGTCGAGGTCGACGAGACGGCTCGGGAACGTGAGGAACGACGCGGAGACCCGCACCATCATCTCGGCGACCAGATCCGTGTCCAGGGTGGGCGGGACGTTCCCGGCCCGTTGCTCGCGCCCGAGCTGACCAGCGACGAATGCTCGCACGGTGGCGAGCATCTCCTCGCCGTTGCCCACAACGGAACCCGCGAGCACCGTGGGTTCCGCTTCGAGGAGGCCGCCGATCAGGGGATTGGTCCGCACGGTACGGAGCGAACTGACGAATCCGGCCACGACGCGGTCCGCCACGCTATCGGCGCGTGCGATGTCGTCGAGGAACTGCGTGAAATAGCGGCGGATCTCGCGAAGGACGACCTGATCGACCAGGGCGTCCTTCGACTCGAACTTCCGGTACAGCGTGATCCGTGACAACTGGGCGCGTCGCGCGATGTCCTCCATCGACGAGCGCTGGATCCCGAGCCGGCAGAACTGCTCGTATGCGGCGTCGAGGAGGCGCGTCCGGGTGCGGTCGTCCTCGTCGGGTTGTTCGAGCGCGTCGTGATATGCGCGATCGAGCAGTGACTCCGATTCCGGCGTCGTACTGCGAACGAGCGGCGCTTGGTCCACGGTGGCCTCCTGGGATGCCGAGTCTACTGCCGTGCCCTGTGCTGCACTGCGCTCGTCGCGTATCGCGCGCGTGGCGGGAAGCGCGAAAAACGCCGCCCGAGGAGCGTGAATGTGCTCTGATGATACAGAGACACAATGATTGTTTCATTGCATCATCCATGGTGGCGGAGGGTTTCGATGGAAGAACTCAGCAGACGCAGGGTCCTGGAACTGGGCGGCGCGCTCGGCGCGGTGGGAGCGTTCGCGTTTGCTGCGCCCGCACAGGCGCGGCCGTGGCGGTGGTCGCCGTCCGGGTCGATACCGGGCACAGGAAACGGCGCCGACCCGAGAACGGTATGGGACACCGAAGCCGACCCGCTGGTGGCGTCGCTGCTCGACCGGGGCGATGTCCCGAGGGTCAACGAACTGCTGCGGACCTGGACCGAGAACGGTCAGCCCCTGCCCGACGGCCTCCCGGCAGATCTCCGCGACTTCATGGAGCGGGCCCGGCAGCTTCCCGACTGGGCAGACCCGGCGAAGCTCGGAACCGCCGTGCGTTTCAACGAGAAACGTGGGCTGTATCTGGGCGTTCTCTACGGATTCGCGAGCGGGATGATGAGCACGGTCATCCCCAAGGAAGCGCTCGCGGTGTACTACTCGAAGGGTGGCGCGAACATGAAGCGCCGCATCTCCAAGACGGCAAAGCTGGGCTACGACATCGGTTCTCGCGACGCCTACCTACCCGACGGAGAAATGGCCGTGACCGCCGTCAAGACCAGGCTCGTCCATGCCGCGGTGCGTCATCTGCTGCCGCAGTCCCCGCACTGGGAGCACGCCGCGCCCGAGGCCGTTCCGATCAGCCAGCACGACATGATGGTCACCTGGCACAGCCTGCCCACCACGGTCATGCGGACATTGAAGGCATGGAAGGTGCCCATCGCTGAGGGCGAATCCGAGGGCTTTCTGCACTCGTGGCAGATCAGCGCACACATGCTCGGCATCGAGGATCAGTACATCCCGGCCACATGGGACAGGGCAGAGGCGCAGGCAGTGGAGGTGCTCGACCCGATCCTTGCTCCGACCCCCGAGGGCATCAAGCTCGCCGACACCCTGCTCGACCTCGGTGCGGGTCTCGATTTCACCCTGCTCACCCGGCCGATCCTCGGCGCCCTGACGCGGTTCGTGCTCGGCGACGAGATTGCGGACTGGCTCGGCATTCCCCGTGAACCGGTCTGGGGGACTCTCCTCGACGGCGCGTGGGGGCCGTTCATCGCGGTTCGGGAAGGACTTCTGCCGCTGCCTCTGGCGCCGGAGGCGTACTGGACGTTCGACGAGTTGCTCCGCCAGTTCGTGCTGCTCTACATGTCGGAGTTGCGGCCCATCAGCATCGAGATCCCGGAGTTCAACAACCCCAACTACCGCTGAAACGGGTCCCGAGCGAAAGGGTCAGCCTGCGGGAGCAGTGCCCACCCGCCGCCGGATGGCCTCGGCGGCGGCGTCGGGCGCCTGTTCCGGAATCCAGTGCGAGACGTCGGGGAGGACGACGAATTCGTACTCCGCGTCGACGAACTCGCCACACCGCTCCGCCGCAGCGGAACCGATGGCCGAATCTCCGGTGCTCCAGACGTAGGTCGTGGGTACTTGGACCGCCGGGGTCGACTCGAGGTCGCGCGTCATGGCTCGGTACCAGTTCAAGGCGGCGGTGAGCGCGCCCGGACGGGACAGGGTCCGGACGTAGTCGTCTATCGATTCGGGATCGACACTCGGATCGAACATCGCGCGCAACCGTCGCGCATCGTCCTCGAGCAGCACGGATTCGGCCTTGCCTTCCATGCGGAGAAGTTTGATGTACGACGAACGCTCCCGCTGGTCGTCGTCTTCATGTAGCGCCCACCCGTATGCCGCGGGGTGCGGCATCGAGAACCCGGTGAGGGTGGACACGCGGTCGCGGTGGAGAGCTGCTGTCTGCCACGCCACCGCGGCGCCCCAGTCGTGTCCCACGAGGTGTGCCCGCTCGATCTCGACATCGTCGAGGAGACCGACGATGTCGTCGGCCAGGGCAGGCAGTCGGTAGTGGTGCACCCCCTCGGGCCGCGCACCGGGAGAATAGCCGCGTTGATCGGGGGCGATCACCCGGAATCCGTCGCGCACGAGCAGGCGCGCCACGGGCGTCCAACTCCGCGCGGTTTCCGGAAAGCCGTGCAGCAACACGACCGGGGGACCGTCGGACGGTCCCGCCACCCGGACATCGAAGGTGAGATCTCCCAGAGTCGTTTCGGCGTTGCCGGTCATGACGTCCACCGTACGGAGATCGCCTCAGTTGTGCGTCGGCTTCCAGGCCGCCATGCCGAGAAGGATCAGCCGCATCTGTTTCTCGGCCCGGGTGATGACCTCGGCTTCCTCGGCGCTTCCGGGCCGCTGCACGGACAACAGTTCCAGCACCACGTCGAGCATCGCGGTGACCAGCAGGTCGGCCGCCATCTCCAGGTCGTCGAAGGGCCACCGTTCGAGGCCGGGGGTGCGCGCGAGGTCCGCGGCAAGTTCGCCGGCGAGCAACCGCAACTCGGTCGTGACGGTGCGTGCGACTTCCGGTTGCCCGCCGTGACGTTCGCGCGCGATGAAGCGAAAAGCGGGTTCGTGGGTTCGGACTTCCCGCACGAGGATGCGCAGCGATTCGCGGGCCGTCGCGGGTCCGGGGGAGCGGCGGGCGTCGCGCAGCAGGCGGCGCAGCACACGCATCGTGTCGGCGGTCAGGGTGACGCCGAGTTCCTCCATCGACGCGAAGTGGCGATAGAACGCAGTCGGCACGATTCCCGCTTGTCGTGCGACTTCGCGCAGGCTCACGCCGGCCAGTCCGCGGTCGGAGGACAGTTCGAGCGCCGCATCGAGAAGCGCCTGACGGGTGCGCTCCTTGCGTTGTGCTCGGGTCGTCGACGACGGGGCGGGTGCTGTGGACACGTGTCGAGTGTAGGCAGAGGGTCGTTCGGGCCGCGCTCGGGGTGTAACCGCGGTCACAATCGGGTTGACACAGGGGTGCAATTGCCTGTCACACTCGGTTCAGTGCACGGATGTGCACTGGAATCCGATTCCTTCGGAAGGCAGGCACCAAATGATTGCGCGCCACCTCCCCCCGATCGACACTGCGCGGACATTTGCACGAAAAGTGCTCGTCGGCGCACTGGGGACTCTCTCCAGCCCCCACCACCCCGACCGGTACCTCGAACTGGTCGATCCCCTGCTCGCCACCTCCGTCACCCGCGCTCGGGTTACACACGTGGACCGAGATGCGGCAGGCTCGGTGACCTTCACCGTCAGCCCTGCGCGACCCGTCGCGTTCGAACCGGGCAACCACATTCCGCTGTCGATCACCGTCGACGGGGTCCGGCACAGCCGTACCTACTCGCCGGCGTACGCACCCGGGGCGCCGCGGGACGGAAGCGGGCGGATCGTGTTCACGGTGGGACTCCACCCCGATGGGATCGTCTCCCGCTACCTCCACGACCACGCAGAACCGGGGCTGGTCGTCGAACTCGGTGAACCGGCCGGTGAGTTCGTTCTCCCGTCACCACGGGCAGATCGGTTGATCCTCATCGGAGGCGGCTCGGGAATCACCCCGGTGCTGTCGATACTCGAAGGACTCGTCGCCGAAGGTCACACCGGTGCGGTCACCTTCCTGTACTACGCCCGGACGCCGGCGCACGTCCCACGGCGAGATGAGCTCGATGCGCTCGGCGCGTTACCCAACGTCGAAGTGGTCATCGCCTACACCCGGGCGGGCGGTGGTGCTCTCGAGGGACGGTTCGGCCCCGCGCACCTCCGCGCTGTCGCGCCCTGGTTCGCCGACACCCCGGCGTACGTGTGCGGACCCGCCGGCCTGATCTCCCGGGTCCGGGACGTCTACGCACGCAACGGCGCGGAAAATCTTGTTCACGTCGAAGAATTCACCCCGCCGACGTACACGGTCGACCCGGACGACGCCACCGGGGTGATCTCCTTCGCCTCCTCGGGTGTCGTCGCCGACAACACCGGCGTAACCCTGCTCGAGCACGCGGAGAGCGCGGGTCTCACACCGGAGCACGGATGCAGGATGGGAATCTGCCATTCGTGTACCGCGGTCCGGCTCGCCGGATGTACGCGAGACGTGCGCACCGGCGAACTCGATGCCGAACCCGGAACGCGGATCCAGATCTGCATCAACGCGCCTGTCGGCGACGTCGCCGTCGACCTCTGACCTACGACCCCGGCACGCGCTCACCCCGTATATCACTGGAGGACACCATGTTCGGACTGTCCCTGCCTACCATTCCCTTCGTTCCGTTCCTCTCGGGCTCATCCAAGCCCGCCGACCCCGAACCGTTGGTGCTCACTCGCGAGCACATCGACGAACTGGGACGAGAACTCGATGCGTTGCGCGAGCAGACCGTGGCGTCGCTCGGTGACGAGGACCGCGAATACATCTATCGCATCATCACGGCGCAGCGCGGATTCGAAGTCGCCGGCCGCGGCCTGATGTTCCTCGGGTTCTTCCCGCCCGCATGGATTGCCGGAGTCACGGCACTGAGCGTGTCGAAGATCCTCGACAACATGGAGATCGGGCACAACGTCATGCACGGCCAGTACGACTGGATGCGGGAACCGTCGTTGAACTCGCGGACGTTCGAGTGGGACACCGTGTGCCCGTCCGATCAGTGGCGGCACTCACACAACTACATGCACCACACGTACACGAACATCGTCGGCAAGGACCGTGACATCGGGTACGGGATCCTGCGTATGGACCCGAATCAGAAGTGGCATCCGTACTACCTCGGCAATCCGGTCTACGCGACCGTACTGATGTTGCTGTTCGAGTGGGGAGTGATGATGCACGACGCCGAGGCGGAGAACATCGTCGCGGGCACCCGGTCGTGGCGGGACGTCCTCCCGCTCGCGAAGGGCTGGTGGCGCAAGGCGCGTCGCCAAGTCGTCAAGGACTACGTGGCATTCCCGCTGCTCACCGGCCCGCTGTTCGTGCCCACCCTGATCGGCAACGCGACCGCGAACGTGGTGCGCAACGTGTGGGCGTACTCGATCATCTTCTGCGGCCACTTCCCGTCGGGCGTGCAGTCGTTCAGCGAGGAAGAAACCGCCGAGGAGACGCGGGGTGAGTGGTACGTCCGGCAGTTGCTCGGCAGTGCGAACATCTCCGGTTCACCGCTGTTCCACATCATGTCGGGCAATCTGTCGCACCAGATCGAACACCACCTGTTCCCCGACCTGCCGGCACATCGCTACCCGGAACTCGCCCCGCGCGTGCAAGAGCTGTGTGAGCAGTACGGGCTCCCCTACAACAGCAGGGGTCTCACCGCCCAGGTGAGCTCGGTGTGGAAGAAGATCTTCACGTTCGCGCTGCCTCCGAACTGGGTGTCGCAAACCCCGGACGTCGCAGTGCTCCTCGAGCGTTCGCCACGCGAGCGGGCCGATACCGCTGCGAGTACCCTCGCACGGGAGAACGTCTGAGGGGGACTGCCATGGTCGGAAAGTTCGAGCGCAACAAGGACACTATCCAGGAGATGACCGAATCGGCGGCGACACGCGTCGGCGCGATCGCGGGAATCATCACCGGAGCTGTCCGCGACGTCACCCGGGAAGTCGGCGGCTGGATCACCGACGGGATCGAGATGCGCGAGGCCGCACGCAAGGCGCGCAACGACGACGAGCGGGGGACTGCGGGCAGCGGCCCGGCCGAGTAGCGGGCTTCGACGCCCGCCCCGCACGGGATATCCGAACACGGGCAGCGGCGGTCGAAAACCCGGTCGGACGGTCGAAAAC
>JAEZDV010000152.1 GCA_023417985.1 Actinomycetes bacterium | reverse complement strand
GCCCCGTTCTTCCGAGCGGGGCACCACGCTGCCGGTAGTCGATCCGTAAAACGGGTTCCCGCCCGCGGCCGGCGTCATCACCCAGACAATTCATACTCGAAGACTGTTCGACTGACTTTTTCCGACTTGAAGCCGGTATCGTCCGAGTATGGCGCGGAGACACATCTCGGTGCGAGGGAAGCTGGGAAGCACCCCGCCGGACGCTGCGCCCACTCCCCCGGCAACCGCACCGCCGAAGCGTCGCACCCGCCGGCGACGGCTCGCGATTCCGGCGTTCGTCCTCATCGCACTCATCGGCGCGGGAGTACCCGTCTACGTCACCCCACAGATCGAGATCGTGGATCTGCACCCGGAGCGACGCGCCGACGTCATCTTCGTTCTCGGCGGCGGTGCGTACGAACGTTATCCGTATGCGCTCGAACTCGCGCTGCTCGGCTTCGCTCCGCGGGTCGTGATGTCGAACCCCCGGGGTTCCCGCGACATCTGGATGACGGACCTGTGCGACACCCGGCGATACGACTTCCCCATCACGTGTTTCGAACCCGAGCCGTCGACGACGCGCGGCGAGGCACAGGAGATGCGCCGGCTCGCGAACTTCTACGGCTGGAAGAGCATCATCGTGGTCACGTCCGTGCCGCACATCTCGCGGGCGCGCTTCATCCTCGACCGCTGTTACGACGGCGAACTCGTCATGGCCGCCAGCCCCGAGAACATCTCACTCTCGTACTGGGCGTGGACCTACGCCTACCAGACCGCCGGTTACGTACGCGCCTTCTCGCACACCGGGTGCTGAGATCAGGGCAACAGACGGTCCAGGAAGTCGTTGCTGAACACGCGATGGGGGTCGTGGCGGTCGAACGCCGACAGCGCCGCGTCCCAGCCCTCGTCGGACGACAATCCCTTGCGGTACATGGCGGGGACGGTGTCGCCGAGGAATCCGGCGTCGCGGTATCCCCCGGCCTCGTCGAAGGCCCACCCCTTCGACCACTCGGACCGGAAGGTCGCGTAGTCGCCCGAATAGTTGGCGACCATCCACTGTTCCATCTCGCGGAAGAACGCCGACAGCCCCGCGGTTCCCGGAATGGACACGACGTTCATCCAGATCGCCGTGTCCCAGTCGGGGCGGTCGGGTCGCGGACGTACCGGCGAAAGATTGGGCGGCCCAGCGGACTCGGTGAGCACTTCGGATTGATCGTCGATGCGGCACAGACGGACCTCGAACGGCATGTTCACCGGATACTGCCCCATCGACGCGTACTGGGTCATCCGCTCGTGCAGCCACGTCGTGAATTCGTGGATCACCTGGGCGATGTTCTCGCGGCGGGTCACCACCACGCCTCCGCCGGCGACTACCCGCAGCGTGGTAGCCCGGAGGTAGAACATCAAGTCTTTCGACCATCCCCATAGGTCGTCGGTGTCGGTGGCCGCAAGCCCTGCCGCGACCGCACCGAACTGGGAGGCCCCGAACAACGGGGTCACGGCCTGGTTGCCGCTCGCCACCTGGGCGAGCGCGTCGGTCACCGGTTCGGGGATGGAGTCGGAGAACACGTAGGGATAGGGGCCGAACACCTCGCGAGACTCCGCCGGTTTCTCCGGAGTAACCGACCAGACCTTGAGCCACGGCGTCTCCGTGAAAGGAAACCAGATCGCTTCGACGCGTCCGTGTTGCGCGACATAACTCTCGAACGTGCGTCCCGGCGCACCCGGCGGGGCGAACAGTTCGCGCCACGGCACGTCGGTGGAACTCTGGCAGCGCACGCGGTAGTTGGCCCCGGCCTGCAACGTCACCGACGTGACGAAGGTCCGTCCGAGATGCGCGAGCAGCGGCCTGATCTCGGGTTCCGAGCGGCGGAACGAGCGCAGTTCGTAGGCACCCGCGGCGTCGTTCCACACGACGGCGGTGAGGGAGAGGACAAGGTTGGACAGCGACCCGAACGACTGCCCGGGAACGACCGTCTCGCCGGCGGCCGGGTAGGTCGACCCGTGCGCACCGATCGACAAGGCTCCAGCGATGGAGATGTCGCCGATCGCTGGGGAATTCGCCCAGCCCAGGCCCTCTTTCTGGAGTGCGCCCAGAACGGCTTCGATGCTCGCACCCGCATCGGCGGTGACGGTGGCGGGCCTGCCGGAGGGGTCGACGGACACCGCGTTCAGTTGCGACATGGTGTCCACGAGGACGACCTTCTCGACGTTCTGCCCCGCCTCCAGGGTGAGTGGGCTCCAGCTGTGCATCGATCCGCGCGGCCTGATGCGGTAACCGTGGGTGTGGGCCCAGTTGGCAAGCCGTACGACGTCCTGAGCGGTTCGGGCGGTGGCGGTCCACACGGCGTCGAATCGGATCGTCTTCGCCCAGTTGACGAATTGCTGCTGCGCGAGAGGGATGTCGGCAGGGAACTGCGGCGGTGCCGCGATGGTCGCGGCCGGGTCGCCGAGGGGTACGGCACCGGCAAGGCTCCAACCAGTTCCCATCACGAGGGCTGCCCCGGCGGCAGCACCGAGAAGACCGCGACGACTGAGGGTGGGGCCTGAGGCGCGAATGCTCACGGTGGCGAGCTCCGTTCTGTCGGGACGAGCCGGTACCAGGCCCTAAAAATAGAACAAGTTCTCTTTTTAGGCCATAGCCCGAACCATCGACACCGACCAGCGGAACCGGCTGTGCTCGAACCGCACCGACGCGCCTGCCCCCGAGCACGCGGTGAGGACCCCTACGTCAGGAAGGCAAAACCGGAGGCCTCCAGAGTCTCGATGATGTACTCGGGCGCGCCGTCGATCGACCAGACGGCGAACGCCACCGTCGCGACAGTGAGCGCCGGACCGAGGATCGTGACCTCGAAAGGGCCGCCCGCCCTGATCGCGACCAGCTTGGGAAGCTTGATCTCCCACCAGCGGGAACCTCGCCACGGAACGAAGGGCGCGAAGAACGGGATCCCTTCCTTCGTGATGGCGTCACCGACGCAGTGCGTCACGCATCCGAGTGCCACCGCCACACCGAGTCCCGTCGATCCGACCTCCCCCGGGAACCACCGCCACGTGAGGATCGACAACACCGCGGCGACAGCCGTGACGGCGAACCACCCGTTCTTCTTTGCCCAGCTTCCGAACAATCCGCGCAGCGCCAGACCGAGGGTGACGAAGAGGACGGCGATGATCGCCTCACGGTCGAACCGCGCGACGAGCAGGGACACCCCCGTACCGAGCAGGGCGGCGAACAGTGCGGTGTGGGTCATCGTCCGGTGCCCGCCGCGGCGTTTGCGATCCTTGCGGCCCTTGGTGATCGAGTAGTAGCCCAGCGACACCTTGTCGATCCCTCGCGCCGCGACCTGACTGACCGGACCGAACGAACGCGATACGGTCGATTGCGCGGTGTCGAGGTCGGGCAGCAGTGCCGCACCGGAGCAGACGGCCGCGAAGGCGAAGGCTTCGGCCGTGGAGGTCGGCCCGCCCCACTCCCGCGGAAGCACGTCGGCGACGACG
>JAEZDV010000146.1 GCA_023417985.1 Actinomycetes bacterium | reverse complement strand
GCGACAGATGTCGCGGCCCGCCTTCGTGACTGCGGGGAGACGTTCGACGCCTCGCCGGCTACTCCGGCGGCGAGATGTGCTGGGCGATGTAGAGCGGTTCGCCCAGCTGCGCCAGCAGGTCGAGCTGAGTTTCCAGATAGTCGATGTGTTCTTCCTCGTCCGCGAGGATCGCCTCGAAGATGTTCGCGGAGGTGATGTCGCTGACCGACCGCATGTATTCCGATCCCTTGCGGAGCCGGTCGCGGGCTTCGATCTCGACCTGGAGATCCGCCTCGAGCATCTCCTTGACGTTCTGTCCCAGGCGGAGTGATCCGAGCCGCTGATAATTGGGGAGTCCGTCGAGGTAGAGGATGCGGTCGGTGAGAGTCTCGGCGTGACGCATCTCGTCGAACGACTCCGCGCGGGTGTGTGCCGCGAGCTTCGCCCATCCACGGTCTTCCTGCATTTTCGAATGAAGGAAGTACTGGTTGATGGCGGTGAGCTCTGCCGTCAGCTGCTCGTTCAGGTATTCGATGACCTTCTTGTCGCCCTTCATGGCACCTCCCGGGGTGAACCATCGGGTTTACCGCCGGGCAGGGGCTGGCTACACGGCGGTCTCGAGCTCGATCGTCTCATTCCGGACGCGAGCCTGCCGGATGATCGCCGAGATGTTGCGTACGCAGTTTCCGCAATCGGTTCCTGCGCGACACGCCGCACTCACTTCGCGGGTGCATCGTGCACCTGCGGCCACCTGTGCCTCGATGTGGTGGTGGGTGAGGGCGTGGCAACTGCAGACGATCATGTGAGTCACCATCCTGGAGGTTGTTAGGTTGCCCAAACCTTACCTCTGGTTAGGTCCGGCTATCCTGTGAGCGTAGTCACAATTCGGTCCAATCTGCTCCGTGCTCGGCCCGGCCTCGGGCCGAGGCCTGGTGCCACTGTTCAGTTCTGTTGCATCTGTTGCGCAATGACCTGGTTGATGCGGTGCAATCCCCCTGTCGACAGGCCGGGAATTTGATTTTCGATGGTGCGGACAAGCGATGAGTCGTCGATCACCTTCTCGCTCGACTGGACGAGCACCGTCCCGGTGCCGGTGAAGTCGAACTGGCGTTCCTCACCCGACTGCACCCCGAACCGGCGCGCGCCCGCGGACATGAATCCCGTGATCCACGATTCGTCGTAGTGGTGGCTCGGGGACGGGCAGTCGGCCCAGCCGACGAGCGCCTCGGGATCGACGCGCAGCGGCGGTTCGGCGAACATCACCGGCCCGTTCGACGACGCGAGGAACCTCCCCGTGCCGATCAGAGTGAGGAATCCCGGCACGATCGACTGGTTCAGCGACAGGCCCGGCTCGAAGGCGAGGAGGTTCGACTGCCGGATGGTGAGGTTGCCGTCGTCGAGGTCGTAGGAATTGATGTCGTAGCCGCGGTCCCCGAGGATCAGCTTCCCGTAGCCGTCCGCCACCACGTAGTCGCCGAGATACATCGGCGCCGAGAACCGCCGGGCCACCATGTCGAGCAGGCCACCCTGGAGCCCGTGCGTGAGGGCGGAGAACTGCATCTTGCCGTAGTAGGCGATCATCGCGCCCTTGGACAGGAACCAGGGCGACTGCAGATCGATGCAGTACGCGTAGGGGTTTCCGGGAACGTTGTCGCTGCCGGTGAAGCTCGACGGGTCGAGGACGGCGCTCACAGTTTCTCCTCCGATGCCTGTACGTAGACGACGCCCTGGCCGGTGCACTCGAGCTGCATGGCCTCTCCGCCGCTGCGCCCGACGTTGCGCCAGCTCATCGACGATTTCAGTTCGGTGCGGACCGCGCCGAACGCGGCGACGAAGGCCTGGGGATCGACGATCACAGGTGCAGGACCGCCCACTCGGAGCTCGAAGATGCCTCCGTGCCCCAGCAACACCGCCGCGCCGTGCCCGGACAACTGTGTCGTGAACATTCCCGTTCCGGTGACCGCGCCCGTCGCGGCGCCTCGGAGTGCGCCCAGCAGGCCGCCGCCTCCCCCGCCCGCCTGTGCCGCGCCCGACGACACGACGGTGCTCTGCAAGCCGACCGTGTTCGCGAGCAGCCGGGACGCTTCGACGCGAAGCTCCCCGCCGGCGGACATGTCCACCACGTGGGTTTCGAGGCCCCGGAATCCGTAGTGCACCGTGCCGGCGCCCTGCGCGATCATCGTCGCCTCGTGCTCGCCCTGAAGTATCCGCCCGGCCATGCCGGCGAGCCCGCCGAGACCGGGAGCGCCCCCGGCTCCGCCGGGTACACCGTGGGGAGCGAAGCGGACGTCGCCGGTGTAGAAGAGCATCGCGCCCCGTCGGGCGATCACGGGACCCGAACGGTTCAGGTCGACGCTCACGACCTTGCTGTTGACCTTGGTGAATGCCACTGTCGTCCCTAACGTTCCGCGGGCTGGATGGAGACCACGCCCGTGCCGTCCCACTTCAGAGAAAAGGCTTCTCCGCTGCCCTGCCCGACCATCGAGCGCCACGACACGTCGGTGACGAAGGACTGTGTCAGTTGTCCCTTGGCGCAGACGAATGCGTCGGGATCGACGACGAGGGGATACTGCGGCGACACCGCGAGATGGATCAGGGGGCCACCGGCGGACAGCAGCGCCACCTGGCCGGTGCCCGTCACCGTTGTCGTGAACAGGCCCTGCCCGGTCATACCGCCACGCAACCCGGCGAACGTCACGTTTGTGCTGAGGTTGCCGTTGAGTGCGAGCAGTTGTTCGGATTCGACCTGCAAGGTCTCGTTGTTCAGCTCGAGGAGTGCCACTTCCTGCCCCTGATGCGCCAGGTAGACCACGCCCGTGCCGCTGCATTCCATCAGCGACAGGCCCTCGCCGGTGGCGCGTTGCCGAAGGCCGGCAAGCACGCCTTCACCCCCGCCGAAGCCTGCCGACTTGAAACCGATCTGCCCCTCGTAGGCCACCATCGAGCCCGACAGAGCCCGGATCCCGGAATTGCTCAGCTGGGCCTCGATGACCCGTTTCGATTTCACGAGCAGTCGCATGGCGCGAACGATATCGGGTGCGCGGCCGCACTCCGCAGCCGCATTCCGGGAACCGGCGACACCACCGGCTCCGAGAGCAGGTGGCGCCGTCGAGGACTCGGTCTACAAACCCAGATCCTTCGCGATGATCGTCTTCATGACCTCGCTGGTACCACCGAATATCCGGGTCACACGCGTGTCCGCGTACAGACGCGCAATGGGGTACTCGGTGATGTAGCCGTAGCCACCGTGCAACTGCAGGCACTTGTCGATGATTCGACCCGCCGCTTCGGTCGCGAAGAGTTTGGCACGCGCGGCGTCGGCCACCGACAGTTCGCCGCGGTCGTTGAGTTCGATCGCGTTGTCGACCATGATCTGCATCGCCTGCAACTCGGTCGAGCATTCGGCGAGCACGAACTTCGAGTTCTGGAACGAGGCCACCGGCCTGCCGAACACCTTGCGTTCCTTGGTGTATGCGATCGCGTGGTCGATCGCGGCGGCTGCCGTCGCGGCGGCACCGAACGCGATGGTCAGACGTTCCTGAGCGAGATTCCGGGTCAGGTACGAGAAGGCTTCGCCTTCGTTGCCCAGCAGGTCGGTGACGGGCACCTTCACGTCGTCGAACGACAACTCGGCCGTATCGGACGTCTTCAGCCCGATCTTGTCGAGTTTGCGTCCGACCGAGTACCCCTCGCTCGTGGTGTCGACGACGAGCATCGACAGACCACCACGACGGTTCTCCGGATCGAACGGCGAGGTCCGGCACACCAGGAGGATGCGATCGGCGAGTGCGCCACCGGTGATGAACGTCTTGGAACCGTTGACGACGTAGTGGCTCCCGTCGTCGGAAAGCTTCGCTGTGGTCGAGATGTTCGCAAGGTCGGACCCGGTGCCGGGTTCGGTCATCGCGATCGCGAACATCATTTCCCCCGAAGCGAATCCGGGCAACCATCGCTGCTTCTGCTCTTCCGTCGCGTGTTGCATGATGTACGGCAGGATGAGGTTCGAATGCACCGAGTAGGAGCCGAAAGTCACGCCCGCAGCGGAGGTTTCCTCCGTCACCACGACGTTGAATTTCAGGGACGACTCGCCCCCTCCGCCGTACTCCTCCGGCGCCTGGATCCCGAGGATTCCGAGGTCTCCGAGCCGGTTGTAGAACTTGCGGGGAGGATGACCGTCGGCCTCCCACTCGTGGTAGACGGGCGTGACCTCTTTCGCGATGAAGTCGCGGACCGTCTGGCGGAACGCTTCGTGATCCTCGTTGAACACCGTACGCTGCACGCGGGCTTCCTTCCGGAGATGAAGTGGGAGAAACGTTTACAATCCGTAGTCGCGGAGGACGCCTTTGCTGATGATTGTCTTCTGGATCTCACTGGTGCCTTCGCCGATGAGCAGGAAGGGTGCCTCGCGCATGAGACGCTCGATTTCGTACTCCTTGGAGTAGCCGTAACCGCCGTGGATACGAAAGCTGGCCTGGGTGACTTCCGAGCAGTACTCGCTCGCCAGGTACTTAGCCATTCCTGCCGCGACGTCGTTGCGCTCGCCCGAATCCTTCAGACGCGCGGCGTTGACCATCATCAGGTGGGCCGCCTCGACCTTGGTGGCCATCTCGGCGAGCGAGAAAGAGATCGCCTGGTGCTGCGCGATCGGCTTGCCGAACGTGCTGCGCTGCTGCGCATACCGTGCTGCGAGTTCGAATGCACGGATCGCCACACCACACGCGCGGGCCGACACGTTGACGCGACCGACCTCCACGCCGTCCATCATCTGGGCGAAACCGCGGCCTGGAGTGCCACCGAGGATCGATTCGGCTGGCGCCGCATAGTTGTCGAAGATGAGTTCGGTGGTGTCGATACCCTTGTAACCCATCTTGTCGATCTTGCCGGGAATGGTGACGCCGGGGACGACTTCGCCGAATCCCGCAGGCTTCTCCACGAGGAAGGTCGTCAGGTTCTTGTGAGGCTTGTCGGCGCCTTCGTCGGTCTTGACGAGCGCCGCAACGAGAGTCGAGGTGGCACCGTTGGTCAGCCACATCTTCTGTCCGTTGACGATGTAGTTGCCGGCGCTGTCGCGCTCGGCCCTGGTGCGGATCGCCGCGACGTCGGAGCCGAGTTCGGGCTCGGACATCGAGAAGGCGCCCCGCACTTCGCCGGTCGCCATACGCGGCAGGAAGTGTTGCTTCTGGGCCTCGGTGCCGTGCTGACGGATCATGTACGCCACGATGAAGTGTGTGTTGATGACCCCTGAGACGCTCATCCAGCCACGCGCGAGTTCCTCGACGCACAGCGCATAGGTGAGAAGAGACTCGCCGAGGCCGCCGTACTCCTCGGGGATCATCAGACCGAACAGACCCATCTCGCACATACGGTCGACGATCGCCTGCGGGTAGGTGTCGGAGTGCTCGAGTTCTTGTGCGGTGGGGAGGATTTCGCGATCGACGAACGTGCGTACGGTGTCGAGGATCTCGGACTGGACATCCGTGAGTCCGAGCGTCTGGGCGAGGCGGGTCATGCGGGGTCCTTCTGATTGATACGGACGGCGCCGGCAGCGGCGAGGGCATCGATCTCGTCATCGGTCAGACCGAGATGCTCCGAGAGGACGGCGGCGGTGTCGTCACCGTTCGCGGGTGCGGGCCGCACGGTCGGGTGGACACCGTCGAACGACATCGGGGTGCTCGGCGCGAGATACTCCCCGATGCGGGGCTGAGCGAGTCTTTGGAACATCGGGTTGTCGGTCACGCGCGGGTCATGTGCGAGTTCGGCGAAGGTGCGATACCGCTCGTGCAGGATCGACGTGGCTGCGAGCGCTTCTTCGACCTCGGTGGCGGTGCGTTTGCCGAACCACGCGCCGAACAGGCTGTCGAGCACATGACGATGCTCGAAACGGCTGCCTTCGTCGCGGAAGTCCACGTCGAGTGCGGCCTCGAGTGCGGTGACCGCATGGGTTGTCCCGGTGAGTTCGGTGAGATCGCGGAAGTGCCGGGGTGTGAGGGCCACGATCATGAAGCGGATGCCATCGACGGTGGTGAAGTCGCACCCGTAGGTGCCGTAGACGGCATTGCCGATGCGGCGGCGTCCCGGTCCGCCGAGTTGTGCCTCTGCGATGTACCCGAGGTTTCCGACGGTCGCGAACGCGACGTCTTCCAGCGGGAGTACGACCTTGGTTCCGGCGCCGGTGATTTCGCGACGGTATACGGCGGATACGACCGACAGTGCGGCATACAGACCGCACGACACGTCCCAGGCCGGCAGCACGTGGTTGACGGGACCGGACAGATTGTCGGGTCCGGTGACCTGCGGGAATCCTGCCGCAGCGTGGACGGTGTAGGCGACCGCGCCGGTACCGGCGGCGCGGCCGAGCACCTGGACGTGGATCAGGTCGGGGCGGATCGCGGCGAGTTCGTCGTAGTCGAGCCAGGGTCGGCCCGCTGCATTGGTGACGAGGATTCCCGCGTCCAGGACGAGCTTGCGGATCAGCTCCTGTGCCTCCGGGTTGCGGAAGTCTGCCGCGAAAGATCGTTTGCCCTTGTTGAGACCCGCCCAGTAGATGGACTCGTTGTCCTCGGTGAGTGGCCAGCGCTTGTAGTCGGCGGCGCCCCCGATCGGATCGACGCGGATCACCTCGGCGCCGAGCTGTGCGAGCGTCATACCGCACAGGGGCGCGGCCACGAAGCTCGATACCTCGACCACGCGCACGCCAGCGAGGGGTGCGGTGGACGAGGAGGGCAACTCGCCGGTGGAAGCGGTGGGGTTCATGCCTGCTCGCCTGTCCTGGTCGGGTCTTCCGGACGCGGGGTCCGAACACGGTGCACCGCCAGCATGCAACAGCGATCTGCCGCGGACCAGAGCTGCTCGGCTATCGATCGGTTAGCGCACACCAATACCCAGCCCGACGCCGGGCGTCGAGGACCAC
The DNA here is from genome assembly GCA_023417985.1 of Actinomycetes bacterium. Lineage (GTDB taxonomy): Bacteria > Actinomycetota > Actinomycetes > Mycobacteriales > Mycobacteriaceae > Rhodococcus. Next base: position 8,786 of record JAEZDV010000146.1, on the reverse strand, counting down.
ATCGGTCGAGCGGACACAGAGCGAGATCCGCTCACATTACCGATGACGCTGCCCTGGTATACATCAGTGCCGGTACAGGTCTGTGCGCTGATCCTGGCCATGAAGTGAGTGTGAATCGATATCGGGGGTGCGCACCAGACCCGCTCGATCCCACCCTGGTTCTTCCGCACATCCTGTCCACCTGGGTGGACTACGAGTCCGGAGCGGAACGCGGAAGTCGCTTCGGAGCAAGAACTCTGCGAAGGAAGGTGATCTGGTCGGCCACCATCTGTGGTTGCCAGTGCGGATCGTAGACGTCGAAGTGATCTACCGGATATTCGCGCAGTTCCAAGTCTGCACATGCGCGGGCCTTCGCAGCTGCTCTGCGGGCTGCTGCGGGCGGAGCGAGACGGTCATCCACACCCACTTGTATCAGGATCGGGCATACAAGCCGGTGAGCGAAGCGGACAGGACGGTTGAACGCGACCCGCAGCGCAGCGCGGGCGCGCACCTGGTTGAGCCAAGCAGACCCCGACATGGAGGTAAGGGCTTCAACGGCGCCAGGAACGGTCATGAGTGCCGTTGTACCGGGTGAGCCGACCAGTGGCACATAATGAGGCGCACGCATGATCGGTGCGCTGACGAGGTCCCACATCCCGTGTCCGGTCAGGCGCACCAGATGAGCCGGTCCGGACTCGCGCAAAGCATGCCGCAAAACCGCAAGTCCGTCGGTGGCAGGTGTCATCGACACGACCGCCGCGATGGTCGGGTCCACTGCAGCCACTGCAAAGACATGACCACCTGAATTGGATGCACCCCACACCGCGACACGTTCCGGATCCACCCCCGGAAGGCGGCGAGTCGCGGCGACTGCAGCACGATAATCCTGTCGCTGACGCCGGGCCGAGACATCTTGGCGCGGCACGCCATCGGAGTCGCCGAAACCACGGTAGTCGAAAACGAACGCATCGATCCCTGCGCGAGCGAATTCCTCGGCGTAGGCGGGCAATCCGGTGTCACGCGTGCCACCTAGGCCGGGTCCCAGGATCACGCACGGACGGGAAGCCTCCTTGTCCTGAAGTCGGTCGGTGGTGGCCGGAACGTGCCAAGCAGCGCATGCGACGCCACCGCTGATGAATGGGACCTCGTTTTTCATCGTGCGTATTCGTATTCTGACGCCCTGTACCGGGCCGATCGACCTTCGATCAGAACAGCAAAGGTGGCGTCGAGCGGGAAGATATGCAGCGCTGACCGACCGGACATGTACCCCTGCAACAAGTTGCTACAGCACCGCGCCGGTCCGGGTTCTACTTCCAAGACCTCCAAAGAACGCCACCGCATTCTGTGCGGCCGACGCGAACACTGCAGTACTTTCAGTGTCCTGCCGCTCGCCACCGCGGTAAAGGTTCTTTCGCACGGTGAACGAGTTTTCAGCAGGGATACCTGCGTGGAAGCCCTCGATCGGCCCACTCCCAGAGTCCACTCTCCGATGGGCGGGCCAGAAGTCTCGATCTTTCCGGTAGCTGATCGGGTTCCGTCGGCACGTGGGTTGGACGGACCAGGCCGTGCAGCATTCCGCCCACCCGACCCGGCATAGCTTCCACCTAACGGAAGCTTCCGCCGAAAGTCTTTCCTTCACCGCCGTGCGCGTGGTCCCCTCGACGGTGAGAACAACGCTCCCCGTCTGCACCAGCAAAGGAAGTCTCATGCGCGATGCCGTGATCGTCGATGCCGTCCGGACACCCATCGGACGACGCGGTGGTGCCTTGTCCGAGATTCACGCCGCCGACCTGTCGGCCCACGTGCTCACCGCCTTGGCCGACCGCACCGGGCTCGAGCCCGCGACCGTCGACGACGTGGTGTGGGGTTGCGTGAGCCAGGTGGGGGAACAGGCGGGGATCGTCGCCCGCACCGCGGTTCTTGCTGCGGGCTGGCCCGTGTCCGTTCCCGCGACCACCGTCAACCGTGCGTGCGGGTCGAGCCAGCAGGCGGTCGCATTCGCTGCGGCGACGGTGATCTCGGGCCAGAACGATGTGGTGATCGCCGGCGGTGTCGAGACCATGACCCGTGTCCCCATGGGTAGCGCCGCCAAGAACGGTGAACATTTTCCGCAGCACGTGCTCGAGCGTTTCGGTGTCGAGGGATTCAGCCAGGGCATCGGTGCCGAGATGATCGCCGAGAGATGGGGCTTCTCCCGGACCCAGCTCGACGAGTACGCCCTGCGCTCGCATGAACTGTCCGCAGCTGCCACCGACTCGGGGGCCTTCGAAAAGCAGCTCGCACCCGTCGCGGGCCTGACCTCCGACGAAGGCATCCGACGCGGAGGCAGCGCCGAATCGCTGGCGAAGCTGAAGACCGTGTTCAAGGAGAACGGCGTGATCCACGCCGGAAACTCGTCACAGATCTCCGACGGTGCGGGCGCACTGCTGGTCACGACCAGCGAGTACGCCGCGGCACAAGGCTGGACACCGGTCGCGCGGATCCACACCACCGTCGTCGCTGCCGACGATCCGGTCGTCATGCTCACCGGTCCGATCCCCGCCACGGCGAAGGTGCTGAAGCGCGCCGGCCTGTCGATCGACGACATCGGTGCGTTCGAGATCAACGAGGCGTTCGCCCCCGTGCCCCTCGCCTGGCTGGCTGAGACCGGCGCGGATGTCACCCGCGTCAACGCCCTCGGCGGTGCGATCGGTGTCGGTCACCCGCTGGGTGGCTCCGGAGCGATTCTCATGACCCGTCTCGTACACCACATGCGCGACAACAACATCCGCTACGGTTTGCAGTCGATGTGCGAGGCCGGCGGAATGGCGAACGCCACCGTCCTCGAGCTGCTCTGACCACGCATTCGCACGTCACACAAGGATCGAGACACCATGGAACTCAAGGATCTTTCCGTCGCCGTGACCGGCGGCGCTTCGGGCCTCGGACTTGCGACGGCACGCCGCGTGCTCGCGGCCGGCGGTACCGTCACGCTCATCGACCTGCCGTCGTCGGACGGTTCGGACGTCGCCACGGAACTCGGTGACGGTGCGACCTTCGCGCCCGCCGACGTCACCGACGAGGAACAGTTCGCAGCGGCTCTCGACGTCGCACACGAGCGCGGCGGCCTCCGGGGCGTCGTGCACTGCGCCGGTGCCGGTCGCAAGATGCGCATCCTCGACAAGAACGGCAAGGCCGGGTCGCTCGAGGATTTCGAGTTCGTGATCCGGCTCAACCTGACCGGTTCGTTCAATGCGTTGCGACTCGGCGCCGAGCGTATGGCCGAACTCGAACCGATCGACGGAGAGCGGGGCGCGATCGTGATGACGGCATCCGCTGCCGCGTTCGAAGGACAGATCGGGCAGATCAACTACTCGGCGTCCAAAGCCGGCATCGTCGGCATGACGATCGTCGCGGCCCGCGATCTCGCGAGCAAGGGCATCCGCGTCAACACCATCGCACCCGGCATCATGGATACCCCGCTGCTGGCGCGACTGCGCGAGGACGTGCGCAAGTCGCTCGAGGCGACTGTGCCGAACCCGTCGCGGCTCGGTGATCCCGACGAATTCGGCCGTCTCGCAGTGAACATCCTCGAGAACGGATACCTCAACGGCGAGACGATCCGTCTCGACGGAGCCATCCGCATGGCACCGCGCTGATCGGGGGCGTGGCAATGACTTCCGGCAGTTCGACGTGGACGTCGACGAGCCTGTCGTACCCGCAGACTTCGATGGCGGTGTGGGCGCCGAGCATGGCGGCTGCGTACGGCGACCGGCCCGCGATCGTCGACGGCGAGCGCGTGTACAGCTACCGCGAACTCGACGAGCAGTCTGCGCAATTCGCTCGTGCGCTTGCCTCCACAGGTGTGGAACCTGGTGACGTCGTACTCCTCCATCTCGGGAACTGCGCCGAATTCTACGTCGCGTACTACGGTGCGCTCCGAGTGGGTGCGGTTGTGTCGCCGGTGAATCCGTTACAGCCCGAGCCCGAATTGCGCCGACGGATCGAGGAGACCGGTGCTGTCGCGGCCGTCACCGGGCAACAACAATTCGACACGCTCCTGCGCGCCCAGGCCGATACGACGGTCGGTCTGATCGCGGTTGTCTCGGACGAGTCGGTGCGCGGCGGCAACCCCGCGACGATGCGCTTCAGTGATGTGATCGCAGGGCAGCGCACGTCGTTCACGCCCGCGACCGTATTCCCCGACGATGTTGCACACATCGCGTACACCGGCGGAACAACGGGTATCTCGAAAGGCGTGCGCGTTCTGCACCGCAACGTCATCGGAAACATCACGCAGATGTGCGGGTGGCGTGCGGGACATCGTTTGGTGACCGGCGCGGACGGTCTGGTCTCTCTCGAACGGATCCAGGGGCTGGATGTCGACGGTGTGGTCCCGGGAGTGGGATCCACGATCGTGGTCTCCCCGCTGTTCCATGCGCACGCACTGATCAACACCTCCTTTCTCCTGATGTGCGGTCTCACCCAAGTGCTGTCGGGCCGCTTCGACCCTGGCCGCGTGCTGGAGGAGATCGAGCAGCACCGCGCCTCGTACATCACCGGAACGCCGGCTATGTGGCAGGCGCTGGTCACCCACCCGGACGTGTCCTCACGCGATATGTCGTCGGTTCGCGTGGTGTCGTCCGGTGCGTCGCCTATCGACCCGGGGACGCTCGACAGTCTTCGGCGGGCATTCACCGACGCACGCGTGGTCGAGGGTTACGGGCTCACCGAGGCCACATGCCTGGTGACAGCCGCACCGCTCGGCGCCGATTCGAAGTGTCCCGTCGGGAGTGCCGGGCTGCCGGTGTTCGACACCCAGATACAAATCCGCGCACTCGACGACCCGGCGACGATCCTCGAGGAGGGCGAGCGCGGCGAACTGTGGGTGCGTGGACCCCAGATCACCGACGGATATCTGGGGACTCCCGAGATGGCGGCCCGCCAGTTCCTCGACGGATGGCTCGCCACCGGCGACATCGCCTACCGGGATGCCGACGGGTTCGTATACATCGTGGGCCGGTCGAAGGACATGCTGGTCTACAAGGGCTACAACGTGTATCCCCGCCTGCTCGAAGAAGTTGCCGCGTCGCACCCGTCTGTGTCGTCGGTTGCCGTGGTGGGCAGGGACGTCGGCGCGGTCGGTGAGGAACCTGTCGCATTCGTCGTTCCGGCGGGCGATGCGGCAAGAGACAGTGACGAGCTGATGGCATACGTCGCCGAACGCGTACTGCCGTACGAGAGGATTCGGGAAGTGCTGTGGGTCGACGCGCTGCCGACCTCCGCGGAAGGGAAGATTCTCCGGAACGATCTGCGGGGACGTCTCCGGGTGAAGCCCGTTCTCTCCGAGTGACGCGTCACGAGCGGCCGCGAGGCCTGACAGATCTCGCTCTGTACTCGATGCCGTACTCGCGAACCTTCCGGTAGATCGTCGCGCGCGACATACCGAGAGCCTTTGCTGCGGCGGCCTTGTCACCGTTGTGGAGAGCGAGGGCCTCGACGACCGCGTCGCGCTGGAGCGACTCGAGCTTCGTCAGCCGTCGGCGGGTGGTCGATCGGCATTCCGCAGGAAGATCCTCGAGTTCGATCGTTCCGGACCGCCGCCGCCTGCAGATCTTCTCCAGCACCGATTTCAGGTGGGTCACATTGCCGGGCCACGACAACCGCGCGAGTTGGTTGACGGCCGCCGGGGACAGCACGAGTCTGCCGGCTTCCATGGTGTCGAGCAGGAATCGGGACAATTCGGGAAGATCTTCGACATGGTGCCGCAGCGGCGGCACCGTCACGGTCTTCGGGAACATGTGCAGCAAGGGGTGGGTGTCGGACGCCCCGTCGCTCGCGTGCAGCGTGATCGCCACCCAGGGACGGTCCGTCGCGGAGTTCGAGCACACATCGAGTAGGAGGTCGCCGATTGCGTCGATGTCCTCCCCGTCGAGATGGTGGATCTGCCGGAGCAGAAGGTCGGAACCTTCGTCCACCGCGGCGACGACCTGCTCGAGTACGCTCTGTGCGCTCGACGCCGCCGCGTCCACCGAGACGAGAATCCTTCCGTTCCTGACGTGGTCGTGCACGGCCCGGACGAGGGCGGATCGACCCGCGCCGGGTTCGCCGTCCGCGACGAGCCACTCGTTGCGCGCGCAGGCGTCGATCATCTCCTCCACGGTTCGGGTCCAAGTGGCACTCGTTCCGGCGACGGAACGCAGAACGGGTGTCCGGACACGAGCGCGAGGACGTGTTCGCCGACGATCCACCTGTTCCCTCACGTGCACGATCCCGCCCGCGAGCCTGTGGTCGACGAAGGTCGGGCGATACGACAACCGCGCGGTCACGCCACTCGGGAGGTCGGCGAGCAGCGTGAACTGTTCGGTCCTGCCTCGCGAGTCCCGCGTGTGGTCGATGATCGCCGCTTGATCCCGCGAATCGAACACTCGTTGGGTGAGCTGGTTGATCATGAGCACTTCCTCGCCGATCGCGATGACCGGCCGACCGGTGTGCTGGCAGGCGAGGTGGTAGTCGCGCAGCAGCGCCCGATCGAGTTCGCCGGCCTCCTCGAGGATCTGTTCACGGATCCGCTGCGCGACCATCTTGGCGAACGACAGCAGGAGCGAGTTGGAGTTCTCCGCAAGTGTGGTCAGATCCACGGCCCCGAGCAGAGCGCCGGTCACCGGATGTGTCACCGGAGCGCCCGCGCACGAGAAGCGGCGCAGACGTCCGTTGTAGTGTTCGTCGCCACGAATGAGTAGTGGAGCGCCCACCTCGAGTGACGTCCCGATACCGTTCGTTCCTACGTTGCTCTCGGCGTACCGGAATCCCGGAGCCAGATGAACACTGTCGAGTGCAGCAGCGAGTCCCGCGTCTCCGAGGCGGCGACGCAGCACGGTTCCCGAAGCGTCGGTCAGGATGAGCGACACCGGCTCGTTGTCGATCTCCCGGGCCATCGCATCCAGCACCGGTGCCGCCGCTCGGGTCAGCACGGTGTCCAGCGAATCCGGGTCGATGTAGTCGGCGCCCGGCTGATCGGGGTCGACGTTGGCCTGTTCCGATCGCTGCCATGACACGCGCAGCCAGTTCCGCGTCCGCCCCCGGTCGCTGGGTCCGGTCGCGCTGATTTCCGGTTCGTCGCGGGCCGCTGGGTATTCGGATGCAGCGCCCGGTCTCTTTGTACTCACCGTCGATCCCCCGGATTCTCGGTCGCTGCGGGTCACTGTGCGGATGGATTGAGGTCACTTTAACGCGACCGACTGTGATCCATGTCTCACATTGAGACAGATTGTGCGTCGCTTCCGCGGTTGTATCGCAGGACCCCGATCTCCCGACGGCCGGTGTCAGCCGGCTCCCGATCCAGGAGGCACACATTGAGCAGGCAGAGCCTCACCAAGGCGCATGCGAAGATCACCGAACTGTCGTGGGAGCCCACCTTCGCGACCCCAGCGACCCGCTTCGGCACCGACTACACCTTCGAGCGGGCGCCGAAGAAGGATCCGCTGAAGCAGATCATGCGGTCGTACTTCCCCATGGAAGAGGAGAAGGACAACCGTGTCTACGGCGCGATGGACGGCGCGATCCGCGGCAACATGTTCCGTCAGGTCCAGCAGCGGTGGCTCGAATGGCAGAAGTTGTTCCTGTCGATCATCCCGTTTCCCGAGATTTCGGCGGCGCGTGCCATGCCCATGGCGATCGACGCCGTACCGAATCCGGAGATCCACAACGGGCTCGCGGTGCAGATGATCGACGAGGTTCGTCACTCGACGATCCAGATGAACCTCAAGAAGCTCTACATGAACAACTACATCGATCCCGCGGGATTCGATATCACGGAGAAAGCGTTCGCGAACAATTACGCCGGCACCATCGGCCGTCAGTTCGGTGAAGGCTTCATCACCGGTGACGCGATCACCGCGGCGAACATCTACCTCACGGTAGTCGCGGAAACCGCTTTCACCAATACGCTTTTCGTCGCGATGCCGGACGAGGCCGCAGCCAACGGCGACTACCTCCTGCCCACGGTCTTCCATTCGGTGCAGTCGGACGAGTCCCGGCACATCTCCAACGGCTATTCCATCCTGCTCATGGCCCTCGCAGACGAACGCAACCGTCCGCTGCTCGAACGGGACCTGCGTTATGCCTGGTGGAACAATCACTGCGTCGTCGACGCCGCTATCGGCACGTTCATCGAGTACGGCACGAAGGACCGCCGGAAGGATCGCGAATCCTATGCGGAGATGTGGCGGCGATGGATCTACGACGACTACTACCGCAGCTACCTGCTGCCGCTCGAGAAGTACGGGTTGACCATCCCGCACGATCTCGTCGAGGAGGCATGGAAGCGCATCACCGAGAAGAGCTACGTGCACGAGGTGGCGCGCTTCTTCGCGACCGGCTGGCCGGTCAACTACTGGCGGATCGACGCCATGACAGACGCCGATTTCGAATGGTTCGAGGAGAAGTACCCCGGCTGGTACTCGAAGTTCGGCAAGTGGTGGGAGAACTACAACCGGCTCGCGCATCCCGGACGCAACAAGCCGATCGCATTCGAGGACGTCGGATACCAGTATCCCCACCGGTGCTGGACCTGCATGGTGCCGTGCCTGATCCGCGAGGACATGGTGGTCGACGAGGTCGACGGCCAGGTGCGCACGTACTGCTCGGAAACCTGCCACTGGACCGACGCGGTCGCGTTCCGCCCCGAGTACAACGGCCGGCCGACGCCGTCCATGGGCCGGCTGTCGGGCAGGCGCGAGTGGGAGACGCTCTACCACGGCATGGACGTCGCCGAGATCATGCAGGACCTCGGCTACGTGCGCGACGACGGCCACACGCTCGTGCCC
>JAEZDV010000026.1 GCA_023417985.1 Actinomycetes bacterium | reverse complement strand
GGTGCGCACGGCGAGCGCGACGGCGGTGAGCAGCGCATGGTCGACGCTGCCGTGGAACGCGGTGGGCACGGTGGTGAGCAACGCGTCGGTGACCGCGGTGGGCAGGTCGCCGGCGATGGTGGTGACGGTGTCGTTGGTGTCGCGGGCCGGGTCGAACGGACGACGGCCCAGCGGCGGGTCGTCCCCGGTGAGCATGTCGCGCCAGTAGTCCGCTTCGGCGCGGCGGTCGGGGTCGTGGGCGGCGTCGACGAGGGCGTGCGCCCAGCGACGCACCGACGTCCCGGCTGGTGGGGGCAGCAGGGCGCCGGTGGGTTCGCCGTGCGCGGCGGCGCCCCACGCGGCGGCGAGGTCGGGCACCAGGATGCGCCAGGACACACCGTCGACGGCGAGGTGGTGGATGACGATCAGTAGTCGGCCGGCGCCGCTGGCGGCGTCGAACCACACCATCTGCACGACCTGCCCGGCGGTGGGGTCGAGGCGATCGGCGGCGGCGTCGAGTTCGGCTGCGGCGAGCGCGAAGAAGTCGTCGGTGTCGGCGGCGGTGGTGACCGGGACGCGGTGCACGACGGTGTCGGCGGTGACGCGGCCGGGCGGGTCGACGTGCAGTCCGTATCCGGCGGGTGAGTCCGGGTCGGGAACCAGCCGTGCCCGGAGCATGTCGTGCCGGTCCACGACGGCGTCGACGACGGCGGCCAGGGTGGTGTCGTCGAGGCCGGTGGGCAGGCGCAGCAGCACCGCCTGCGAGTACCGGTCGAAGTGGCCGCCGCGGTCGAGCATCCAGTGCACGATCGGCGGGAGCGGCACGGCGCCGACTCCCCCGCCGGGCAGTTCGGCGAGTTCCGCGGGGGCGGCGGCGGTTCCGGCGACGGCGGCGAGACCGGCGGGGCTCTTGTGCTCGAACACCGCGCGCGGGGTGAGGTCGACGCCGAGAGCCTTGGCGCGCGACACCAGCTGGATGGACATGATCGAATCCCCGCCGAGGGCGAAGAACGAATCGTCCACGCCGACGGTGTCGAGGCCGAGGACCTGCGCGAACAGGTCGACGAGCATCCGTTCGGTGCCGTCGGCGGGGGCGCGGCCGCCGGTGCTGCGTTCCGCGAAGTCGGGGGCCGGTAACGCCCGCCGGTCCAGTTTGCCGGTGGCGGTGACCGGCAGCGCGTCGAGGACGACGAGGGTGGCGGGCACCATGTAGGTGGCGAGGTCGGCCGCGGCCCGGTCGAGGGTGGCGGTCACGTCGAGGTCGGTGCCCGTTTCGGGGACGACGTACCCGACGATCCGGTCTGCGCCCGACCGTGCGTCGGTGTGGACGACGGCGATGGCGCGGGCGACTCCTGGGCAGCGCAGCAGCACCGTCTCGATTTCGCCGAGTTCGATGCGGAAGCCGCGCATCTGCACCTGGAAGTCGGTGCGCCCGAGGTATTCCAGGTCGCCGTCGCGGGTGCGGCGGGCCCGGTCGCCGGTGCGGTAAAGCCGGGCCCCGGGCGGGCCGTACGGGTCGGCGACGAAGCTGGCGGCGGTCAGGTCGGGACGCCCGAGATACCCGTGGGTCAGTTGTTCGCCGGAGACGTACAACTCCCCCGCCACCCCGGTGGGTACCGGGTGCAGTCGCGGATCGAGCACGTGCAGTCGCAGCGCGGGCAGCGGTTCGCCGATGAGGCTGGCGGTGGCGGTCGCGGCGCGCTGCCGGTCGAGCGGCAGGGCGGTGACGTGCACGGTGGTTTCGGTGATGCCGTACATGTTCACCAGCGCCGGTGCGGTGTCGTCGTGCCGGCGGTACCAGCGGTCGAGTTGGGCGAGGTCGAGGGCTTCGCCGCCGAAGAAGACCCGGCGCAGCGCGAGGGGTTCTCCCCCGGCGGCGCGGTCGGCTTCGATGAGCTGGTAGAACGCCGTCGGTGTCTGATTGAGGACGGTGACGTGTTCGCGGCGCAGCAACTGCAGGAAGTCCTGCGGAGAACGGGCGGTGTGGTAGTCGACGACGACGAGGCAGCCGCCGTGGGCCAGTGCCCCCCACAGTTCCCACACGGAGAAGTCGAAGGCGTAGGAGTGGAACATCGTCCACACGTCGCGGTCGTCGAACCCGAACATCTGCCGGGTGTCGGACATCAGGGTGACGACGGTGCGGTGTGGCACGACGACACCTTTGGGGCGGCCGGTGGAGCCGGAGGTGTAGATGACGTAGGCGGTGCCGTCCGGGTGCAGAGGTCCGCGGCGGTCGGCGTCGGTCAGGGCCGTGCCGGGCAGGCCGGCGAGCTGCGCCACGACGTCGGGGGCGTCGAGGCGGACCGCCGGAGGCCCCGCGTCGGGCAGCGGTGCGTCGTGGTCGCCGCTGGTGACGGTGCACACCGGGCGGGCGTCGGCGAACATGTGGGCGAGCCGGTCCGCGGGATAGGTCACGTCGATGGGGAGGTAGCCGGCGCCGGTGTCGAGGACCGCGAGCAGTGTGACGACGAGATCGCGGGTGCGTGGCAGCGCCACCGCGACCAGGGTGCCCGGTCCGGCGCTGTGGCCGACGAGCAGCCGGGCGAGCCGGTGCACCCGGTCGCCGAGTTCCCGGTAGGTCAGTGCGCCGTCCGCGGCGGTGACGGCGACCGCGTCGGGGTTGTGCTCGGCGCCGCGCCGGAACAGGTCGACGAGGGTGTCGGTGCCGGCAGGTCGCGGCGCCGCGATCGGTTGCGGGTGTTCGGCGGCGGTGAGCAGGTCCACGTCGCCGACGGGGCACTGCGGATCGGTGGTGACCGCGTCGAGCAACTGCACGAACCGTTCCGCGAACGAGGTGACGGTGTCGGCGTCGAACAAGTCGGTGGCGTAGGTGAACGCGCCGGACATCCCGGTGCCGTCGGGTTCTTCGTGCAGGCTCAGTTGCAGGTCGAACTTGGCGACGGGCAGGTCGGGGTCGAGGGCTTCGACGGTCAGTTCCGGTAGGTCGAGGTGGGCGCGTTCGTTGTTCTGGAACTCGAGCACCACCTGGAACAACGGGGAATGGTCGGTGGCGCGGGCGGGGGCGAGCGCATCGACGAGTTTCTCGAAGGGCAGTTCGGTGTGCCCGAACGCGGACAGGTCGATCTCACGGGTGCGGTCGAGGTGGTCGGAGAACGACAGGTCGCCGGAGACCGGGGTCCGCAACACCACGGTGTCGACGAACATGCCGACCAGGTCGTCGAGGGCGCGGTGGCCGCGACCTGCCACGGGGGTGCCGATGGCGATGTCGTCGGTGCCCGACAGCCGGGCCAGCAGCACCGCGAGCGCGGCGTGCACGGTCATGAACACGGTGGCGCCGTGTTCGGTGGCCAGGGCGGCGAGACGGCGGTGCAGGTCGGCGTCGACGGTGAACCGCACCTGGTCGCCGCGGAACGACCGGTGCGCCGGCCTGGGCCGGTCGGTGGGCAGCGGCAGCAGTTCGGGCAGGTCGGCGAGGGTTTCGCGCCAGTACCGCAGTTGCCCGGCGGCGAGGGAGTCGGGGTCGTCGAGGTCCCCGAGCAGGGTTTGCTGCCAGAGCGCGTAGTCGGCGTACTGCACGGTCAGCGGGGCTGCGGACGGGACGTCGCCGCGGGTGCGGTCCAGGTAGGCGGTCATCAGGTCGCGGGCCAGCGGAGCCATCGATGCGCCGTCGGCGGCGATGTGGTGGACCACCACGGCGAGGACGTGCTCGTCGGGCCGGTCGGCGTCGGCACCGGTATCCCGCAGTCTCTTATACACAAATGAAGCA
>JAEZDV010000315.1 GCA_023417985.1 Actinomycetes bacterium | reverse complement strand
CAACTCGAGTTGGCGAGCACAGTTCCTCTCGGGGCTGGTGCAACCGGCCGTGATGTTACTCGGCAACCTGAATTTCGTCGCGGTGGCCGTCGTCGGCGGTCTGCAGGTCGCCACGGGATCGCTCAGTCTCGGCTCGGTGCAGGCGTTCATCCAGTACTCGCGGCAGTTCACCCAGCCGCTCAGCCAGATCGGCGCGATGTTCAACATCCTGCAGAGCGGCGTCGCGTCCGCCGAACGGATCTTCGACATCCTCGACGCCGACGAGCAGACCCCCGATCCCGCCGCCCCGCAAGCGCCCTCGACCGACAACGGTCGCATCGAATTCGAGGACGTCTCCTTCCGGTACGTGCCGGACAAGCCGCTCATCGAGCACCTGTCGCTGGTCGCCGAGCCCGGGCACATGGTGGCCATCGTCGGCCCGACCGGCGCCGGAAAGACCACCCTGGTGAACCTGATCATGCGGGTCTACGACGTCGATTCGGGCACCATCCGGGTCGACGGTGTCGACTCGATGACCATGACGCGTGACGACCTGCGCGAACGTACCGGCATGGTGCTGCAGGATTCCTGGCTGTTCGGCGGCACCATCTACGACAACATCGCGTACGGCGACCCGGACGCATCTCCGGAGGAGGTGCGGGAAGCCGCCGAGCTGAGCCACGTCGACCATTTCGTCCGTGCACTGCCCGCCGGGTACGACACGGTGCTGGACGAAGAAGGCGGCGGCATCAGTGCCGGTGAACGACAACTCATCACGATCGCGCGCGCTTTCCTTGCCAAGCCCGTCGTGCTCATTCTCGACGAGGCGACGAGTTCGGTGGACACCCGCACCGAACTGCTGATCCAGCAGGCGATGGCGACGCTGCGCACGGACCGGACCAGCTTCGTCATCGCGCACCGGCTCTCCACGATCCGCGACGCGGATGTCATCGTCGTGATGGAGGACGGCCGGATCGTCGAACAGGGCACCCACGACGACCTGCTCGCCGCGCGTGGCGCCTACTACCGGCTGTACCTGAGCCAGTTTGCCGGTCCGGCCGACACCGCACAGGACCCGGACCGGATGCCGGTGGCCGAGCGGGCGTGACGACGACGCACTGCCGTCCCGTCCGGTGGGCGGGTGCTGCTGTGGCCCGACGCCACGAATTTCGCGTCGCGGTGGCAGGATCGGACCCGTGAGTTCTGCGAACCTGACCCGATCCGAAACCGCGGCCCGCGCCGCCGCCGTCGATGTGCATTCGTACGCGGTGGAACTCGACCTGCGCGCCGCGGTCGATGCGCAACACACCGGCTTCCCGACGGTGACGACGATCGAGTTCACAGCGTCCACCGCCGAGACCTGGATCGACTTCCTCGGTGACTCGGTGGAATCCGTCGTCGTCAACGGCGAATCCGTTCCCGTGCAGTACGACGGAGCGCGCATCACCGTCGGCGGCCTCCGCGAAATCAACGTGGTGACCATCGCGGCCACCGGCCGTTACAGCCGGTCGGGGGAGGGACTTCACCGCTTCGTCGACCCCGTCGACGGGGAGACCTACCTCTACACGCAGTACGAACCGGCCGACGCCCGCAGAGTGTTCGCCTGCTTCGAGCAGCCGGACCTCAAGGCGCCGTTCACCTTCGCGGTCACCGCGCCCGAGCACTGGCAGGTGCTGTCCAACCAGGCCGTCGAAACTCGCACGTCCACCGGCGGCGCGCAGACCGTCACCTTTGCACCGACACTGCCGATCTCGACGTACATCACCGCGATCGTCGCAGGTCCCTACCACCGCGTCGACTCGACGTGGAGCAGGGGAGGACTCACCGTCCCGCTCGGGGTGCTGTGCCGCGTGTCCCTCGCCGAGTATCTCGACGCCGACGAGATCCTCGAGATCACCGCGCAGGGAATGGACTACTACGCCGAGCATTTCGACTTTCCCTACCCGTTCACCAAGTACGACCAGGTGTTCGTTCCCGAGTACAACCTCGGCGCGATGGAGAACCCGGGCTGCGTGACCTTCACCGAGGCGTACGTCTTCCGCGGCGCCGCCACCGATGCGCAGCGGCAGAGCCGGGCCAACACCATTCTCCACGAGATGGCGCACATGTGGTTCGGCGACCTCGTCACCATGAAATGGTGGGACGACCTGTGGCTCAAGGAATCCTTCGCCGACTACATGGGTTCGCTGGTCAGCGCCGAGGCCACCGAGTTCCGGGACGCCTGGGTGGCGTTCGCGAACCGCCGCAAGGCGTGGGCGTACCTGCAGGATCAGCTGCCCACCACCCACCCGATCGTCGCGGACATCGTCGATCTCGAAGCCGCCAAACTCAACTTCGACGGCATCACCTACGCGAAGGGCGCCAGCGTCCTGAAACAACTCGTCGCGTATGTCGGCCGCGACGCGTTCTTCACCGGGATCCGCCGCTATTTCCGGGCGCACGCCTACGGCAACACCGCCCTCGACGACCTGCTCACCGAACTGTCCGCGGCATCGGGACGTGACCTGGGGGAGTGGGCGCGGCAGTGGCTGCAGACCACCGGTGTCACCACCTTGAGCCTCGCCCCCGGCGGCGAGATCGTGCAGTCCCAGGTGCGCCCGCACCGCCTCGCCGTCGGCATCTACACCTTCGACGACGCCGGCGACCTCGTCCGTACCGATCGCCGCGAACTCGACGTCACCGAGAGCCGCACACCCGTCGACCTGCCCGATGCCCCGCTGATCCTGCTCAACGACGACGACCTCACCTACGCCAAGATCCGGCTCGACGAGCGCTCGCTCGACACCGTCGACGCCTCCCTCGACCGGCTCCGGGAGCCGCTGGCGCGCGGCCTGGTGTGGTCGGCCCTGTGGAATGCCACCCGTGACGGCGAACTCGCCGTCACGCGTTATCTGTCCATGGCTCAGCGTTTTTCACCGAGTGAGACGAACCTGTCGCTGCTCGCGTCGGTGCTCGCGAACGCACCCGCCGCGATCGAACACTATCTGCCGGCCACCGAGCGGCCGACCGCGCGTACCGCGTGGCTCGACGCCGTGTGGGCGGCCCTGTTCGCGGCGGCACCGGGCAGCGGTGCGCAACTGTCCTTCGCGCGGGCGGTTGCCGCGGCAGCCACCACGTCCGATGGTCGTGCCGCCGAGATCCGCGGGATCCTCGACGGCAGCGGCGCAGCACCCACCGGGTTGGCGCTGGACCCGGATCTGCGGTGGGCCATGTGGACGGCTCTGAGCGCCACCGGATACGCGGACGAAACCGATATCGCCGAGGAACTGCGTCTCGACGACACCGCCACCGGCCGCACCGCATACCTCCAGGCCCTCGCCGCGCGGCCCCGCGCCGAAGTCAAAGCCCACGCCTGGGCGTCGATTCTCGCGGATCGGACGTTGACCAACGATCATCTCGACGCCGTCATCGGGGGTTTCCGCGCCGGTGCGCGCCGCGACCTGACGGCCCCCTACGACGCCGACTACTTCGCGGTGCTCCGTGACACCTGGACCGACCGGAGCATCGAGATCGCCCGGCGCATCGTGGTCGGGTTGTTCCCGCCCGCCGACACCCTCGAACCGGTCGACGTGTGGCTCGCGGCCAATGCCGATGCGCCGGCCGCGCTGCGACGCCTGGTCGTCGAACAACGTGACCACCTGGCCCGGGACCTGCGCGTCCGGAAACTCAACACGCCGTGACAGGCGTCGACCCGTACACCCCACCGGTGGTCGCCGCCACCGATCCGGCACCGCCACAGGTGCCGGACACCGTCGCCGACGCGATGCGCCGGCTCCGGGACAAGGCGGCCTCCGGTAATACCCGCGCGGCGCACCTGAGCGACTGGAACATCTTCACCCGCTGGTGCGAATCCACCGGGCACACGCCGCTGCCCGCCACGGCGGAGCAACTCGGATGGTTCCTCACCGAGAAGGCCGCAGAACTCCGGCCCGACGGCCGCTGGGCCTACGCTCCGTCGACGTTGTCGCGCTGGGTGTCGACGATCAACAAATTGCATGCACTGGCCGGGCATCCCCGACCGGGACAGCACGAGTCGGTGCGGGAGTTGTTGCGCGGCATCCGCCGTGATCGGGCCACGCCACCGGCACGCCGGACACCGCTGCTGACCGACGACATCCGCACGATCCTCGCCGACATGCGGGCCACCGCGCGCGACGGCGAGTGGCCGGACCGCGCGGCCGAGCGCCGCGACGCGGCGCTGCTGCTCATCGGGCTGGCCGGAGCGCTGCGCCGCAGCGAACTGTCCGGGCTCGTCGTCTCCGATGTGGTGCCGCACCGCGCCGACGGGCTGTACGTGACGGTGCGGCGGTCCAAGACCGACCGTCAGGCGCGCGGTCGCACGGTGACCCTGCCGTACGGCTCCGACCCGCACACCTGTCCGGTGTGCGCGTACCGCCGGTGGCGTGAGGTCCTCGACGCGTGGGACGACGGGGGACGCGACGCGCTCGCCGCGATCCTCGGGGACGACGCGCACGGCTTCGAGAACCATTGTTGCCGCGGTCTTTCCGCCGGTGGGTCGGACGGGGATCGTCCGTTGTTCCGGCCGGTGCACCGCTCCGGGTCGCTCGGGGCGGGAGCGCTGTCGGGGCAGTCGGTGCACTCGATGATCCAGCGCCGTGCGCGTCGCGCGGGGTTCAGCCCCGATCTGGTCGCGACCCTCGGCGGGCACAGTCTGCGCGCCGGGTTCGTCACCCAGGCGGTCCGCAACGGTGCCACCACCCAGACGATCATGACGCAGACCGGCCACGCCGACGAGCGGATGGTCGCGCTCTACAGCCGGCACCACGCCGGACTCGTCGGCAACGCGGTCACCCACCTCGGGCTCTGACGGGTGTTCACCGGCCTTCCAGCACGTCGCCGAGGACGCGGGCGGCGTCGGGAAACGCGCCCGGGTTCGCGCCGGAATAGTTGAGGCGCAGGTACGGAGCCGTGGGTTCGGCGGGGAACCACTCGTCACCCGGAGCCACGATGACACCTCGATCCTCGCATTCGCGGGCGAGTCGAGGCAGGTCGGTGCCGTCGGGAAGCCGTGCCCACAGATGCAGTCCGCCGGGGGGTGTCGCCTGGATGTCGGCGGACGGTGCGTGCTCGCGGACCGCGGCGGCGAGCAGATCCCTGCGGCTGCGGAGTTGCTGCCGGAGCCCGCGGAGATGGGTCCGCCAGGCGGGTTGGGAGACGACGTCCCACGCCACTGCCTGGAGCATGCCGCTGACGTACATCGACTGGGCCTGCACCTCGGCCAGGATGCGGTCGCGGGCCGGTCCGCGTGCCACCACCGCGGCGACCCGCACCGACGGTGACACACTCTTGGTCAGCGAGCGGAGGTAGACGACGTGTCCGCTGTCGTCGAGTGCGGCGACCGGTTGCGCATCGGTGGTGATCCCGAAGTCGTGTGCCCAGTCGTCTTCGATGAGGAACCCGCCCGCGTCCCGGACCAGCGCGAGTACGCGCTCGGTCAGGGCCGGTGACCACTGGGCTCCGTGCGGATTCGCGAAATTGGGCTGGGCGTAGAACGCGCGGGCGCCGGTGCGTTCGAACGCGCGGGCCAGTTCGTCGGGGTCCGGGCCGGTGGGGCCGCCGGCGACGGGGACGAGGCGCACCCCGGCGCGGGCCGCCGCGAGCATCGCACCCCAGTAGGTGGGGGATTCCACGAGCAGGCAGTGTCCGGTGCCGACCAGGGCGTGGAACGCGGCCTCGAGACCACCTTGACTGCCGGGGGTGACGATGACGTCGCTCGCGGACGGGGTGGCGACCCCGAGCGGTGCCGTCGCGCCGAGTTCGCCCGCGAACCATGCCTGCAACTCCGGAATTCCGGCGGCGGGTGGGCGCGCGACGACGGCGTCGCTGCGGGCGGCGCGGGCGAACGCACTGCGAACCAGGCGCTCCGGCAGCAGTTCGCGGTCCGGGTAGCCCGAGTGCAGCGCCACCACGTCGTTCGGCACGGTCCGCAAGGCGGAGGAGAAGCGGGGGAGGCGGTGCTGTGGGGTGCCCAGGGCCGCTGTCTGCCAGCCGAAATCGGTCGGGTGCGCGAGCCGGGTGCCGCGCACGAAGGTGCCGACCCCGGGCCGGCTTTCCACCGCGCCCCGGGACTGCAGCGTGCGGAGTGCCTTCTGCACGGTCACCGGGCTCACCCCGTACCGATCGACCAGCGTCCGCGTCGACGGAAGCTGTGCGCCGGGGGCTGCCGAGGCGACCCAGCGCTCCAGGTCGGCGACGATCCGTGCACTGCTACTATCATTCATGAATCCGAAGAGTAACGCTATCGTTGCAGACCGGCAGGTGCTACCGGCAGCAGGTAACGGCCTGTTCTGGGGACTACTCGGGGTCGTGGCCTTTTCCTTCACGCTCCCGCTCACCCGCGTCGTCGTCGAAAACGATGCGATGCCACCGTTGTTCGTCGGCGCCGGTCGCGCGGTCGTGGCCGGAGTGCTGGCCGCGGTCGCCTTGGCGCTCACCCGGCAGAAACGGCCTCGCGGCACCCAGTGGGCCCGGTTGGCCGCCGTCGCGGGCGGTGTGGTGATCGGTTTCCCGTTCCTGACCTCGTATGCCCTGACGGCCGTTCCCGCCGGCCACGGAGCAGTCGTGGTCGCGATGCTCCCCGCAGCCACCGCCGTCGCAGCGGTCGTGCGTGGACGCGAGCGCCCGCCCGCAAAGTTCTGGGGCACCGCAGCCGCCGGTGCGATAGCCGCACTCGGGTTCGCGAGCCTGCAGAGCGGTGGGTTCGCGGGCCTCGAGTGGGCCGACGCGCTGCTGTTCGGCGCGGTGCTCGCGGCCGCGATCGGCTATGCCGAGGGCGGATTGCTCGCTCGGGAACTCGGCGCGTGGCAAACCATCTCCTGGGCGCTGGTGCTGAGCATGCCCGTCACGATCGTGCTCACCGCGCAGTCCATGACGGACCGGATGCCCACCGGCACGCTGCCCGAGTGGGCGGCCTTCGCGTATCTGGGAGCGGTGAGCATGTTCCTGGGGTTCTTCGCGTGGTATCGAGGTCTGGCGATCGGGCCGATGGCCCGGGTCAGCCAGATTCAGCTCACCCAGCCCGTCATGACGATCTGCTGGGCCGCGTTGCTCTTGCACGAACCTCTCACCTGGCCGGTCGTCGCCGGAGGACTCGTCGTGATTCTGTGTGCCGCCAGCGCCGTGCGCACCCGCGCGACGCCGGCACCGGTCCTCGCCCGGAAAGAAAAGTCCCGGTGCGATGTCGAGAATCCGTCATCGGCTCCGTCTCTGCAGTGAAGGCGACCAGAATGGGTCGCATCAGCACCGAGGAGAAGACGATGGCCAAGTACCTGCTGCTCAAGCACTACCGAGGCGCCCCGGTGTCCGTCAACGACGTGCCGATGGACCAGTGGACACCGGACGAGGTCTCCGCGCATATCCGGTACATGAACGACTTCGCCGCCCGGCTCGAAGGAACCGGCGAATTCGTGGACGGACAGGCGCTCGCCCCGGAAGGCACCTTCGTCCGGTACGACGGCGAAGGTCGCCCGCCCGTCACCGACGGTCCGTTCGCCGAGACCAAGGACCTCATCGCCGGGTGGATGGTGATCGACGTCGACAGCTACGACCGTGCTGTCGAACTGGCAGGCGAGCTTTCCGCGGCGCCCGGGGCCGGAGGAAAACCCATCCATGAATGGCTCGAACTGCGTCCGTTCCTCACCGCACCGCCGACCGTCACCGAGTGACCTCGCAGTGGACGAGACCGAGCTTCGGCACCTCACCCCGAGCGTGCTCGGCATCCTCGACCGCCGCGGCGCAGAGTTCGCGGC
>JAEZDV010000306.1 GCA_023417985.1 Actinomycetes bacterium | reverse complement strand
GGCGCGGACCGCACCGCCACATTCGTCGCGCTCCGCACCACTGACGATTTCGACGCCACCGCCACCGACCGTCTCGCAGGGACGACGACCGTGTCGAAGAGCGCGTCGCTGTCCGCGATCGGCTCCTATGCCTCGGAGAACGGCTCGCTCCAATTGATGCGCGGATTCCTCTTCGTCATCTCCGCACTCGTGATCGGCGCCTTCTTCACCGTGTGGACCATCCAGCGCAGCGGCGACATCGCCGTGCTCGAAGCATTGGGAGCCTCCACCGGCCGTCTCGTCCGAGACGCCCTCGGACAAGCTCTCGTCGTGCTCATCGGTGGTACCGCCCTCGGCACAGCGCTCGCGGCCGCTGCCGGTGCAGCACTGTCCGGGTCCGTTCCGTTCGCGCTGACGCCGGCCACCCTCTTGGTGCCGGCCGCAGTGATGATCGTGCTCGGATCCCTCGGCGCGGCGATCGCCGTTCGCCGTATCACCTCCGTCGACCCCCTCACCGCTCTGGGAAGTGCCCGATGAGTCTGATCATGTCCGATATCTCCCTCACCTACGCCGACGGTGACGACCGTGTGCTCGCCTTGGACGACGTCACCCTGGACGTGCCCGCCGGCACGGTCACCGCGGTGGTCGGCCCGTCCGGCTCCGGTAAATCGAGCCTGCTGGCGGTGGCCGCCACCCTGATCGCTCCCGATTCCGGAACGGTCGAGATCGACGGTGTCGCCACGTCCGGCCTGTCTCGCGCTCGTCTCGCGGAACTGCGGCGGCACACCATCGGGATCGTCTTCCAGCAGTCCAACCTCGTACCGTCGCTCACGGCTGCCGAGCAACTTCAGGTGATGGCCTGGATCGACGGGCGCTCGACCCGCGAGGCGAGGTCCCGAGCGATGTCGTTGCTCGAATCGGTCGGCATGGCAGATCACGCCGACCGCAGACCGCACGCGCTGTCGGGTGGCCAGCGCCAGCGGGTGAACATCGCGCGCGCATTGATGAACGAGCCGACTGTGCTTCTCGTCGACGAGCCGACCAGCGCTCTCGATCAGGAGCGTGGGGAGGAAATCGTCGAGCTGATTACCCGTTTGTCACGGGAGCGGCATACTGCCACAGTTCTCGTCACGCACGACCGCTCGCTCCTCGGTGCCACAGACCGGGTCGCCGAGGTCCACGACGGTCGGCTGTCGACCATTCCCTCGCCATCGCCTCTCAATCCGTCTCTCCCACAATGACGGACAACGGCCCCGCCACCGATGACGGGTTCTAGGCATCCTCGCAACACTGATGGCTTAGACGACTGTCAGTAGATCACGCAAAACGCACGGTGACGTTGCCGTACTCGCGGTCGAGTGCCTCGAAGAACCGGACCTTCAACTCTGCAGAAACCACGATCCCCGCAACTCCCTGAATCCAGGGTGTTGCGGGGATCGCTAGAACCCGCCCGATGAGGTGACGGGGCCGTTGCCCTGCGTGCAGAGTGCTACTTCGCCCACTCGCTGGTGCCTGGAGCCGCCAGAAGCGTCTCGACGACTGCGATACCGGCGAAAACTGCTGTCGGACCGCCTGCGACGAAGGCTCCGATGGTGCCGCCGACGCCCGCACCGGCCGCGCACCCGAGGATCGTGCCGGCACCCGGAACGATGCTCCCGGGGATGGCTCCCACGACACACCCGATGATCGCGCCTGCGACGGTGCCGATCGCGGTCGCCATACCCAGCTGCGACACGAAGTTCTGCTGGGCCTTGAGGTTCTCGTCCGGCGACGCGACATCGGACAGCTTCAGGCCGACAGGCGTGAGCCCCATCGCGACCTTGTCCTCGGGCTCGACCGGGGTGGCCTTGGCCGGGTCGAGGACAGGAGTGAGGGTCAGCGTCTTGCCGTCTTCGCTGATTTCACGCTCGAACGGGAGCTGGAGATCTCCGAGCTGCACAGCGAGCGGCAGGCTGATGACCGCGCGGCCGTCGTTGTCCTGGAGTTCGACACTCTCCCCGTCGCCGGAGATCTTGAACGAGCCGGTGTCGATGACGGTCACGACCGACTCGCCTTCGGGACGAACCTCGTAGTTGATCTTGTCTTCAGCCGACGGGGCGGCCGGATCTGCGTAGGAAGTACCGGCCGCGATCCCCATAGCGGCGGCAGTCATCGTCGCAACGACGGCAAGCTTCTTGAGCCTCATTTGTTTCCGTTCTGTGACATGGCGCACACCCTTAGGGACGCCCCCATTTCCCTGTTCGCGTGGCATGCGCAGACCCCCGACGTGAAACAATTGCCCGGATGCCACGTCCGGAACCCGAATCATAACCGACATCACATCGCCTTCGTTATGCGATTTTTTGCATATCGTCTCGATTCGGCATCGGAGCTCGCCTCCGCCGAAGCTCCGGACCGGACCCCAGTTAGGGCAGCCTGGCTGTGTAGGCGAAAGGTTTAACCATTAACGTGGCCGGGCACACAC
This sequence comes from Actinomycetes bacterium, assembly GCA_023417985.1. GTDB lineage: Bacteria > Actinomycetota > Actinomycetes > Mycobacteriales > Mycobacteriaceae > Rhodococcus. The sequence goes on along the minus strand of JAEZDV010000306.1, from coordinate 1,640 downwards.
ATCCCCGCTGCACGAACACGGTTACCGGCCAGTAACATATTTGGGATTCCATCCAAGTTACCGGCCAGTAACTTCTTCTGCGTTACGATGCGGTGGCTTATACCAGGCGGCTCGGTGCTGCCCCCGACACGAAAGGCCACGTATGAATGCCCTGACGATCACGTTGGGCACGATCGGCGTGCTGCTCAGCCTCGTGTGTTGGTTCGCGTTCATCAGCGGTGCGTGGACGATGGTCAAGACCATCCGAGTGGGTCAGCCTGCCCCGGATCGGTGGCGGCCCTTCTTCCCGCGCTTCAAGCAGATGCTCGTCGAGTTCATCGCGCACACGAAGATGACCAAGTTCCGTACCGTCGGCTGGGCGCACTGGCTGGTGATGGTCGGATTCCTGCTCGGTGCGATCGTCTGGTTCGAGGCCTACGGCCAGACGTTCGATCCGAACTTCCACTGGCCCATCATCGGCAACACAGCCGTCTACCACTTCATCGACGAGATTCTGGGCATCGGCACCGTGGTCGGCATCCTCACGCTGATCGTCATCCGTCAGCTCAACCACCCGCGCCAGCCCGGCCGGTTGTCGCGGTTCAGCGGCTCCAACTTCAAGGCCGCGTACTTCGTGGAGGCCGTCGTGCTTCTCGAGGGCCTCGGCATGATCATGGTGAAGGCCGGCAAGATCGCCACCTACGGCGGTGGCCATATGAGCACCGACTTCTTCACAATGCAGGTCGCGCGGATCCTCCCTGAGAGCCCCGAACTGGTCTCGGTCTTCGCATTCGTCAAGTTGATGTCCGGCATGGTGTGGCTCTACATCGTCGGCCGCAACATCACATGGGGTGTTGCGTGGCACCGCTTCTCGGCCTTCTTCAACATCTACTTCAAGCGTGAAGACGACGGCGGCGTCGCGCTCGGCGCAGCGCGCCCGATGATGTCCGGCGGCAAGCCGATCGACATGGAAGACGCGGACCCGGACAAGGACACCTTCGGTGCCGGCCGGATCGAAGACTTCACATGGAAGGGCTGGCTCGACTTCACGACGTGCACCGAATGTGGTCGCTGCCAGTCCCAATGCCCCGCCTGGAACACCGGTAAGCCCCTGTCGCCCAAGCTGCTCATCACGTCGCTTCGCGACCACGGCAACGCCAAGGCCCCGTACCTGCTGGCCGGTGGCCGCAAGGACATCGGCGGAGACGAGATCGGTCTCGTCGACGCGGAGGGCAACGCCGACGAGGCCGCGCTCGCCAAGATTCCGGCGGCGGCTCGCAGCGAAGCCGAGCGCAAGCTCGTCGGTGAGACCGCCGCGATGGTCGACGCGGGCGAACTCGCTCCGGTCATCGACACCGAAACCTTGTGGAGCTGCACCAACTGTGGTGCGTGCGTCGAGCAGTGCCCGGTCGACATCGAGCACGTCGACCACATCATCGATATGCGCCGTTACCAGGTGCTCATCGAATCGGACTTCCCGTCCGAGCTCGCGGGTCTGTTCAAGAACCTCGAGAACAAGGGCAACCCCTGGGGCCAGAACGCCAAGGACCGTCTCAACTGGATCAACGAGATGGAGTTCGACATCCCGGTCTTCGGCCAGGATGCGGACAGCTTCGAGGGCTACGACTACCTGTTCTGGGTCGGCTGCGCCGGTGCCTACG
>JAEZDV010000275.1 GCA_023417985.1 Actinomycetes bacterium | reverse complement strand
CTCGCCGCCCCCCACACCCCCACGTGGTTGACGAACCTGCGATCAGAAGCGACGCGCTCCGTCGACCGGCATCGAGTCGAGGGGCGCAACCTTCACCGGCTGGCTGGAGGTGGAGGCGTGGACGATGTTGCCGCCACCGATGTAGATCCCGGTGTGGCTGCCGCCGTAGAACGACACGACGTCGCCCGGCTGCAGGTCGGAGATGCTCACGGCCTGGCCGGCGACGGCCTGGTCGTAGCTCGTGCGCGGGACGTTGACGCCGGCCTGCTGGTAGGCCCACTGCACCAGACCGGAGCAGTCGAACGAATTCGGGCCGGCGGCACCGTAGACGTAGGGAGCTCCGATCTTGCTCTGAGCGGCGTCGGCCGCACGCTGGCCGACCGAAGTGAACGGGGCGGTGTACGCCGCCGGCGTGGGGGCAGCGCTCGGCTGCTGAGGAACGAGGTCGGCGACCTCGGGCGGCAGGCTGACGCCGGCGGGGAGGTCGAACGTACCGACTCCGGGGATGTTCACGGGGTCCGCGGCGGCAGGGCCGGCGGAAACGGTCACTGCGCCGAGCGCGATGGCTCCGGCGACGAGCGCGCGCCGAACGGTGCGCTTGTTGTTCTGCGAAACCACGAGGGGGGTGCTCCATTCTTCCGTTCACCCGCCGACCGAGTTAGCTGACGGGTTCGGGCCGGAAGTCAGCCCTACCCTTCGCCGCGAGCGGCAGAAGGGATTCACCCCAGATACTTAGTGGGTCCCCGGCTCGGATGCTCCGTAGTGGAAGCCTCCGATTAGGCGGTTACCGAGCGGCTCCGGCACCGGGAGTGGGCCGGAAAACTCTCCGCTTGGTCTCGATCAGGTTACGAAACGGCAACGGAGAAGTCGAGTGGCCCTGGTGCAGGATGTCCCCTTTGCTCTGATTTCGGCCGAAATCTCGGCGATTGCGCACATTCGGTAACAACGGAATAACGACCGGTCTGCTTTGCGCTCGATGCCGGGTGTGTCGATTCTTCCTCGGGCCACGAATGCCCGGAGCGCCCACGAGCGCCTCCCCTGGTCTCCGGCTTTTTCGACCGTCCGGGCACAGTGGCGCCTCCCCCACTCCCCGCCGACCCTACCGAGCAGGCCCTTCGGTATGTTTCGGCGCTCCCCGGGCGCCTCGGATCCCAAACCGACACCGCCGTGTGACCCTCGTCTCGCCCGGCCTGCGGAGTCCGTAACACGTGCGTTTTCCGGGGTCGTTACGGCCGGCCCGCGGGTCCCGGCCCGGGGATCCGGATCGAGGGGGCGATCCTCGTGTCGGTGCCGATTCCTAGGCTCACCCGCATGACGTCGCCACAACAATTCGTCGACTCGGGGCGCGGAGTGCAGCTCGGTTTCGACGAATTGGACACTCCCCTCCGAGACACCACGTTCGTCGTCGTCGACCTGGAAACGACCGGAGGCAGGGCAGGTGACGACGCGATCACGGAGATCGGCGCGGTCAAGATCCGCGGAGGTGAAGTATTGGGCGAGTTCGCGACACTGATCGACCCCGGTCGCGCGATTCCTCCGCACATCGTGCAGCTCACCGGGATCACGACCGCAATGGTGTACGCCGCACCGAAGATCGAGGAAGTCCTGCCGGCGTTTCTCGAATTCGCCGAAGGGTCGGTACTCGTCGCCCACAACGCCGGGTTCGACGTCGGGTTCCTCAAGGCCGCCACCGCCCGCTGCGGCACCGCGTGGCCGCGGTTCCCGGTGGTGTGCACGGTCAAACTGGCCCGCCGCGTCCTGGGCCGCGACGAGGCGCCCTCGGTGAAGCTGTCGGCACTCGCCCAGCTCTTCCACGTCTCGACGCAGCCCACCCACCGTGCACTCGACGACGCCCGCGCCACCGTGGACGTCCTGCACGCGCTCATCGAGCGCGTCGGCAATCTCGGCGTCCACAGTCTCACCGAACTCCGCGACTACATCCCCGCCGTCACCAGCGAGCAACGGGCCAAGCGAACCCTGGCCGCGCATCTGCCGCGACGGCCGGGCGTCTACATGTTTCGCGGTCCCTCCGACGAGGTGCTCTACGTCGGCACCGCCGTCGATCTCCACCGGCGGGTCCGCTCCTATTTCACCGGGTCGGAAACCCGGCCGCGGCTGCGCGAGATGGTCGCGGTCACCACCCGCATCGACCACGTCGAGTGCGCGCACGCCCTCGAAGCCGGAGTGCGCGAACTGCGACTGCTGGCCGCCCACGCACCGCCGTACAACCGGCGCTCGAAATATCCGATGCGCGGCTGGTGGATCGTGCTCACCGACGAGACGTTCCCCCGTTTCTCGGTGAGCCGCACCCCCGCGACCGACGCGATCGGACCGTTCTCGGCTCGCGCGGCCGCAGCCGAGGTCGCCGCCCACCTCGCCGAACTGTGCGGAGTCCGCACTTGTACGCGCCGCATCGGCCGGACGGGCACACACGGGGACCGGTGTCCACCCGAGGCGGTGGGTGCATGCGCGGCCGCGGCGTTCGGAGTCCAGGACCCGCCCGCGTACTCGCGGCAGGTCGAGCGGGCCCGCACGGTGATCCGTGGAACCGACGACGCCGTCCTCCACGACCTGCACGACCGCCTCGACCAGCTCGTGCGCGACGAGTTGTTCGAGAACGCCGCCCGCCTTCGCGACCGCGCCGCCGGCACTCTGCTCGCTCTGCGACGCACCCAGCGACTCGCTGCTCTCGCCGCTGTGGACGAACTCGTCGCGGCCCGCCCACGCGATCAGGGCGGCTGGGAGTTCGCAGTCGTACGAGCCGGAAGGCTCGCGTCCGCCGGCGTCGCGCCCCGAGGTGTGCCACCGATGCCGGTCGTGGAGGCCGTCACTGCGGCCGCGGAGACGGTCCGGCCGGCACCGGGGCCGTTCCGGGGCGCGTCGCCGGAGGAACTGGGCCTGGTGGCCCGGTGGCTCGACTCCGGAGGTGTCCGGATCGTCCGCACGAGCCACGGCTGGTGCGAGCCCGCTCGAGGGGCCGGCCGCTGGCACGAGTGGGCAGAACTGGCACGCGACGCCCGGGCCGTCTCGGCGGAGACACCCGGCGAGCGGACGACCACATAGTCTGATGGAACCCGAGGAAGGCAAGGAGCCCTCATGATCAACGCCATCGTCCTGATCGACGCCGAAGCACACCGCATTCCGGAGACCGCCCAAGCGGTCGCCGACCTCGCCGGAGTCGACAAGGTGTATTCGTGTGCCGGGGACGTCGACCTGGTGGCTCTCGTGCGCGTGCGTGACCACGAGCAGATCGCCGAAGTGGTCACTCGCGGCATCAACAAGGTCGAAGGCGTGACGAAGACCGTCACGCACATCGCCTTCCAGTCCTACTCGAGCGCCGACGTGGACGCAGGGTTCTCGATCGGCAGCTGACCGCCCGGCACACGATCGTGGGGGGGGGGCGGCGGCCGGGGGCGGGGGCCGCGG
>JAEZDV010000262.1 GCA_023417985.1 Actinomycetes bacterium | reverse complement strand
GGTCAGTACTGACCGCCGGCCGTCAGCTCACGTCAGTTGAAGGAGTCGCCGCAGGCGCAGGAGCCGGTGGCAATCGGGTTGTCGATCGTGAAGCCCTGCTTCTCGATGGTGTCGACGAAGTCGATCGACGCACCTTCGACGTACGGAGCACTCATCCGGTCCACGGAGAGCTTGACGCCGCCGAAGTCCACGGTCAGGTCGCCGTCGAGGCTGCGGTCGTCGAAGAAGAGTTGGTACCGGAGGCCCGCGCAGCCGCCGGGCTGCACGGCGATACGCAGTGCGAGGTCGTCACGGCCCTCCTGATCGAGAAGTGCCTTCGCCTTGGAGGCGGCGGCCTCGGTCAGGACGACGCCGTGAGTGGCGGTTTCTTGGTGCACAGTCATGGGCGCTCCCTGTATTTCGTGTCGGACCAGTGGTTCTGTCGGACCCGGATGCCTCAACGGTACCGCGCCCTGATGTATTCCTCTCGCACGAGCCGCCCGAGAGGGTGATAGTGCATCCTGATTTCCCCGTTCTCGCGAATATCCCATAGATTGGAAGGGTGAAGTTGCTACGCCGCGGCGGTTCCGACAAGTCCGCCGACCACGAGGTTCCCGTGCCCGAGGCCCTGCCCGACGGGGAGGCTGCCGCTGCCGCCCCGAAGGTCACTACCGGCAAGGGCCGCCCCACACCCAAACGTCGCGACGCCGAGAGCCGCCGCCGCGGCCCGGTCGCGCCGGCTCCGATGACTGCGAAAGAAGCACGCGAGCGGCGTAAAGCCGCGCGCAAGTCACAGTCGAAAGACCAGCGCAAAGCAGCTGCAGCCGAGCGCCGGGCCGCCGCGTCCGAGCGCCGGAACCGGATGCTCGCCGGTGAGGAGAAGTTCCTTCTTCCCCGCGACCGCGGTCCCGAGCGTGCTTACGTCCGCGACCTCGTCGACAGCCGGCGCAATCTCGTCGGCCTGTTCATGCCGCTCGCGCTGCTGCTGATCATGTCGATGTTCCTCGGCCCGGTCGTGCAGCAGTACGTCACGCTGGCGATGTTCCTGCTGATGCTGCTGATGGTCATCGAGGGCATCTACCTCGGCCGCCTCGTCAACCGGAAGGTTCGCGAACGTTTTCCCGACTCCTCGCAGGGCGGGTTCGGGCTGGGTTGGTACGCGTTCGTGCGTGCGTCGCAGATCAGGAAGCTGCGTGCGCCGCTCCCCCGCGTCAAGGCCGGCGACGCCGTCTAGGCATCGTCGCCCGGTCGGCACACATCGTGGCTTTCGGCCGCGGCCTGCTCGTCCTCGGATGAGCGGAGCCGCGGCCGTGGTGTTTCCGGAGACGGTGTTTCTGTGGACCTTGTTTCCGGAGGCCGGAACGCGTTGTTCCGCCACCATGCCCTGCCCGCCCACCGGGGTGCGACGGGTGGGAAGAGGCGGCCGACCTCGGGTGCAGCCGAGAGCGCGAGCAGAAAGAGGATGATCACGGTGATGTCCGCCATAGCCTCAGCCTGCTGGCAGCGCGACCCGACGAAAAGTGGCAGAGAAGACATCTATCGTCAGATTTCTGCCACCTGCCCAATTGATAGCGTCAGCGGTGATTCCACACGCGAGAGGTGACATGTGACCAGCACCCCCGGCTCCCCCGCCGCCATCGAGTTCCCCCAGCTGACCGCACCGGACCGGGAGGTACGTCTCGTCGCCGAGGCACGGCAGCGGGACCTGACCAAGCCCCTCGGCTCGCTCGGCCGCCTCGAGGAACTCGGTTGCTGGATCGCAGCGTGCCAGGGTGAGGTTCCGCCGCACCCGTTCCGGCGTCCCCGCGTCGTGGTCTTCGCCGGCGATCACGGTGTCGCGCGCAACGGTGTTTCGGCCTACCCGCCCGAGGTGACCGCGCAGATGGTCGCGAACCTCGCTGCGGGCGGCGCGGCGGTCAACGTCCTCGCCGCCGCAGCCGGAGCCGGGGTCCGCGTCGTCGACATGGCCGTGGACGGCGACACCCCCACCGAGGTCTCCGAGTACAAGATCCGCCGCTCGAGCGGCAGCATCGACCGCGAGGACGCCCTGACCCAGGAGGAAACGGTGCGCGCGGTGGAGACGGGCCGTGCGCTGGCCGACCGGGAGGTCGACGAGGGCGCCGACCTGCTCGTCGCCGGCGACATGGGTATCGGCAACACCACCCCCGCCACCGTTCTCATCGCCACGCTCACCAGCACCGAACCCGTCGCGGCCGTCGGTCGCGGCACCGGAGTCGACGACGCCGGCTGGATGCGCAAGGTCACCGCCATTCGCGACGCCATGCGCCGCGCCCGGCCGCACACCCGCGATCCGATCGCACTGCTGCGGACGACGGGCGGCGCCGATTTCGCCGCGATGGCCGGCTTCCTGTCCCAGGCGGCGGTCCGTCGCACACCGGTGATCCTCGACGGCGTGGTCGTGACCGCAGCAGCGATGGTCGCAGAGGAGCTGACACCGGGCGCGGCACGCTGGTGGGTCGCCGGGCACAGGTCCGCCGAACCTGCGCACACCATCGCTCTGCGCCATCTCCGCCTCGAACCCATCCTCGACCTGAACATGCGCCTGGGTGAAGGGTCGGGGGCAGTGACTGCCCTTCCCGTGCTCCAGGGCGCGGTGGAGATCCTGGCGAACATGGCGACCTTCTCCGAGGCCGGAGTGAGCACCCGCGACGAGGCTCCCGCCAAGTCCGTCGGCTGATGGTGCGCCGCTGGACCGAGGGTGTGGCGCTCGCTCTCTCCTGGCTGACGGTCCTTCCCGTACGGGGACCCCGCGACATCGACAAGGCGGTCGCGGGCCGGGCGATCTCCTCCGCACCCGTCGCAGGTGTCGTGCTGGGCGCCGCGGCAGCAGCAGTGGCCTGGCTCGCATCCACCGCCGGTGCGCCGTCCTTCGCGGCAGGGTTGCTGTGTGTCGGTGTCCTCACGGCCGGGACCCGAGGCATGCACGTCGACGGTCTGAGCGACACCGCAGACGGACTGGGGTGTTACGGACCACCCGAACGCGCCCGCGAGGTGATGCACAGCGGCGGAGCGGGTCCCTTCGGCGTCGCCGCCCTGTTCGTCGTGCTCGGCATCCAGGCGAGCGCATTCGGCACGCTCGCGTACGACGACGCATGGGCAGCTCTCGTCGTCGCGGTGATCGTGGGGCGGGTCGCGGTGGTTCTCGCGTGCCGCCGGGGGCTCCCCGCGGCCCCGGGCAGCCGCTTCGGCAGCCTCGTCGCGGGCACCCAGGGCGGCGCACCGATCATCTTGTGGACGGTGGCGGCGACGGCTGCGGGCACCCTGGTCACCCCCGAGGTCCCGTGGCTCGGACCGGTGGCCGTCCTCGCGGCGCTGCTGCTGACGGTGTTGTTCGTGCAGCACTGTGTTCGCCGGTTCGGCGGTCTCAACGGTGACGTCCTGGGCGCGGCGCTGGAAGGCACCGTCGCAGCGGTCGCCCTGGTGGCTGCGACCGCGCTCTGACCGAGGGTCCAGCCGAAAGGGGCCGCAACC